>URKJ01000002.1 GCA_900548385.1 uncultured bacterium | reverse complement strand
GAATATATGTTATAATCTTATGGATTTTTTGTCTATTTTTTCAAAATAGTATAGAGGAAGAAATATGGAAAATATAAAATCTGTTGTTTTTAAGCCTGATAAACTCCTGCGATCTCTGGACCTGATTCCGATCTGCAGCGGAATCGGAATCAGGGCTCGTCCGTGGCCATTCGGTTTTGAACCGCACCCGTTTATCCGGGTTTACTATTTGGAAAAAGGGTGTTTTGATCTGATGTTTCCGCAGAAAATATATCAACTCTGTTCCGGCGGAATCTATCTGATCCCGTCAAGCATCCCGTTCCAGTATATTTTCAAAGAGGAATGCAAGCATTTTTTTATTCATTTTTCTTCTCGTTCTCTGGATCACATAGGAATATTCAACCATCCGCTGGAACTTGCTTCCGAAGACTGCTCGGAAATACGGGAACTGATTATTGATTTTGTCAAGAATTCCTTTGCTCGACCCGAATCGCTCCGGGAAAATATCAAACGGAGAATCCAGATTCATCATATATTGCTTCCGTTCCTGGAACAGTTGAACGATCTTCACGGGGATCAACTGGAACGGAAAGACACCCTGTATCAAGTCATGAATGACATCGAACAGAATCTGGATGGAGTGATCGAACTGGACAAGTTGCACAAAAAATTTGCGATGCGCCGTTCCGAACTCTCTGCGAAGTTCCGTCTGCGTTACGGTTTGCCGCCGAAGCAATATATCTGTATGCGCCGCATTTCAAATGCATGCAGTATGCTGATCCGGTCTCAAATGACATTGCAGGAAATCGCTCTCTCCTGCGGCTATGAAGATCTTTTTTTATTCTTCCGGATGTTCAAAAAATATACAAAAATGACACCGACTCAATTCCGGGAACATTACCGCCAGATCTAGAGATTATCCCTCAATAATTTCTTCGGTTTGATTTGTGAATAACCATCATCTGCTTCCGGCAGGAAAAACGGAACGATGCAAAGAATGTTTTTGACGCATCGGAAAAAAAGAGAACCGGGGTTCTTGACAGACGGAAAAAAATACAGTATATTTACAGAATTTTGTTGAATTGACAGATGGTTCCGTATGAAACATTATGCGGGAACCGTTTGTCTCTGTATTGCTGGGAAACGAATGGAGAACTCCAATGTCTGAAGAATTGCCGGAACATACGATTGATGTAACTCAGGTGATAGCAAAGCCGGAACCTGCTCCGGATCACCCGGAGATGCAAACGGACAACGGCAGCGGAATCATTCAGAATGGAGACTGGGATCAGGAGCCGATACAGTTCTCTGTCGATGAGGATGTCCGGAATTTTCTCGCTCAGCTGGAAAAAAGCGGCAAGCGTTACCGTATTCTGAAACTGCTTGCCGCGGGCGGATTCGGACGCGTCTTTTTAGCTCAGGACCGCGTGCTTGGCAGGAAAGCCGTGATCAAGTCGCTGCGGGAGGATTTGCTTCACCGGCCGGACACTGTGAAAAAATTCATTGCGGAAGCCAAACTCAACGCACAGTTGGATCATCCCGCCATTGTCTCCCTGTTCAGCTTGGACAGCGATAACGAGGGCGGGCTTCATCTTGCAATGCAGCTGATCAACGGCATTACTCTGAAAGAGTATCTGCGGCGCAGCCGTGAACAGCAGGAAAAACAGCATTATTCCCAGAAACGGTATAAACAGCTTTTACAGGAGCGGCTGGAAATGTTTCTGCATGTCTGCGATGCGATTGAATACTGCCACAGCCGCCGTATCATTCACTGCGATTTAAAACCGGACAACATCATGATCGGGCGCTATGGAGAGGTGTATGTCATGGATTGGGGGATTGCCTGTCTGGAAGGGACCGACCGCAAGGGAAATGTGACGGGAACTCCCTCTTATATGGCTCCGGAGGCGCTGTGTGACGGCGCAACGACACAGCAGACCGATGTTTTTGCGCTGGGAATGATCCTGAACGAGATCGCCACGCTGCGCCGATGTGTTTCCGGCAGCAGTTCCGAGGAGATCGCGCAGAAGATTTGCCGCGGGGAATTTGAACCGTCGGTTCCGCTTGATCCCCGGCGGCAGATCGCTCCGGCGCTCAGCGCGATCATTGAAAAAGCCCGTGCGCTTGATCCCCGCGACCGTTATCCGGATGTGAGACATCTGGCAAGCGACGTCCGCCATTTCCTCTTCAATGAAGAAGTGAAAGCCTGCCCGGATTCGCCTTTGCAGAAGCTGATGCGCCTTATGTACCGTCACCGCTATGTCACTTTAAGTGTGATTGTGGGGTTGTTCTGTCTGTTTGCTGCGGTTGCGATCTATGCGTTATGGAGAGAGAACCGGATGGTCCGGCAGGTCGGCAGGGAGATGGTGCGGAGTCTGAAACTGCAGGGCAATACGGAACGGCTGGCTTCGGAGCTGAACAGCCGCCTGCTGTCTCTTCAGAACCAACTGAAAGCGCTCAGCACCAGTTTGGGGATTGAAATGATCCGTCCGGATTCCGTAAAGGAAAAAGTCCGCTTTTATCCGGCAACGGCGTTTGATTCAAAATCCGGAACACCGGTTCCGGGATTGGTCAAGGTGCCGTTCTATGATAAAGAGGTGTCGTGGGAACATGCCGCTTATTTCAAGCCGGAAACGATTTCTCCGGAAGTTTTGAAGGAGTGGGGGAGTCGGTTGCGGTCGCTTCACAGTCTGCGTCTGACTCATATCTTTGAAAATATTCACGGACAGGATGTTTATACGCATTCCAAAAAGGAGAATATGCGCCTGTTGCTGGAACGGGGGACTCTGCTCCGGCGGATCACTTATATTCTGGATAACGGGATTGCCCTGCGTTTTCCCGGTATGAAAGAGACCGTTTCGTCACCCGGAGAGTTTCAGAGTGACTGGATCCGGAACGCCTATAAGAAGTATCCCCGCCGTCTGCTCTGGAGTCCGCCGTATGTGGATTCCGCGGGGCATGTCGTGATCTCCTGCTGGCGTCCGATTCTTGACGCCGAGGACAAGAGTATCGGAGTTATCGGATTTGAGATCTGCTTCCACGAATTGGTGCGGCCGATTTGGGAACAGGCAAAAAAGGAGCGGTTCCGTTCCACCTACATTCTGCTGGATTCGGAAGACCGGCAGATCTTTTCTTCGGCAGATCATGGCTTTGAACAGTCGCACGGCAAAGCGTCGTCTCCGTCCATGACGCTCCGTCCGGAGTTCCGGGACCCGGAACTGCTCCGGCAGATCCGGGAAAATCAATCGCCTCAATTTACAACGGTATTCAACGGTCGGCCGACACGGGGTTCCTGGGCGCGGATCAGCAATGCCAACTGGACGCTGATCCAGCTGGTTCCGTTGGATGCCACTGATGTCGTTGACAATTCTTTGGATGCTGAAAAGCTGTCGGTATTCCGCCGGAGGATTCTTTGGAAGATGCAATAAAGCCGGGTGAAACCGTCAGGCGCGCGGATGCGCCTTGTTATAGACCGCTTTCATCCGTTCGGTGCTGATGTGTGTATAGATCTGCGTCGTACTGAGGTTGGCATGACCGAGCAGTTCCTGAACGCTGCGGAGATCGGCTCCGGCATCCAGCAGATGGGTGGCGAACGAATGGCGCAGTTTGTGCGGCGTCATATCCATCGGAAGCCCGGCGGTGCGGAGATACAGCTTGAAATTGCGTTGAAAGGAGCGGGTTGTCAGCCGTTCCCCGAAACGGTTGACGAAAACCGGTGCGCTCCGTCGCTCGTTTTCTGTCCGTGTCCGGCGGACCGGCAGATATTTCCGGATCGCGCGGATCGCCGGATTTCCGAGTCCGCACAGCCGCTGCTTTTTGCCTTTTCCAAGGACGCGCATTACGCCGGACAGCAGATCCAGATCTTCCATATTAAGGCCGAGAGCTTCACTGATACGCAGTCCGCCGCTGTAAATCACTTCTAGGATCGCCGCATCGCGGGCAGAGGAGAAAATAGCGCTTTCCTCATCTTTGGCGATATCTTTTTCGTATGCGTCCTTCCAGAATATCGCGGGAGTGTCAAGCAGACGCCCCACTTCTTCCACCGTCATATATTTGGGCAGCAGTTTCTGCCGTTTCGGGGCGACGAGACTGGAAAACGGATTGTCCTGCGCATATCCCTCCCGCTGCATATAGCGGTAAAAGGAACGCATACCGGAAAGTTTGCGCAGAATCGACGTTTTGGAGACTTCCGCCTCTTTCTGAAGTTTGACGATATAGGTGCGTGCCGCATAGACATCAACGCCGTTCCAATCCGCCTGCGCACAATCGGTATCGGTTTCCAGAAGCATTTCCGCGAACTGGCGGATGTCGAGCCGGTAACTGTCTATCGTATGCTGCGATGCATTCCGCTCATTTTGCAGATAGGCGAGAAACGCAGCGAGCGCCCGGTCCATATCCGGGAGTTCCTGTGACGGTTCCTGTTCGGCTGATTTACGCATTCGGCGCTTTCCTGATGCTGAGCATGATTCTAAAAAAACAGACAAAGTCCCGCAAAGGGACTTTGCTGCCTCATAACCGGCTCTGCGGAGGCATGCCGGAACGAATGAAAAAGGATCAAAGTGTGTTCAGATATTTTTTGTAATCTTCCTCTTCGAGAAGGTCGTCGAATTCCGCAAGGTCGATGTTTTCCAGTTTGCAGATCCAGCCTTTTTCTTCCGGGGAACGATTGATGATGCCGGGGTCGTCGTCCAGATTATGATTGATCAGGATCACGGTTCCGCTGACGGGCGAATAGACGTTGGATGAATCGGTGACGGATTCCACGATGCCGAGGGAGTCGCCGACAATGACATCGGAGCCTTCCCGGGGCAGCTCCACATAGGAGATGTCTCCCAGTTCACGGGCGGCGAAACCGGTGATGCCGACAATAGCATCATCGCCGTCCAATTTGACCCACTGGTGTTCTTTTGTGTAGTATTTCATGTTCTTTTTCCTCCGCGTTTAGCCTTTCGTTTTTATGTTGAAATAATAAATCATTTTTTGATATTTTCAATCTGTTTTTTCAAAAAAAACGAATATTCCTGAAAAAGAGCCGTTTTTGAGTCTGTTTTCCGCTCTGTTCGATGAAGAAAACCGGTGATTTCCGGCAATCCGCGGCATTTTTCCGTCATATCCGGAGAGACGGCGGGATGCGGAACGGGTCAGAACAGATTCTCGAAATAAAGCCGCGCGGCTCCGAGGGCTGTATGTTCCGCTCCGAGCTCCGAGAGCGCGATGGACATCCCGCCCCGGCGCAACGGCGGAACATGGTGATCCAGTCTGCGCAGAAGTTCCCGGAACAGAAAACCGTCCGTCCGGCATTGTGCTCCGGTGAAGATCAGTACGTCGGGATGATACATCTGAACCAGGAATGCGATCCCGAAGGCGTCGTAATCCGCCGCCCGGCACAGCAATTCCCGTGCTTCGGGATCGCCGGAAGCGGCAAGCCGGTCCAGACCGGCTGCATCCGGGGAAGCCGTGCCCGCATAAAGTTCCCGTGCGATCGCCGCAAGGGAATTTCCGCCGGAAAATGCTTCGATGCATCCGCTGTTTCCGCAGACGCAGGGGCGGTTGATCCCCGGCAGGTAAAGGTGTCCGATGTAACCGGTCGGACGGTCCGGACGGTTCGGCAGGAGCGTATGATTGGCAATGATCGCCGCTCCGATGCCGACGCCGATTCCGACAGTGATCAGGTTGCCGGTTCCGGCGTAGCGGCCGAAATGATATTCCGCCCATGCCGCGGCGGCCTGTGAGGTGGAGAGATAGGTCTTTACCCCGAACTGTTCTTCCACACGCTTGCGGAGTGCCAGATCTGTTCCGTTTTTCAGTCCGAGATTGGCTGCGGAAACCAGGATACCGTGTTCGGAATCAATATTACCCGATATTCCGATTCCGATCCCGCAGAGCCGGGCACATGGGAGAGAGCTTTCTTTCAGCGCACATTCCAGAAAACGGAACAGCTCCGGACAGAATGCGTCTGCTCCGGCATAGTCGGGACGCCGGATCGTTTTTTTGAATAGCGGCTTGAACATGAAATCGGTGAACAGAACGCGCCAGAATGCTCCGCCGAGATCGACTCCCATCAAAAATCCGCCGTTCGGGTTCAGCATGACATGCCCGATCGGCCGCCCGCGTCCGCTGGGTTCCTCTTTCCGGTAAACGAGGAGCCCGTCGCTGATCATTCCGTCCACATTTTTACAAACGGTTCCCCACGCCAGCCCTGTTGCCGCCTGAATGGATTTTTTGGACGATTCTCCATGATCGTTCCGCACCGCATCCAGTATTTGTACTTTCACCCGTTCCCGCATGATAAATTCCTGTATTGATTGAGAATGGAAACATAATGATGAAACCGGGATTTTTCAAGCTGTTTTTATCCGGAACGCATGATTTTTTACACACAAAAACAAGGAAACAGGAAATATTCAGGAAAAAGGAGAAAAAATGGTGCGCCCACAAGGACTCGAACCTTGGACCCAATGATTAAGAGTCATTTGCTCTACCGACTGAGCTATGGGCGCATGCGATTGTGTATCGCTTGTATGCCAATACTATATACCGTTTCCGGAAAAATGCAAACCGGATTCTGAAAAAAAATTAAAATTCCAACAGTTCAGTTTTTATCTCCGAGTGAAAGGATTGTCCGGCGGGAGTCAGGCAGAGCCGCAGCCAGCGCTGGATCTCCTGATAGATCCGGTCGAAACGCTGACGTAGCATGCAGATTCCCGGATAACCGCGCAGGGAGTCCAGACAATCGAAGCACAGCAGTTTGAAATCCGTTCCCGGATTCAGATTGTGAGACCGCGCCGCCGTGATGAACGGGATCACCAGATTGGAACCGAGGATGAAAAACGCTTTCGGAAGTGGTCTGCGGCGGAATACCGTTCCGGCAATTTCGGAGATTTCGCCCGGTATGTCATCGAATTCCCGGATGAACAGAGAATCGGGACTCAATTTCGCGCCCAGTTCCACGGCGGATTCAAAAAATGCCAGAATTCGGTCATACTGGTAAGGGTGCATCGTTCCGGCGGACTGTGCGATCAGGGTCACTTCCGGTCCGCCTTCCCGGATCAGCCAGGAAAGCCCCTCCAGAATGCTGGCTTTGGAATCGGTGATGACGTGGCTGTAATGTTTGTATTTCCGGTTCAGAAGCAGCTGCGGGACTTTGTTGTCCGCAAAAAAATCCATGACGTGAATATTGCTCATCGACGGCATCAGCCATGCGACCGCGTTGCCCGGAAGGCAGATCCGGGAAAAATGGTCGCTCAGCTCGCAGGAACTGACGCCGATGACCTGAATATCCGACATTCCGCCTTGAAACAGCAGTTCACGCAGGCTCTGGGAAATATCCTGTCCCGGCTGCCAGTCCGCAATGATATACAGCGTATGAATCCGGTCGTCCGGGTGCATGTCATGGACATAAGTGCGCGCTCCCTGGCGGGCGCACAGGTAGCCGGAGTCCACCAGATTGCGGACCGCCCGTTCCACCGTGGTGCGGGAGCAGTGATATTTCCGGCAGAGCTGATGCCGTGACGGAATCGGATCCCCTTTTTGCGCTCCATGCTCCAGCAGTTCCGCAAGGATCTTGTTCTGAATGTAATCCGTCTTTTTCAGCATAGGTTCTCCATAATGGTTTCGTCTACTAAGATAATACAAGTTTTTCCGTTTTCAACCGGAACGATTGGAAAATGAATAACAAGAATACAAGTTTTCTGCTGTTTTTTCATGAAGAAACATTGCATTCCCCGCTCCCGCTGTTATTTTATTGAAAGGCTATTTTTCACAGACCGGTCAACAATGGAAAGGAAATAAAAATGGATCAGGTGAAAATCGGTATTATCGGTGTGGGCAACATGGGCAGCGCTCATGTGGTCAGCATCGGTCAGCTCGCCAATGCGAAACTCACAGCTCTGTGCGACATCAATCCGGAAAAACTGAAGCGCTACGATCCCGAAAAGATTCAGCTTTTCACCGATACGAAAACGTTTTTCAAAAAAGCGGATGTCGATGCCGTGATCGTGGCTACGCCGCATTATTTCCATGTGCCGTTGGCGATCGAAGCTCTGAAAAACAAGAAACATGTCATCACGGAAAAACCGATCTCCGTGCATAAGGCGCTTGCGGAAGAACTGGTAAAAGCGGCAAAGAAGTATCCGAAACTCAAACTCGCCGCAATGTTCAATCAGCGGACTCTTCCCGCTCACAAAAAAATCAAGGAACTGATTGATTCCGGCGAGCTCGGAGAGATCCGCCGCGTCAACTGGATCATTACCGACTGGTTCCGTTCCCAGGCTTATTACGATTCCGGCGACTGGCGCGCAAGCTGGCGCGGAGAGGGCGGCGGCGTTCTGCTGAATCAGTGTCCGCACCAGCTCGACCTGATGCAGTGGTTCTTCGGAATGCCGAACAAAGTCACCGCGACTCTGACTCTCGGCAAATATCACGACATCGAAGTGGAAGACGATGTGACCGCCGTTCTGGAGTATCCCAACGGTGCGACCGGGGTTTTCATCGCAACGACCGGCGAAGCTCCGGGAACGAACCGGCTTGAGATCGCCGCCGAGCGCGGACGTCTCGTTTATGAAGACGGAAAACTGAATTTCAAACGAAACGAGATCCCGACCGCCAAGTTCTGCAAGGAGACGAAGACGCAGTTCAACCGTCCTGATATCTGGAATGTGGATATTCCGGTAAACAATGACGGGTCTCACCAGCACCGCGATATTATTGAAAACTTCTGCAATGCGATTCTCAAAGGCGACGCCCTGATCGCTCCCGCGACCGAAGGTATCCGCGGGCTTGAGCTCGGCAATGCAATGCTTCTTTCCGGACTGAAAAAGAAACCGGTTGAGCTCCCGATGGATGCGCAGGAGTTCGCCAAGATCATGGATAAGCTGATTGCGAAGTCCAGATACGTCAAGAAAGCTGTTGCCCCTTCTGAAACGGTTGACTTTTCAAAATCGTTCCAGAAATAACCGCCGGACGCAGATTCCCGTAACGGTCAGCGCCGCTTCCGTGTCATTCAGAAGCGGCGCTGATTTTTTTGTGCATAGATAAAAAAAGAGCGCCATCCGATGAAGACGGCGCTCATGCTTTATACCGGGTAAAACGTATTAATCCTCTTCCTGGAAATTGTAGCGCTTTTCTTCGGGTTTTCCATCTTTATAAGTCAGAATCTTTTCAGCCTTGCTGACGTCAAAGTTCTCCACTCTTCCGTCAAGCATAAGAACATTGGCACGAACCATGTGGCGGAAAGCAATTTCTCCATTTACATCCTTGGAATTCGTTCCATCTGTTTCGCTCAGGAAATATGCTTCCTGTTTGACATCTTTCTTGTACGCGGAATCTGCTGCCAGAGCATGGGAACCGTCCATATCAATCCGTTTCCGTTTGAAAATGCCGGCGTTTGCAGAAATTTCCGTACCGGTATTTTTAGTTCCTACGGGTACGCCGTAAGCATTGTATTTTCCCGGGGCACCGGAGAGCAGCGGGCAGTTTACAAAGGATTTCGTCATCTGATTTTCTTTTGAAAACGGGGTCTTGTCCAGATATTTTCGCTTTGCCAATCCCGCATACCACGGAATATTTTTTGTGTCTTTCAGCAATTCTGTCGCACTATCTCCCGGTGTGGCAAGGGCTACGAAATCCGCGGGCGGAAGAGCGTCATCGTTGTCGTTGGCGAACAGAGTGAAGACCCCGCCGACCTGTTTCAGATTGCTGGAGCAGGCGGTTCCTAAAGCACTGACTCGTGAACGGTTCAATGCCGGCAGCATGATGCCCGCGAGGATAGCGATAATGGAAATTACCACGAGGAGTTCTGTGAGGGTGAAATTCTGTTTTTTCATTTGTTTTATCCTTTTGATTTCAGTTTTCCGGGGTTGTGATGATACCGTTCCAGGAAGTCGCGTAACGATTCGGTTCGGAGAGATCCACATCGTTCATTTTTCCTTCAACGGTATAGACCGCGATGGGAGTTAAAAGTTTTACTTCCAGTTCGGTTTTATTATACAATTTAAATGTATTTTTCAATTCCCCGTCTGTTTTGTAAAGAATCATGTACGGTTTTCCCCACGGGTCCAGAAAGCCCTGTCCATTGGCGTATGCGGGAGTCGGGTCTAAGAACGTCATTTTTTTGGCATTGTTGTGAAAATCGTCTTCGCCTGTGCCGCTTTCGGTTTTTTTCGTGGGATCCGAGTATTGATAACCGGTCAGCATGGAAAAAAATGTCCGGTACTGTTTTGCCTGGTCAGAGTTCCCCTGATCTCCGGCGGAATGATCGTTTTCATTCGGAGAGAAGATGACATTATTATTATCCAAATCTTTTACATTTGCTGTCGGAGCACTTTTTGCTTTGTCGGTGCCGATATTGCCCGGATTCGGCATTTGTCCGTATTCCGTCTCGAAATTCTTGATTGCAAGGGCAATCGCATTACACTCTGCGGTGGCTTTGTTCAGCTTGGCGGTTCGTTGTACACTGTTCAGCACCGGGAGAGCGAGTCCCGCGAGGATCGCGATGATGCCGACGACGATCATGATTTCCACGAGTGTATAATGCCTGATTTTCATTGCCGGAAAACTCCTTTTCTTACTGTTCCTGCTTATTGGCAAGATACAACGTTTTTGTTATGAAGTCAACCCCGGTAATCAAGAAAAACAGGAAAATTTTTGAAAAAATAACGGTTTGCGCTTTCTCTTTTCTGTTTACAGACCGCCAGGGAGGGTTGTTTTATGCAGATGAGACACAATGTCTCTTTTTTGAAATTTGAAATATGAGACAATTTGTCTCTTTTTAAGAAAGCTCCGCATCGGAAAACAGTTGGCATGGGAATTGCTAATTTCTGTCTTGCCAATGTAACAATCAAACAAGGAGGTGCAGTATGCATCACATCGCGAAATGGCATCGGAAAAACAATCAGTACCAGCCGACTCTTTACGGGATCGACGATCTGCTGAACGAGATGTTCGGGCAGATGAACGATTTCACCCCGGAATTTCTCAATACGCCGCACAGGAGACGTCTTGAGCTGGAGGTCGGGAAAGAGAATGTGACCGCCAGTCTTGCGGCGCCCGGAAGCAAGCCGGAAGACATCAGCGTGGAAGTCCTCGGCGATTATCTGACCGTGAAAATCGCCCGGAACAGCGAATCCGTTCCGGAAGAAGGCAGACATTATATCCGCCGGGAACGTTCGTTTGAGTCCTATGAAGAAACCGTCCGGATTCCGGTTAAAGTCCGTGGAACGGAAGCAAAAGCCAAATGTGCCGACGGTGTTCTGACGATCACGCTGCCGCGCGAAAGCACGGTAAAACCGGTCTCGCACGTTGTCGCCGTACAATAAGTTCAAAAACACCAATCAGGAGGTACGATTATGAGTGAAATGGAAAATAGAGTTGAGCCGAAAGCCGAAAACCAGGCGTTGGTTTTGATGCCGCTTGTCGATATTCTTGACGGATCCGAGGGCGTGACCATGTGGTTTGAAGTTCCCGGCGCGAACAGCAAAACCGTGACAGTTGAAGTCAAAGACCGGATCATGGCCATGAAAGCCGCCAGTACGCTCCGGCGGAACGGTCAGGCAATCGTTTTCAAGCGCGAGTTCCAGCTCTCCGACGGGATCGACGTGGAAAAGATTTCCGCGAAGACGCAGGATGGAGTTCTTGTGCTGGAGCTTCCGAAAGCCGACAGTGCCAAAGTTCACCGGATCACCGTGGAATAATCCCCCCCGATCCGGCGGCGGAAGACCGGATATTCGAGTCTTCCGCCGCATTTCCCGCCGTTTTCCGGGTTAGACCGGAGAACGGCTTTACTGTTTCACGATATGGTAAACAAGGGTGTTTCCCGTGTTTGCCCTGAATTGAAGAGTTCCGTTTCGCCAGACGGCGTTTTCCGTGCGCTTTACGGTTCCATCGGGATTCAGCGACATGACACGCCAGTTTCCTGCGGGGAGGCGCAGGGAGATATCGGCGGTTCCGACTCTCTGAAGAGCCGGCGCTCTGCCGTAGCTGAGCAGATACGTCATATCGGGGGACGCGAATTTTTCCGAACTGTTCTTGACGTCGGTCAGGTGGAAAAGCAGCAGCGATGAAGAGGTGCCGAGCGGAAGCGCGTCAAGCGAATGAACGGAAAGAGTCTGGAACGTACTGCCCCTGCGGAAAGAGAGTCGCCCGGCTGCCGCTTCCGGTTTGTCTGTGGTGATGCATTCGCTTTTCGGCGTGATGACCTTGAATTCCTGCGCGGGATTCAGAACGATCTCTTTCGTGGAGCTGATCACGGTTCCGGTTTTGAGTTTCGGCTCCGGGTCCGTGGACACGGTGATATTTTTCTGTTTCTCTCCCGGCGGAAGCATACCGATCCGATGAATCAGGCCGAGCCGGGAATAGGCGGAGAGCGAGGATTCGCGGTCGAACAGCGAGGCGTCCAACGGCAGAGCGATTCCCTTTTCCGCCGGGCGGACGTCCCCGCGGATGAACAGAAACCAGATGATATAGTCGGACATGCGCATGGTCGGATTTCCGGCGGAAGTGAAATAGGAGACCCATCCGGCGGTTTTCAGCAGACCGCGGTCCGAGAGAGCGTACTGAAAGCGCCACAGTCCATCCCAGTCCTGCAAGGCGGAATACGCGCCCATCAGCGGGCCGGATTCGGCGATGTAATTGTTCGGATGGCAGAACTGGTATTCCGTTACCAGAAACGGCTTTCCGAAGATCCGGGCAGGCATCATCTCGCGCGGATTTTCCGCATAATGGCAGATTGACGAGAGCTGCGTAAACACCGAGGGCGGGTTCCAGCCTCCGTGCGGGTGCGTCGGATGATCCAGATAATAGTGCATATCGACGAGATCAAGCATATTGCGGGAATGCGCCAGATAGGGACGGGTGTCGCAGTTGATGTCTGTAATCAGAATGTCGGATTTCAGTGTGTTGCGGATATAATCCGTCATGCGCCGGATGGTTCCGCTCTGTTTTTCCGTAAGGAATTGCATGAACGGACCGGTCCGTTTTTCCCGGTTTTCCGCGGAGTCAAGGCCCTGCTGCTTCAGCCATGCAGTGTATTCTGCCAGAATGACGGATTCATTGCCCCGACGCCATATATTGATAAGCGGATTTTCATTGACGAGATTCAGGCAGAAGACCGCGGGGTCGTCCGCCCAGCGCATTTTTGTATACGGATTCACATGATTCAGCAGCCGGGAGGTGAATTCCTGCCAGTTTTTCAGATAGGCATCGACAAAGCAGACTCCGACCTTGAAGCTGCCGAATTCCGGCAGCTCGCCCGGCCTGATTGTACGGCTCGCATAGAGATCAAGCGTGGTATAAATCCCTTTCTGCTTCAGGCAATGGATCAGATAATCCAGCCGGTCCAGCTGCGCGGGATCGAATTCATAGGAATGTGAGCCTTTGCCGTTATGGAGTCCGTTTTCAAAATGGTGGATGCGGACCGTGTTATAGCCGGCCTGCGCCATTTTCTCCGCGAACTGTTCCGCGGTTGTCCGGTCGGGAAAATTCGCGCTGCCGCAGATATTGACGCCGAGCAGACGGATCCGCTTGTTTTCCGCCTGTTCAAATGTAAACTTGCCGTCTTTGGAAAGAATGATGCGTCCGTATTTTCCCGCCGGAGCATCCGCAAACCGGGAGAAGTCGAGCGGGGTTCCCGGTTTGACGTCCTGCACGCTTGCCCGGACCCATTCCGCGCCTGGAAGAATGTAATACTCGTTGCTGATCCGGTATGGTTCCGCTTTCCGGTCGGTCAGCGACGCCGCGACAATCATCCACACGGGGAACTCGCCTTTGCGGAACGTGATCTCCGCGGGATCGTCCCGCTCAAGACGGAATCCGGTCATATAGAGCCCCACAACGGATTTGGAATTGGTGCTTTTCCAGACGACCGGAGCGTTTTCCCGGTCAATGCCGCCCCACCAGTTGCCGATGTCAATGTTGTTCCGGACATCAATTTTCTGTCTGGAGCCGTCGCGGAACCGGATTTCGATCGTGCCTGCGTGTTTATATTTCCCGGTGAACGCGTTTGCGTGGAGCAGATAGAGCCAGCGTCCCCGCTGCCCGTCACATTGAATGGTGGCGGAATCAAGAAAACAGGTCCGGTCTGCTCCGTTCAGAACGATGCATCCTTTGCCGTCATTCCGATCGGGATCCGTGACTTGGAAGTTGACGCCGAAATACCGGTGACCGCCCGGTTTGAACATGCGCAGGTCGTTTTCGGGGCCCTGATCGTTCCATCCGCCTTTGCCGTCGCCGGAACGCTCATCGCGGAACGCCCGGTTCGCCGCTTTGCCGAGATCCAGCGGCGCGGAGGTGATGCCGTGGAATTTGAAGCAATACCGGAAAGAGACTTTTGTATCCGTTTTCAGATCGCCGGACTGCGGGTAGAGGCGCAGGGAATAAGTTCCGGGCGACGCTTTTGAGCCTTTTTTGGCGAATACGCGGTTGTCCTGGAGCAGAGCTTTGAACGGTTTGCCGGAGATTTCCAGTTTTCCTTCGGGAAGTTCGACAATCAGAGAACGCAGATCATTGAACCAGCGGTTGTTTTTGCGGGAAGGGGTTTCCGCATAACGGATCGTTTCCCCATTCGCGATGATCGTCTTCTTGTTGAGGAACTCAAGCGGGAGCTGCAGGTTCAAGGAGAGTTCCTGGGTCGGGATCGGTGTCCCGGACTGGACTTCCGCCGTGTATTCCACTTGATCGGGAGCAGTCTGCCGGATGGTTTCATTCAGCTGGAATTTCTGTTTTTCAATGGTCCATGTTCCGGAGAAGCGGAAAACGGAAGCGGTCTGTTCCGCTTTGCCTTTTACAAATTTTGCGGATTGTTCTCTTCCATACCATTTCGGCGTGAAATGCAGAAGCCGTGCGGGGACCTGTTCAAATTGCAGGGAACCGTCTTTGGACTGAATTGTGAGCCACGGCGGCAGAGCTTGAAGAGAGAATGCCGCAAGACAGCAGAAGGCGGAAAATAAGTGTTTCATTGCAATATCCTTTATAGATTAGGGTTGTTTTTTTATGGATCAGGGCTGTTTTTTTATTGCGGATTCAGCCATTCGCGACAAAGAAATCCGTTTTTTGAATCAATTTCCCACGCCTTGCTTTTCACGAATTCGGGGTCCAGTTCGTAACGGAGATTGTAAAATCCGAGCGTTGTGGCGGAGCCGTCGAACATGGCAACGTTTGCGCGGGTCTGATGCCGGAGATCAATGGCGGTTGTCAAATAGGTTGCGAAGCTCATGGCCTGCGTGTCTTTCATGACGCTGCCGGTCCATGAGACGGAATCGGCAAGGATCGGAAGCCGGGAAAAGTTTTTGTATTTGGAGCGTTCGATCATTTTGAAGTTGAGGTGCTGCGTCTCGGAACAGCCGGAAAGCCCGGAATTGATGCCGTAACTCGAATACCAGTCGCCGTCTTTCAGGAGATTTTCCGGAAGAGGTCCGCGCCCGTGATCACGGAAAACGGAATATTTCGGAATATAGTTGTCCCGGTAAAGCCGGAGATTCCACATATTCGCCTGATAGGAGGGATTGGCGTCCCAACGGCCGATCCATCCCTCCCAGTCCGATGAATACATCATCAGCCCCGTACCGAGCTGTTTCAGTTTGGAGAGACACTCCGTGCTCCGCGCTTTTCCTCTGGCGGAGTTCAATGCCGGCAGAAGAAGAGCTGCAAGAATTGCAATAATCGAGATAACGATGAGGAGTTCTATAAGGGTGAATTTAATAATCCGTTTCTCTTTCATAAAATCAATCCTTTCATTCCGTTTTTGTTATTGCATTTCTTTTATCTCTGGTTATATTATACTATGAAACAGGGTTTTTGTCAATAGACAATTTTATGCAAAAAGTGGGAAACTTGAATTTTATGCGAAAATATGAAAAGGATACATACATCGGCAATGGCTTTCAGTTGGATCACAGTGTACCGGCACTTCCATTTCATATACTGAGCACCGGTATCACTACGGTAAAAAAAGGGAACTTTTCGCATCAAAAGGGGGCAATAAGACCTTATCTTGAAATACTTTGGTGTATTTCCGGTTCCGGCGAAGTGACTTTGTTCGGGCAGCAATATCAGATGAATGAGAATGACGTTTTCTATTATCTGCCCGGCGAGGACCATGAACGCAAAGCGCTTTCGGGACAATGGAGATTGCGCTGGATCTGCCTTTACGGGGCGCTTGCTGAAACGCTTCTGCATTCGTTCCGCTATCCGCGCTGGCAGAATCCGCGGGAATATCCGGCGGAACTGTTCCGGGAATTGGAAACGCTGATGGTGCAGAGGGAACTGTCCGCGCAGCGGCGTGCGTGTGCTCTGGTGCTGGATCTGTTTGCCCGGATGGGGGAGCCCGAGGATCAGAATTCCTGTACGGGAAATACGGTGCGGCATTGCATCGAACTGATTACCGCCAATATTTCCGATCCGCAGCTCAGCGTTCCCATGCTTGCCGACAAACTGAACATTTCAAGCTCCACACTGTCCCGGATCTTTACGGAGACAACCGGAGTTTCTCCCGGACGGTTTATTCTTAACCGCCGCCGGACCCTGGCTTTGAAACTGCTGCGGAACACGGATCAGCGCATTGCGGATATTGCCGGACAGTGCGGTTTCAGTCAGACCCGCACATTCGCCCGGTTTATCCGCCGGATCAGCGGGTGCGGTCCCCGCGAGCTGCGCAGACAGCTCGCGAAAAAGACGTCGGAAGAGATCTGACCGCGGCAGAGTCCGTCAATAACCGCCGACCGGATATCCCGCATGCCAGCTGCTGCGGGAAGGTATTCAGCAATACATCACAAACCAAGGCGCATACAGGAGAATTCTTGTTCAACAACTTACTCTTGATTTGTAACATGAGTCGCTATCTCCGATACCCCGCGTGTTCTACACCGGGGAGTTCATTTTCTCCTTGAGTTCTAAAAAAACTGCTTCATGCAGTCTGGTTAAAGTAAATGTAAGAATCCCGCAACAGGACGTAAACGAGTACGCTTCTCCGTTCTGATCAAGTATTTCCGACACTTCAAATCCATCCGGCAGACGAATGGATAAACGAAGATCGTGAAGCGGAATAACCGGCAGTTCTTCCTGAACATTGACGATTCCCAGAAGCAAGGCTTTCTGCGTTCGACTTCTCAACAATGTCAATTCCACGCAATCCGGAAGGTTTTCCGAAGCGACGACGAAGGGGCGCACAAATTCCTTGAGCAGCTCTTTCCCGAATTTCTGCTGGGAGTGCTCTGCCTGCTTGAACAGAGCTGGTGCCAGATATACGCACCGTCCTTTCCCGAAAGAATGAACGGTTAACCCTGCAAACCCCGAATTTATACCCGGTGGATCGGAGTGAATGGAAGCATAATGCTCCGGATCGTGCGGGGGAAAATCTGGCAGAAAAACCGTTCCGCGAACAGTCGTTTCCTCCTTTGCTTCCACGAATGGAGTGCAGACGCCGCGAACGGAAAGATCATCTGCTCCAAGATGTAAATAACTGACTGGTCCGCACTCCTTCCCCGTAAAGAAAACACCAAAAACATCCGCTAACTGAAAATTGCCAGAACTTTCTCCGGTTTCTGAATAGAGAGAAGTTTTTCCGGTTGCCAGAAGTGTTCCCCCGTTGCGGACAAAGGCGCGAATTTGTTTACACTCCGAGCCGGAAAGATATGCGGCATTGTTGATTATAAGAGTGTCTATTGAGGAATAATCCGTTGTCAAATCCGTAACAATGCGATAGGGAACATGCAATGTGTTCAGAAGGTATGCGGTTTCCACCGTTTCGCTGACAACGGCGTTTTCCCGTTCGTCCATATTCATCCCATGTGTCGTATCTTCCTGCAGAAGAACGCCATCAAGGGCTTCATTGATGCAGCTGGTCATGGAAAAATAGAGTCCCACGTTTCCCGAAAGCTCAGGTCTATGCCGCTTTATCAAGCTGCGGTAGGGCTTGAGTTTTTCAACGATCCGATGCAGCCTTTCGTAGAATTGCCGATTCAAAGTACCGTCAGGATTGATCGCATCAATAAAGAGAAATGCTCCACCGTTTGCCAGAGTTGAAACGGCGTGAAGAAAAAGTTCATCATCAGATTTTGTCGAGGTATGATCGTGCAGATCTGTACAGCGGGAAGTCATGAATTCGTAAGGCAAATGTTTTGAATACGACGCAAAAATCTTTGTTCCGATCCGCTGCTGTTTTTTCCCTCCGTAAAAGTCTCCGGATGAATAATCCGAGGCTTGCGCGATTGCGGAACTCTGACCGAGAAACCATCCGTGAAGGACCGGAGAAAACTGATGAGCAACGGTCAATTCCGGGCGCAGACTTTTTACATGTCCGGTTAGCATTGCTCCGAACGATGCCATGGATTTTTCACGCCATCGCTGAAAACGAACCCAGGCGGGATTGCGCCAGTCGATACGTTCAGGGATTTCCTTCCCGTATTCTCTGCGAAAGGCTTTGCGGCAAGCGTTGCAGGTGCAAACCAGTGGCCAGAATGTCATATCAATAAACAATCCTTTAACCGGATAGGAGATCACTTCTTCGATCTGCCGTCTTGCAAACTCCTGATATTCCGCGTTGTTCGGACAGCAGAAATGATACCGTCCGGAGGATTCCGCTCCGTTGATGTTTCTCATGCGCCATTCGGGGTGTTCCAGAGCGGAGCGATTATGATAAATAACCGTATAGTATGCCACAGGGATAATGCCGTCATTGTTGAGAAGGTGGATTGTTTCTCCGAAAACATCCCGTCCGTTCAGTCCGCTGTGCATATGTCCGATCCGCGTTGGATAATAACAGTTGCCATTATGGTCGCATGCATAGACCATGGCTGATTCCACTCCGGAAAGCCGCACCATCGCCGCATAGTTGGCAGGGCTGAAATACCGCATAAATTCCGGTTTCTGGTCGGTAATGTGATTGTCTATGAGCAAGCGCGAATAACAGGAATGAATCCAAAGCATCCTAAAGCTCCATGTGTTTTCCACTACTGTCCGGTAAAAGTTTCCGGATTTGCTTGTTAAAATAGGAACTTGCTCTGCATTAAAGGTATTGAAAGTCTTTAATTTGAGCTGAAGAGTCCCGACAATGCATTACAATAGCATCTTCCAGCAGCTTTTCAACTTCATATCGAGACATCGTTTTGAAAAGTCGGTAAAAACTTATCCGGTGACCGTTATTGCAGACATTTCACCGCATGGCGGAAGACCTGGAGCGAGAATGCCGCAAGACCGCAGAGAGCTGTTCCGCGGTTCGGCGGAGAAAGTCTGTGTTTTTCCCGGGTGGGTTATTCTTGACTGCCGCGGAACTCGGATCAGCGGGTGCGGTCCCCGCGAGCTGCGCAGACAGCTCGCGAAAAAGACGTCGGAAGAGATCTGACCGCGGCAGAGTCCGTCAATAACCGCCGACCGGATATCCCGCATGCCAGCTGCTGCGGGAAGGATCCCGCATGAAAAGTCCGGCCCGGATCGCGCTGTAACGGATGAATCCGGCGTGTCCGTCCGCATAGGCAAGATTACAGCCGTTTCCGTGTGCATTGGCGCGCAGGCGGCGGCCGTATACTCCGGACTGGTCGTCGAACTGCAGCGCCAGCTGTTCGCCCTGCCAGATGACCGGCATGGAAGCCGCCGGGGACTGCGTGAGTCCGCGGTCTCCGAAAATCGCGAGAGCGGAAGGCTTTTTGACCTGTACGGACCGGCAGCCGACGTACGAACCGTCGCTCTGCGTGGTGACAAGGCCGTCCGGCCAGGAGCCCATGAAGGAGTTGATTACATACGGAGTGGAGCCGTAATAGACTCCGCTCGCATTACTGACATATTCCGGGCAGGTTGCGGACGGGAGCCGTCTGTTGTTTTTTTCGTAATCCCTGCACGGCAGCAGTTTCATCATCAGCATGACATCCAGCCATCCGGACATCATCTGACAGGCGGAAGCGGCATCCGTAACCGGCGGCTCTTTCCCGAAAAAATAATAACCGTCGCTGCTGTCCGTGTACATATTGACGGCATACGCATACTGTCTCTGTGTGGAAAGACAGCTTATCGTGCGCGCTTTTCTGCGGGCGGCGTTGAGCCCCGGCATCAGAAGCGCGGCCAGGATTGCGATAATGGAAATCGTGATTAAAAGTTCAATCAGAGAAAAATTATTTGTAGTTGTCCGTTTCATGGGTGTTCCCCTGTTTCATCTTATTTTACCCGGAGCGCGGCGGCAAGCGTTTCGGGAGCGCAATCGGCGGTGATATACAGAATCTGTTCTTTGTAATTCAGCGCGGGAATCGGATTCCCGTACAGATCCGCCAGCTGGAACGGGAAATTTCCGCGGCAGACGATATCCGCCTTTTTCAGCAGCTCTCCGGTGATGACGGCGGTTGTCTGCTTTCCGTTTGAAAACAGCGCGGCATATACGCCGTCTGCCAGTGTCTGCCAGCGGACGAATTTCCGGTCCTCGATGCGTTTGGCGAATGCCGACATGGCGACCAGTCCCGGATGCGGGAAGCCGTCCGCGCCGAGCATGATCTGAAGCCCCGAACCGCGTGCCATGTTCCGGTAGCTGTGCGACGTGTACAGGAAAACGCGTTTTACGCCGAACGAAAGATGAGAGAGCAGATAGCGGATATTGGATTCCGCGATTTCGCGGCTGTTTTCCATGCTGTGCCAGGTGATCGTGTTTTTGTAAAGGCCGATCCGTTGTTCCGTTTCTTCCACGGAAGCGCTTCCCGCCTGACCTTCCGACATGATGTACGGCTTGGTGAGGCCGCCCTCCCTGCGGATGATTTCGTCAAACGCGGATTCCATCCGGTCTTTGAGTCCGTCGCCGGGATAACCGGACGGGATGTCCTGATAATAAACGTGCCAGTCGATCTCGTCGCAGAAATCATATCCGCCGTTGTGGTAGATGGTGGAATTCCAGTCCGGCCGGTTGCTGTAAGAGTTGATTCCGGTGACCCGGCACTGCGGATTTCCCTGCTTGGCGGCGGTGTATGCCAGTTTGGAGTAACGCGTGTAGACTTTGGCGTTGTCCTTGATGGAGCCGTGAGTGATGTACTCTTTTTTCTTCGAGTCGTAAGATTTATGGAAGAAGAGCCGTCCCCACGGTTCATTCCAGATAAACCAGTCGTCGATCACGCCTTTGTAGCGTGCGGTGATCACTTTGCAGTAATTGGCGAAATCTTTTTCATATTGCGGGAGCGGGGTGAAATAGACCTTGGTGTATTCGCTTCTGAAATCCGGCAGATTGCGCAGTTCGGTTGCCCAGGCGGGAGCGCCGCCGAGCTGTCCGTAAAGCATCAGATGATTGTCCCGGTACGCCTTGATCTCTTTGTCCGCAAACTTCCATTTACCGGGTTCCGGTTCCACGAAATACCAGCAGGAGAGGTGACGGGCTCCGTCGTGCAGGCGCATCCAGTTGAATCCGCCCGCTTTCATCGCCCGGATGGAGGATTCCAGCTGATTCATGTGAATGCCGAACGGAGACTCCGGGGCGTCTTTGCCCCAGTAAACCGGACGCGGCAGACGCGTTACGACCATTTCATTCACCACCGAGACCGGTTTTCCGTTGCGGAACGCCTGAACTTCCACGCGGAACTGTCCATACGGACGTGAACCCCTGTGATAACGGATTGTTCCGTTTTTGCCTTTGGACTCCGGCAGAACAGTCGTATTGCCGTACAGATCCGTGACAGAACTTTTCACGGTTACATCATCCGCTTTCCCGGTGACATAGTAATTCAGCACAGGCGCTTCGTCTTCAAACTGGATACGGGAAATGGATGCGTCGGACTCCGGAAGGAACAGGGAGATTTCATGTTCACCGGAAGGTTTGTAATCCGCTTCGCCCTGTTCGGCAACGCGGAACGCATCGACATGGAGTTTTCCTCTGCCGGCAATCTGGAGCACGCATGCCAACCGTTTCGGCGGCAGAAGAAGCGTGATACTGGCACGCTGCCATTCCTCTTTGCGCGGTTTCAGCACCTGACGGCTCCGGCTCCACGGGGTTTGAACCGAGGCGGAAAAATCTCCGGTTCCTTTGTAGGCGAACGAAACGGTGACTTTCCGGTCCGGAGCGCTTGCAACGAATGGCTCCGAGGCGATGCCGACTGATTCATCCGTGGAGGAATCCAGTTTCAGTGCCGCTTCGCCGGAGGGACCGGTTACGGACGGATCCGGTTCCACGATCGAGCGGGATTGATGGTTTTCCGCCAGCTGGTTCCAACCGCTCTGCAATCCTTTCGGCAGAGTACTGTTGCGCAGGAAATTTACAGTCCCGACCGGTTTGCGTTTGATCTGTTTCAGTTTTTCCTGTTCCAGCATGTCGTATTCCTGTCTGGAGATCTTTTCAACGCGGATCCGCTTGAAGTCAGCACTGCCGGGCAGGGAGAAGTGCATGAACAGCCCGGCGGAGCCTTCTACGGGCACATTTTCCGGGGAAAACGGGAACGTCAGCGTCCGGAATGTTTCACTGCGCGGGATGTTGAACGAGAGTTTGAGCGAATTGTAAGGGGGTTCCACTTTGCGCAGGTAGGGTTTCAACGCTCCGGAAAGCTGGTTGCGGACAACGAAAGTCACTTTGTACAGTTCTTTGGATTTGAGTCCGGGCAGACGGAAGTTAAGCTGTACGCCGGATTTTTCAATATGAAACCGTAAAAATGCGTCGCCGAAATTATCGACGAGCGGTTCCGTCCGGCAGACGCCCGGCGACCAGCCGGTAAAGTCCTGTGACATTCCCCGCGGAAGCGGCCCTGTGAATGTCCCGACGTCTTTCAAATTCAGAACGGCGGAATGTTTGTTGAAATCAATATCGGCGATGATCCTGTCCGGTGCGGCAAATCCCTGAACTGCTGCTAAAAGAAAGCCGATTAAAATCCAGATTCGCATAATGATACTCCTGTTTTGACGATCCGTTTGTTCGATCAATCAATCTTTTCCCTTATTAATTAATGAATAATATTCCGTCTCCTTTCCGTTTTACAAGTTCGGGCTCCATACTTTTCTGTTATTTTGTCGGTTGACGGACATGACAGCTTTCGCCGCAGGTCTGTTGCTTCTACTTTATTATACTCTGTTTTACAGGAAAAAGAACTGCTGCTTTTCAATTTTCATTGTCTATATTACATATTCTTTTGATGATTTTACAGATGGGCGGTTGCATTCAGAGCGGGAAATGCTATGTTTTTCCAAAACAGGAACTTGTCAGCGTTATTTATGGAAAACGATATCAACCGGCTTACTCTGCGCATACATGTCGCGAGAATTCAAACGCTTGATACAACTTGGAATACGGAGTTGTTCAATACGCCGTTCCGGGTGATTCCCTATTCCCGGCTTTATCTGCCGGTGGAGGGGGAAGGGGAGATTCTTCTGAATGATGTCCGCTGCCGCCTGACGCCGGGTAAACTTGTGCTGGTTCCGCCCTATTCCCGGATCAATGTGAGCTGTCCCCGCTCGCTGACGAAATACTGGTGTCATTTCAATGCGTTCCGCATGGATACGGAATTTGACTACTTTTCCATGTTTGGACGCTGTCTGGAGAAAGAGATCGGCGATCTGCCGTTTTACAGCCGGCTGTTCGGAATGATTACCGCCCGCTGCTCCGTGGAAGATGCGCTGCTTGCGCCGGTCGAACTGCTGAAAACACATGCCGCCCTGAATCTGCTGCTTGCGTTTTTTCTGGAGGAGAAGCCGGACCGGATGGCAAAAGACCTGAACCGTCTTGTCATGCTGCTGAACCATATTGAAAAAAATCTGCATACCCGTCTGGACTGTCCGTCGCTGGCCGCGGTATGTGGATTGAACCCGACTTATCTGACCAATCTGTTCAAAACGCAGATGGGGCTTCCGCTGATCCAGTATGTTTCCCGGCGGAAACTGTCGAAAGCGGCGGAATATCTTGTCAACTCCGGATATTCGATGTGCGAGATCGCGGAAAAGATCGGAGTCGGGAGCGTGGAACTCTTTTCCCGGAAATTCAAATCCGCATACGGAGTCTCTCCGCTGGAATGGCGCAAATCCGCGGAACGGAACCGGAAGGCGTAACCGTTCCGTGTTTCATCCTCCGAACTGATTCTTGAATCCGTCCATCGCCTGAGCTTTTTTCGAGCGGAGCTGTGCGGCGACGCATTCCAGCAGACCGAGCAGGCTTGCCAGTTTCTTTTTCGGGCTCCAGTCGGCGTTCATCTTCGGGATCATGCCGCCCGGACGGTACAGTCCGTTGCCCTGTTCCAGATAGATTTTGCCGTCACGGCAGGAGACGGAGTGAAAACCGCATTCCGCACCGAGAATCCGCAGGCGGACCGTTGTCAGCATTGTTTCCGCGTTCTGCGGCAGCTTGCCGAATTTATCACGCAATTCTTCATGATAGTCATCAAGCGCCGCGAGGTCGTTGAACATCGCAAGACGGCGGTAGGCTTCCAGCCGCAGCCGTTCGTCTTCGATGTAATCCGGCGGAATGCTGGCGGCGATATGCTTTTTATCGGTGACGAGCGCATATTCCAGAAAATCCAGATTCAGATCGCAGGTGATCTGATGCGGATTCCGGATTCCGCGCAGATTGTTCGCCGCCTCCCGCAGGAGCTGACAGTAGAGGTGAAAACCGATGGCGTCGACATGGCCGCTCTGTTCCGCGCCGATGATGTTTCCCGCTCCGCGTATTTCCAGGTCGCGGATTGCCAGCTGGAAACCGGAACCGAGATGGGTATAGCGCCGGATCGCCTGCATCCGCCGCCGCGCATCACCCGTCATCACGCCGGAGGGCGGAAGGAGCAGATACGCATAGGCCTGACGGTTCCAGCGTCCTACCCGTCCGCGCAGCTGATGCAGTTCCGCCAGTCCGAACATATCGGCGCGTTCAATGATCATGGTGTTGGCGTTCGGGATGTCGATACCGGATTCAATGATCGTGGTGCAGACAAGAACGTCTATATCCCCGTCGATGAATTTGCCCATGATCATTTCCAGTTCGCTGCCGCGCATCTGCCCGTGAGCGACGGCGATCTTGGCATTCGGGGCGAGAGAGCGCACTTTTTCCGCTGTTTTCTCAATGGTGTTGACGCGGTCGTGAATATAGAAGACCTGTCCGCCCCGTCCGAGTTCACGGGCGAGAGCCGCGGAGACCAGAGCGTCTTCCTGTTGTGCAACGACTGTGTGAACGGGGAGCCGCCGCGTCGGAGCGGTGGTGATTGCGCTCAGATCGCGAAGTCCGGACATGGACATGTGCAGAGTCCGCGGAATCGGCGTCGCGGTCATGGTGAGTACATCGACCGTTGAACGTACCGCCTTGAGTTTTTCCTTGTGTTCGACGCCGAACCGCTGTTCCTCGTCAATGATCACAAGGCCGAGTTCATGGAAGTGGACATCGGAACCGACCAGAGAATGCGTCCCGATGATGATGTCGATGGAACCGTCCGCCAGCCGTTCCAGAATGCGTTTGCGTTCCTTGCCCATCTTGTGACGGGTCAGGGTTTCGATCACGATCGGGAATTCGGCGAACCGTTCGGTGAAACTGAGAAAATGCTGTTGGGCGAGAACGGTGGTCGGCACGAGAAGCGCGACCTGTTTTCCGGAAACGGCGCATTTGAACGCGGCACGCATTGCGACTTCCGTTTTTCCGTAGCCGACGTCACCGCAGAGCAGACGGTCCATCGGACGCGTGGACTCCATATCGTGTTTGATCTCCGCAGCGGCCTTTTTCTGTCCTTCCGTTTCGTCGTAGGGGAATGAATCCTCAAACAGTTTCTGATCATAACCGTCCCGCGGGAACGGCATTCCCGGCGACGATTTCCGGATTGCCTGCATTCGCAGCATTTCACAGGCAAGGCCTTTTGCGGAGCTTGCCGCCTCTTCCCTTGCTTTCGACCAGCGCGAGGAACCGAGCTTGGAGAGCTGTGCCCCTTTCAGGTGCGATCCCACATAGCGGGAGACCAGATGCGCCTGCCAGACGGGAACATAGACGATCTTTTCTCCGTCGAATTCCAGTTCCAGCGATTCCAGGGAGCTGCCGGAGGTCTTAATGGTTTTAATTCCCTTGTAGCGGCAGAGTCCGTAGTTCAGATGAACGGTAAGGTCGCCGACTTCGATATCCGCCATATTTTCAAGTTCCGTTCGCGATGCTTTGATGAGATCCTCTTCCAGTTCATCGCTTTTGCGGACGCGGTCTTTGCCGCGCAGACAGGCGGGGAAGAGTTCCCGTTCCGTCAGGAACAGGGTCTTTTCTGCGGGAAACATTACGCCGCACGGGATATGGAGCGGCATGATGTTCAGATTCGGCGATTCGGCGATCTTGTTTTCCCGGAGCCATTCGGCAATGTGTTCCGCATCGGATGGTTTGCTGGTGGAGAGGATCACGTTCATGCCGTCGTTGAGAGCGCGGTTGACGAAGTCGGCAGACAGTTTGCGGGAGAGTTCCGTGACGGTGTCCCGTTCGTCTCCGGCGCTGGCACGGAGTGCCGGGGAGACTCCGATGCAGCTCCGTTCCGGTGATTTCCCGTGTTCGATGCATTCCAGTTCCGACCACAGGACATGGACCGGATCGAACTTGTGCCGGAATGCCTCCCAGTGCGTTTCGGTTCTGGTGCCGCCGTATTTCTGAATGGCTTCCATGCAGGCATCCGGAGAATCAATGATCAGGAAGCGTTCGCCGGCGTAATCGGAAAAGTCGAAATATTCTTCGGTTCCGTCGACCTGTTCACAGCCGGACCGGGCGATGATTTTGCAGGATTCGATCTCCCGGACGGAACGTCCGTTGTCGGGGGAATATTCGCGCAGGGATTCGATTTCATCGCCGAAATATTCGAGCCGGACGGGCAATTTCATTCCGGGAGAATAGATGTCGAGAATTCCGCCGCGCCGCGAGAATTCGCCGACAGCGACCGCCTGCGGTTCGTCATCGTAGCCGAGAGCCACAAGATGTTTGATCAGTTTCGCCATCGGAAAGCTCCCGCCGCGATGGAGGATGATTCCCGATCCCTGGAATTCCTTCGGGTCCGGGGTCGGCGAGAGAAACGCCAGAACGGAACCGATGACGATATCCGGCGGATCGTCTCCCGTCATCCGCTCCAGCAGTTCCGCCCGCGCGGATTCGCTGTCCAAAGTGACGGTGTCCCGCCAGGAGCCTTCGGGAAGCAGCGCCGTTGTTACGGAGACTTCCGCTGCCGCCGTCCAGATTTTCAGCTCATGCGCCATCTGTTCCGCGATCCCGTAGGAGGGGGCCGCGAGCAGCGCTTTCCTGCCGTTCGGACAGCACAGACACAGCCGCAGCGCTTCCAGTGCGGCGGTATCTTCATCAACGGGCACACTGCGATTTTCTTCCTTCTGCTGCGCTGACAGCCAGGCCGAGAAAATATTTTTAAATTTATTCTCTTTTTTGTCTTGACTTTTTTTCATTTTATGATATACTTTCCAACTGCGTATGTTCGTAGTAACCGTCGGATTTTTTTCTCCGGCAAACAACCAAAAACAAAAGCAAAGCTATGTCAGGGACAAATAGAAAAGACAAAAGCCCAAAAGTCAAGGGCAAAATTGAAAAGTCTTCAGTAAAAATTGCTGAAAAATCTGTTTCCCCAGCAAAAAAGGGCGTCAAAACCGACGCGAAAGCTGTTTCCGCGAAAAAAACGGACAGCAAAATTTTGGATCGTGCGGAAAAAAAATCGTCACCGACGGAAAAAAAATTGACGAAAACCAAACCTGCCGCTGCCGTTTCGGAAAAAACAGTGAAGAAAACAGAGACAGCGGAAAAGACTGTTTCCAAAAAAGTCCCGGAAAAGAAGACTGTGGAAAAAACGGTGAAACCCGCCGTTGCGAAAAAAACGGTGAAAGCAAAACCGGAAGTTGTTGCCGTACCGGTCAAAAAGACGAAGCCCGTGAAAGCGGAAGAGCCCGTCAAGTCCGGGAAGGCGAAAAAGAAGGTCGAGGATGACGATGATTTTGTGATTCCTCCCCCGAAGCCGGACGATGACGCCAATCTCCCTCCTTATGAAGAGGAGCCGGAGCCGCCGGCGGATGATGCGCTCCCTGAGGATATTGACGATCAGGAAGCGTACAAGAACGAAGAGGACGAGTCGCTTGATCTGGAAGAGGAGAAGAAAGAGGGCGAAAGTGAGGAGGATAAGAAAAAGAACTCCAAACTTGCTCCTGTTTCCGCTTCCAAAAACGATACGATGAAAGTCTATATGCAGGACATCGGTCAGATCTCTCTCGTTTCAAAAGCGGAAGAGGTGGACCTTGCCGCCAAGATCCACGGGCGTGATACCGGTGAGCATGATGAAGCCCGTGCCACGCTGATTCAGGCGAACCTGCGTCTCGTTGTGAAAATCGCCCATGACTTTAAAGGACTCGGTCTGCCGCTGCTCGACCTGATCTCCGAAGGAAATATCGGTCTGATGCGCGCCGTGGAGAAATTCGACCCTGCAAAGGGTGCGAAATTCAGCTCCTACGCTGCATGGTGGATCAAACAGTCCATGCGCCGTGCTCTTGCGAATCAGAGCCGGACAATCCGGATTCCTGTGCAGTCCGCCGGGAAAATCAATAAAATTAAATCTGTGCGCATGAAACTTGCGGAGAAGCTCGGACGCGAACCGACCGATGCGGAAATCGCCGCGAATCTTGATTTCAGCGAACGTACCGTTGCCGGGCTCCGGCTGGCGGATTTGAAGACGTTCTCGCTGCATGACCCGATTCAGCAGGGCGAAGACGGCGAGTTTCAGGATATTATCCCGGACCGCGGTGCCATGACTCCCGACCGGATTCTCGGTGATGTGGAGTCGATCAAGCGTCTGGTGGAACTCCTGCGCGATCTGGACGAGCGTGAACGCATGATTCTTAGAATGCGGTTCGGACTCGACAACCACCGTCCACGTACATTGGAAGAGGTCAGCCAGGAGATCGGCAGGACCCGTGAGCGCGTGCGCCAGATACAGAATCAGGCTTTGAGCAAGCTGAAATCCATGCTTGCCGACGAAGCGGATTTTACAAACGACTGATGAACAATGAAATACTTACGGAACAGATGAAGGGGGGTGAATACAATGGAAGCAACGGAAGTCAGACTGAAAAAAGGCGAGCCGATTGATCGCGCTCTCCGCAAGCTGAAAAAGAAACTCGACAAAGAAGGCACCCTCAAGGAACTTCGCAACAGAAGACACTTCGAAAAGCCGAGTGAGAAGAAACGCCGCACCCAGCGCCGCAGAGGCTGACGGGAAAGCGTGTTTGCATGCCGCAGGATGGTTTTTTCTGAAAAGTCTGTCCTGTGGCTTGTTTTTTAACTTTTCTGCACTATGTTATCTGCTCCGAACGGCAGCAACAGAGAAATGATTTGAATATGGCACAAGATGAACGGTTTTTGTTGAAAACGATCAACCGGGGCAGAACGTTCCGTTGGCTTCCGATTCTTGATCTTTATGTCCTGCGGGAGTTTCTGATTCCTTTTTCCGTTCTGTCGTTCACATTCACTCTGCTGTTCCTGATCGGTGACATTTTCAACGATCTCTCCGAATTTCTGGAATACAAGGCTTCGCCGTTGCTGGCTGCGAGATATTTTATTTTGAAAATGCCGGGCAATATCCGGTTTGTCCTGCCGATTTCCGTACTGCTCTCCTGCATGTACTGCATCGCCAACCTCGGCAGAACCCGTGAGATCACGGCGATGCGAGCCTCCGGGCTTTCCATGATCCGCTGCGGCGGTGCGATTTACGTTGCCGCCCTTTGCGTGACTTTTGTCAATTTCTGGTTCAATGAACAGCTGGTTCCGGATTGTGACATGAAAGCGAAGATCCTGATCGAAACGCTCGGCAACGAGAAATACGAGGAGCGTATGTACAGTATGCTTCAGTACCGCAGTTCCGACAAGACCCGCGACTGGCTTTTTACGAATTTTGACAAAGGCGGCGTTCAGAAACAGGTCGTCCTGAAACAGTATAAGGTCGATGAAAAAGGCAAACGTTTTCTTGCATGGGATCTTCAGGCGGATGAGGCGGAGCATACTCCTTCCGGCTGGGTCTTCCGCGGAGCCAAGCGGACCCCGTACAGCGAATTGATCCATGTCCCCGGAGCGGAGGAGCGTTACAGCGAGTTGCGTTTCACGCCGGACGAGATCCCCGAAACAACGGACAACATCAGCAATGCGATCCGTCCGCCGGATGAACTTTCCTCCTATGCGATCTATGCGATTCTCAAGGATAATCCGACAATGGTTCCCTCGTTGAAGAACGTGTATATGACGATTCTTTATTACCGCCTGGCATTCCCCTGGGTCTGTTTCCTGTGCGTGTTTCTCGGTCTTCCGCTTGCCGCAAAGAACGAACGCGCCGGAATTTTCCTCTCCATTGTAACGGCGGTTGCGGCGATCGTGATCTTCCAGATGATGACGGAAATTTTTCTGGTTCTCGGCAAGCAGGGATATATTCCGCCGTTTATCGGCGGCGTCGGGCCGACCCTTGCGTTCCTGTGCTACAGTTATTTCTTCGTGATCCGTAAATCGACCTGATGATCCGTTCCGTCACGAACTGTATGGAACGATCACATTTTGTATATGGAAATATGCTTGAACCGTGCCGGCCGTACGGGTATATTATTCTTCAGAACCTCACTGACGGTGCGGTATTTTTAACAAAAGAAGGATGGAACGAGCATGAAGAATATCCGAATCGGTACAATGGTGCGTGCAGAAGCGGCTGCGGGTGACTATATCCGCCAGATCATTCCACATGGTTTTGAATGTTTTGCGCTGACCTATCCGAACGGCAATTACCAGGGACTCCCGCCGGAGAAACTTGCGGAAAAAGTAATGCCGGAACTGGAAGGAAAAGACATCGAGATTTCCTGCATCAGCGTATTCGGCAATCCTCTGATGGATACCGAAGAGGCACAGCTGACCCGTGATTGTTTCAAACATGCGATCGAGTGTGCGCACCTGTTTCATACGAACCTCGTCACCGGCTTCACCGGTTCTCTGACCGGTAAGAAAGTTCCCGAATCCATGGAACGGTTCAAGGAGGTTTGGATGCCGCTGGCGGAATTCGCCGCATCGAAAGGAGTCCGGATCGCGTTTGAAAACTGCAACATGGGCGGCAACTGGAATTCCACAACATACAATCTCGCGATGAATCCGCGCTGCTGGGAACTGATGTTTGAAGCGGTCCCTGCGGAAAATATCGGCCTTGAATGGGAGCCCTGTCATCAGATGGTGCAGATGATTGACCCGCTTCCGCAGATCCGGGACTGGATGCCGCGCATGTTCCATATCCACGGTAAGGATGCGACCGTCCGCAAAGACCTGCTTGCGAAAAACGGTCTTTGGGAACAGTGGTGCTGGCATCGCACTCCCGGTTTCGGCGACAGCAACTGGACGGACATTATTTCCGAGCTCCGCAAATACGGTTATCAGGGTAATATCGACATTGAGGGCTGGCATGATCCCGTTTACCGGAACGAGCTTGAAATGACCGGTCAGGTCGCAGGGCTCAACTACCTTAAACGCTGCCGTGGCGGAGATTTTGTCCCCAATCCGGCATAAACAGCTCTGTTTTTACGGGAAACCGTCTTCCGGAATTTGTGTCCGAAAGACGGTTTCTGTTTTTTATTTTACGCTGTTTTCCGGAGAAACCGGCAGCTGAAAGAGGATTGCGTACAGAACCGGAACCGCGAGCAGAGTCAGCAGTGTTGCTCCGATCAATCCGAACATGATGGTTGCCGCCATCGAATCAAAAAAGACATGCGTCAGCAGCGGCGCCACGCCGAGAATGGTTGTGCCCGCCGCCATTGTGACAGGTCTCAGACGGCTGACGGAGGCATTGATGACGGCTTCGTAGCGGCTTGTTTCCTGTTCCAGTTCCAGATTGATCTGATCCAGTAATACGATAGCGTTTTTCAGCATCATTCCGGACAGACCGAGAAAACCGAGGATCGCCATGAAGCCGAATGGCAGGCCGAGCAGCAGCAATCCTCCGACAACGCCGATCAGTGCAAACGGCAGGACTGCAAATGCGATACCGCTTTCGCGCAGCGTCCGGAACAGCATTGCGACCACAATGAACATCAGTACCAGGCTGACGGGGAAAAGTTTCTTTAAACCGGCTTGCGCGATCTGGCTCTGGTACTTTTCTCCTCCCCACTCAAGTTTATACAGCGGAGGCAGTTGGATTTTTGCCAGTTCCTGCTCCAGTTCTTTCTGTAATTCGGCAGCGGTTCCGTTCTTTTGCGAGCACTGCACGGTGATCGCCGGAATCCGGTCCCGATGCCGTATTTGTATCGGCTCCCACTTGATTGAGGTATCGTCGCAAATCTGCCCAATGGGATAATATTTACCGGTGACCGAGCTGTAGACCTGAATGTCGCCGAAATTGCGGCTGTTCTGCCGTTCCGCTTCGACCGGGCGCGAGATGATCGGAATGAGTTCGTTTTTTTCGCGGAATACGCCGACTTTCAGACCGTTCAGGCTCCATTGAACGGAGTTGGCGAAATCCTCGCGGGAAATGCCGGTCCGGCGTGCTTTTACATCGGAATATTGTAATTGCAGATTTTTAACCGGATCGCGCCAGTCGTCACGGATATAACGGGTATTGGGATGCCGCCGCATGATCTCTTTGGCCTGTTCCGCCAACCCGCGCAGGACTTGCGGATCGGGACCGCGGAAACGTGCTTCGATTTTGAACGGGATCGGCGTCCCCTCCGCATATCGCTGAACTAGGCAATCGGCATCCGGATAAGTCTCTGCCAGATACCGCTCTATCTGCGGAACCAGTGTGCCGATCCGGCGGTGGTCGTCGACTTCGATCAGAATCTGACCATAATCCGGAGACTGGCTGTTGTAATCATAGGTCAATACGAAGCGCAGAGTTCCTTCTCCGATCAGTTCCGTCGTGGAAACGACTCCTTCCAGTGTCCGCAGGTGTTTGGCGATTGCTGCAACATCGCGATGAGTCCGGCTGATATGGTTGGCGGGGTTTCCCCAGTAATCAATGTAAAACTGTTTCCGGGTGGAATACGGGAAAAACGTTTTCGGCACAAAGCGGTTGCCGAAAAACGCTCCGACCAAGGCAAGAAGCAGCAGGAAGACTGTCGTTTTCCGATAACGGAGCGTCAGGTTCAGTAATTTCCGGTAGCAGCGGTAAATGCGGCCTGAATACACTTCCCTGCCGTCTTCCGGTTGAACGGACGACTCCGGCAGCAGCCAGAGGCAGAGCAGCGGTGTGAACACCAGTGCCATGATCCAGCTGAGAAACAGGGAGATCATGATTACAAAGAACAGAGAGCTGCAGAAATCTCCGATGTTGCCCGGATTGAAGCCGATTGCCAAAAAAGCGAGGATCGCCACAACCGTGGCTCCGAACAGCGGCCATTGAGTTTCAGTCACGGATTGAACCGCCGCCTGTTCGCGGTCTGTTCCACGGGCGGTTTTGACCAGAAAGCTGTCGACGATGACTATCGCGTTGTCGACCAGCATTCCCAAAGCGATGATCAGAGCGCCGAGGGAGATCAGCTGCATGTCTATTTTCATCAGGTCCATACCGATAAAAGTGCCGAGGATGATCAGCAGAAGCGTGATGCCGATGATCACGCCGGAACGCCATCCCATAGTCAACAGCAGGATTGCAATGACGATCACTACGGATTCCAGCAGATTGACCAGAAATTCGTTCAGGGAGTTTTTCACGTCATCCGCCTGAAAATTGATGGAGGAAAGTTCCATTCCCGCCGGACGGCTTGATTCGGTGTCTTTAAGCAGTTGTTTGACGGCATTTCCAAGATCGACGACATTTCCGCCGTCGACGATTGATACGCCGATTCCGATCGCTTCCACACCGTTCCGCCGCATGATCCGTTCCGGCGGTTCCTTATGCCCGCGGCTTACGGCGGCGACATCGCCGAGCCGGATCAGCTTCCCTTGCGAATCCGCGATCTGAAGTTCTTCGATCGCCTTTACTCCGTCAATGGCTCCGGTTACCCGGAAGAAAGGATATTCGCCGTCGATTTCAATTTGACCCGATTCTGCGATCCGGTTGTTCCGGTCAAGGGTGGCAAACAGTTTTTCGTGCGGAATTCCGAGAGTGGCAAGTCTGGCGCGGTTGAATTCAACATAGACGACTTTTTCCTGAACGCCCCAGAAATCCACTTTGGCGACATTCGGCACCCGCAACAGTTCTTTTTTCAGCAGGTCCGCATAATTTTTCAGTTCATCCGTGGAATACCCATCGCCGGTCAGCGCCAGATAAATGCCGTAAACGTCGCCGAAGTCATCGCGGACTTTTGGAGTTCCGGTGCCTGCCGGGAGTTTCGGCGTGATGTCGTGGACCTTGCGTCGCAGTTCATCCCAGATCTGCTGCATTTCCGTCGTGCGGAATTCCGGGCGGATTTCCACATAGATCACCGACAGGCCGGCCCGGCTGACGGAAGTGATATTGTCGAGCTGCGACATTTTCTGGATCTCTTCCTCCAGTTTGTCCGTGACCTCCTCTTCGACTTCCTGTGCCGTCGCTCCCGGATAAGAGGTGACAACCAAAGCTTTCTTGATCATGAAGTTCGGATATTCCAACCGTCCCAGACGGAAGTAGGAGAAAATGCCGCCTGCCGTGACCAGGATCATCAGCAGCAGAAAAAAACTTTTCCGCGGCAGTACATATTCAATGAGCCGCATGGAGCACCTCCGGATTGAGGAGCGTGATCTGATGCGATTCCGACAGCCAGCTGCCTCCGGCCGCCACGATCAATGTTCCGTCCGGCAGCGACTCCACTTCCACCGATTTGCCCTGAATGCGTCCCGGCTTTACCGCCCGGCGCATCAACCGTTTCGTGTCCGGCAGGTATTCCCATACGAACACCCCGCCGTCTTTCCGGAACAGTGCGGAAAACGGGATCCGGGTTTTCCGGGATTCCCTGCTTTGCAGAGTCGGCAGATTCAAAACTTCAACTGTCATGCCGGGAAACACCATGCAGTGCTCCGGCTGTTTCATGGAAAAACGCAGTTCATAAGTACCGTTTTCCTCTGATGTTACCGGGCGGAATTCTTCCAGGACCGCCTGATGCCGGAAGTTCCGTCCCGGAAAGTATACGGGAAACGTTTTTCCCAGAAACCTGCCGGTTCCAAGCTGCGGCATCTGCGGAATATTGCCTTCCGGCACATTGACGGTTATTTCCAGTTCATCCAGACTCTGCAGAGAAAGGACTGCCTCGTTGGCTTTCGCCATTTCGTGTTTTTCAATTTTCAAATCAGTGATCCGTCCCGAAAAGGGAGCGGCCAATCGGGTGTCAGCCAGTTTGTCTCTGGCTGTTTTCAAAGCGGTTTCCTGTTCTCTGATTTCTGCCGCCGCGGCATCCCGGACACTGAGACTGAGCTCGTAGTTGGCTTTACTCACGGCATTGTTCTGGAACAGGCGTTTCATACGCCGGTATTCCTGTTCTTTATAAACGAATTGGGAATTCAACACTGCAATATGATGGGTCAGCCGTTCCACTTCCCGTTCATAGTCGCGTGGATCAAGCCGCATGAGCATTCTGCCTTTTTCAATGTTCATTCCCAGTTCAAGATCATTTTCCATGACAGGACCTGAAACACGGAAAAACAGATCTGCATGATTCCGGGCTTTTATGCGGCCTGGATAGGAAACGGTTTGCGGCACCGCCTGTGCCGAGGCAACGCGGTGCAGTTTTACCGTACGGCTCAGCGGAACCGGAACGTCCGGTTCCTGCGGTTTCCGAAACGTCATTCCAACGGCTGCACAGACGGCAAGTCCGGCAGAACCGGCCATAAGCAGAAATTTCTTCTTTTTCATAATTGTTCCACAGTCCTTTGATTACAGGCCAAATCCGTTTAATACTTGTTGCGTGCAGAAGTACTGCATTCGGCGCGAGAAGCCGCTTTTCATCGTTTCGTCGGGATGGAGCAGTTCGATCAGATCGGTATCTCCGGAGCAAATGAAAAGTTGTGCGGTAATGAAAAGATACCAGCAGAACGCTGTTTCAAAATCGTCATTTCCTGTGACTTCCCGGTATACTTTTGCGAAAACAGTCACCATTGGTTTCATATACCGTTCAACCAGAGTTCGCCGCATGGGATCTTTACCGTGCTTCTGCAATATCTGAAGCAGAAATCCCCGGCACCATTTTTCCGGCATTGCACCGTTAAATCTGTTGAACATGACTTCAACCATGCCGGTTACAAATGCCCGCTGTCCATCCCGTGTGGCGAGCAGCCCCCGGTTTTCCCGGTGATAATCCTCCAGGGATGCTTTCTGCAACGGGGCAACGGCAAACTCCGCAACCGCTTGGATCAGCCCTTCTTTGCTTCCAAAATAATATTTGATCAATGAAATATCGACTCCTCCCGCCTCCATCGAAATATCGCGGGTGGTCACTCCGTCAATACCCCGGACTGCGAACAGCCGTCCAGCTGCATCCAGCAACGCTTGTGCCTTGCCGTTAAGCCTGTTTGATGAACTCATAACTGTCTCTGCTATTATTGTTTTGAAGAATATTATGGCTGAATATACATCAAATGATGAAAAAATCAAACGTCTGTGGCAAAAAATCCTGAATCTTCCCGGAAGGCATATATCGGTAAATATTTTCAGAGACGGTGAAACGGCAGAAAGTGAAAATTTTTATTTTTTGAAACCAGCCCTGTTCCGTATAATTTTATTTATAGAAATTCATGCTTATGCAATCATGTCGCCGATGCGGAAAATTTAAGGAGGCTGGAATATGGGGTGAAAAAATCTGCATGAGCCGCATCGCAGCTTGTCTGAGCCGGCTGAAAAGGTGAGGTCCGGCAGGAAGTCCAATATGATTACCTGCCGGAGCCGCCCTCTTTATCCGCTTTCCTTTTTATTGCTTCAAGGTGCAGGTTATCCTGCATGGAACATTTTCCGTAAGTTCCAGGGGGATGATTTCATTTTCCCATGCGGGACGGTAATGAATGGTACGGGTCTTTCCGCTTTCAAAGACAACTTCCGCATTTCCGTTCCTGACGGAACCGCTGACACATACGCCGGGGAGGCGTATCCTTTTGAACGTAAGGTTTTTCCATGTTTCGGGCAATGCGGGGAACAGCGTCACGACACCGTTTTTTTCATGGACAATCATCTCAAGAAGAGCTGTCGCTCCCGCCATCGTTCCATCCAGCTGCATGACTTCACTGCTTTCTTTCGGCTTGAGCATATCCTGATGCCGGTGTGAGGAAATTCCACGGAACCGCGGCAGATAGACTGTTGCAAGACTCTCGTTCAGGAACAGTCGTTTCCACACGTCCAGAAGCACGGACGGCGACTCTGACATTCCCCAGCGGGCCTGCAGAATCGCAGCCCACGGATAGGACCACTCGCTCCACTGTCCACTGCCCCGCCAGATCCAGTGTTCCACGGCATTGTCCACCGCTTTCCGTTCATCCGCATTCAATTCTCCTGTAATATCGAACGGATAAATCATGGAAAGATGAGAGTTGTGTCTGTGGCAGACATCAAGGTCCTGTCCTTCCCAGATTGCCACCCTGTCGTTGACAACCGAAAAATGCGGCAGTTCCCGTTTGATTCTTTCGAGGAACGGATCCGGTGTCTGTCCCGTAATTCTTTCCGCCTCCATCAGCGCATTTGCCAGCAGATGACAGCAGGTCAGTTGATTGGAGGGATTTTTCCCCGTATTCTGTCTGCACTCTTTCCCATTGACCGTGACGGGGAACGTGCATCCGTATTCCGCGGATATGCTGAGCGGCAGTTCCAGTGCTCCATCCTTTTCCCGGAGTGCGGCTTTGAATACGTTCATGACCCCGCGCATGAACGGCAAAGCACGATCGCGGAGAAACGTTGCGTCTTCCGTATGGCGATAGTACATCCAGTAAAGAAGCGCGGTCCATCCGCCGCATACAAAATCGAGCACCGCTCCGGTTCCCACTCCTCCGCACTGTCTTCCCAGATCCGTAACGGCATGGGTAAGAAGAAGTCCGTCGTCGATTCCAAACAGAGACTTTGCATTCTTTTTCATACTGTCCTGGAATCCGGAGCTTTCCAGCATGTCAAACAGCGGCATCATGTGAGAAACCGCCCCGATGGAGGGGGCCAGCGTATAGACCTGCTGGACATTGACGTTAAAGTGATAATCCGCGCTCCACGGAGCTCTCTGGTAATCTTCGAGCCAGCATCCCTGCAAACCGCACGGGACACCGCCGGGAAGTGTCGCAAGTGCAAACTTATACAGCGCCAGACGGAAGAAACGGTTAAGAAGTTCATCCGGAAGTTCCAGCACAGGAACCGTTTCCCAATAGTTCCGCCAGAAATTACGGTTCTCCTCCAGAACGAGATCGAATTCAAGCGCTGCTGCGGAAGGAATGACCGCATCCCTGCTTAATGCAAGGTTCAACTGACTGCCGGAAAACCATGCCAGCGTTCCCGGATCGTCGGGCAATGGCTGAAAACACCCGTCTTCGAAATACTCCGCCGCGGGAATCTCCGCCTTTTCATAAATGGATTTCAGAAATTCAAACGCCGGATGAAACCGTCGCCGGACGATCAATCCGCCGAAATCCCGGATGAGCAGCGAGTTCCGGTTCAAGGACGCCAGAATCCGGATCGGATCGGAAGCCGTGTGCGCGGTAATCATTCCGGTGGAATAATCCAGAGTGAGCCGGGAAATTTCCTCCTTCAATTCGAGGACAAGGCGGCCGCCGGGAATTCGGGTCGACGGCCACCAGAAATCATGACGAATTTTAAACTCCGTCGCAGATTCCTGCAGTCTTTTTCTGATTGGATCGGCGTCATAAGGATTGAACAGCCGGACTAAATCATCATAAGGGCAGGGCTTTTCCATGATCTGGTCATTCCGGCGATCCCAGCACGACGCAAGGTTGAAACAGATTTCCAGTTTATTTTTTTCTCCGAAAATAATAAATCCCGCATCCGAATTGCCTGTCGGAATTCCAAGATGCACCCGCGATGCGGGAAAACGTATTTCAAAGGAATCGTTCAAGTTCATTGCTCATTCTGCCTTTTTCAAATAACGGAAAAAACTTTCCCTTGCTGTTCTTGCCGGTTTGCAAATTCCAAATATACTGCGGTTTGTGTGATTTGCAAATGGAATGTGGCGCAGCGGATGAATTAAACAGAACGCTCCTGTCATTTTCCCGCCGCCGGAGCGTCAGATGTTCGCCGGCATATTGCTGAAATTCCGCCGCGCTCATCTTAATACGAGCAGCTCAAAATTGTTGACGTTATTCCAGCAGGGGGATTGTGACAGCGTAAGCCCCTGATTGGGGTTCGGTGTATTCCCATGATCCATGATGCAGCAGTTGAATCCCAACAGCTGCCCCGCGGCGATCTGTTTTTTCAAAGGAATTTCCAATTCGACGGAATAACCTCCGCGGAACTGTTTCGATGCGATTCCGACCTTTGAAAAATCGAAAAACGGATGGTTGTTCTTTGCCGGAATTCCATTCCGCTCAAATACCGGCTTTTCCGGGAATGCGGGGTTGACGGAGAGTCGGACCGCTTCGTCGGGATACCGCGGGGAACCGGGATTCCTACCCGGCGCAAAATCCAGATACAGTTCGATTCCGTCGCCCAGATGAACCGGTTCGTTTCCGGAGGCGGTACGGGGAGTCGGGTCCTTGACTTCAACGGCAAACCGCAGTTTATCCGGTGCCCATGAAGCGGAAAGCTCCGCTGAAATGGAATAGGCGGCGCTTTTTCCGTACCGCAGAAATTCACCGGACCATTTCGCGGGATATTCGTTCAGCCCGATATTGCCGTCCGGGATTTCGTTTCCCTGCGACTTCGCCATGTAAAAGACCCGTTTCCGCAGACGGTGCCGTTGCTTATCTTTCCCGTGCCGGAACGTCGCTTCCAGATTCAACTCTTTTTCAGAGACGAGTTTCAGAGGAAAACGGATCGTTTTGCGGTTCCGGGGCGATAAGTCTGTTATGGTTTCTCTGCTTTTTCCCACTTCGACCTCTATCTGCCGGATCGGCATATTTCCGTTGTTCACGACGGATGCCTCCGCGAACATGCTGTTCCCATCGGAGACAACCGCAAGAGCGGACTGATAGCTTTCCGTGAGGAATTTTGCTTTTGTCAGTTTTTCGAGGAACGCTTCCGGCGGCAGTGCCGATTTGAGATATAACGGAGTATCATTCAACGGCCAGGTTCCGTTTTTCCCTTTGACCGGATTCCCGGTGAAGTTCAACACTTCTGTAATTGCGGATCCGTCAGGAATTATGAGAGCGCCGGGATCTTTGTTTTCCAAAAGCGGATTCCAGCATGCTGCAACGGCATGACCGTCATAGTCCTGAAAAACATAAATATGGGAGCCGTCAATTTTATGGCTGCCGATGAAACGGCTTCCGTCGAATAACCGGTAGAAGGTGGAAAGAGGAGCGACGCCAGCGCGGGGTGTTCCGTCCATATTTACAATGTCAAGCGTATGATAGCCGGCTGATTCAAATAGAAACATAAAGTGGAAATGGCGCTCGATTCCCATTGCCATTCTGAGAATGTTCCAGCGGATCATGCGCGAAGCGGCGACCCGTTCGCTGTACCATGGAAAACGGATTTCCGCAGGCGAGTTCATCCATTTCGGAAGCGTATTGAAGATCGCACCGCTTTCGCTGTCCCAGATGCGGTTGTTCTTAAACTCCTTCCTGAACTTCTGAACCTGCAGACGCCGCTGTTCCGCGAATGTCCTGTTGTTCCCTGTCAGACGGAGTTCAGCACAGTCCTGGGAAACGTGACCCAGCGTATGAGCGTGTCCGGTATCGTAGGGATGAATCCCCATCACGTCGTTGAAATCGTTCAGTCCGAGTTTCAGAGCCTTTGTGATCCAGGTATTGTCCTTTCCCTCGTCTTCAAGAAGGGGAAGCGTGTTTGACGGATAGCCCGGTCCCTGTACGATGATTTCCGGCGCTTCTTTTTTAAAGGTCCGGTAAACGGCTTTGATGATTTTGAGGTATTCTTCCGGCGGATATCCATTGGTTTCGTTCATCAGATTGATGGAGTCGATTCTGTGACGGTAGCGTCGCGCGAAGTCCGTGGAAAATCCGGCGACGTCCTCCGCTTTTGCCGTATAATGGAACCCTCCCTGAAGTTTTTCTTTTACGAAGACTCCGGAATTGCTCCACGGCTGGGCATCGTGGGAAAGGAACTCCGCAAGAATCCCCATGTCATGTTTTTTGATTGTATCGACGAATGAATCCCACTTCCACTCATAACTTCCCCGGACCGGTTCGGTATTGCGCCAGTTGCCGATTCCCATGATACGGATCCATTTGTATCCGATCAGCTGCAAAATGTCGAGCGTATCGTCCAAAGAGCTTGATCCGTGCAGACGGATTGCCGCAAAATTGCTGCCGTTCCGCCCGGACTCGTCCAAACCGCTCAAAATTCCGCACCAGGATTTCCCGTACGGAATTTTGCGCGGCGGAGCAAGAACGGCATAGGTGGTGATATTCTCCGCCAGTTTCTTCCCGTTCCGGTCTTTCAGGGTAATTTCCGCACGGAAATACCCCGGACGGTCCATTCCGATTTGCCGGGATATGTGAACAGGATTTCCCGGAGCCAAGGAAACCGGTTTCGTTTCGTTCAGAACCGTATTGTCAAACAGATCGCTTATTTTCAGCTCCAGATTTCCTTTCATCGCTTTCCGGTGGCTGGCAGCCATCAGCTGAATGTCCCGCTTTCCGTTTTCAGGAAATATTTTGTAGGTATCCGGGAAAAAAATTCCCGCTTCAAACTCGGAGTATGGCTGGAAAGGGGAACCTTTTCTTTTTTCCAGCATGAACGCATCCAGCCAGATCACCGCACCGTCAAGCGGGGATGTGATGCGGATTTCATTGTAATTGGGATTGTGGTACCACCGGCCGGGTTTGACAGGGGTGCTGTAAAACCTCTGCCAGGAATCCGTTACCCTGAAATTTCCGATTGATTTGTAAGGGAAAGCAACGGAAAGAGTTGTCGGTTTATCCGCCTTTGCCATAAAACTGAAAACATATTCCTCCTGATTGTCGATATGCAGGGGCATGGATCGCATGTTGAACAGATTCTTTTTGCATAAAACGGCAGGCATTTCAGGTTTCTGAATGCGCAGTGAATACTTCCCGTGTCCCGCGGTAAGCGCATCGAGGAAGATGCCGCGTGTCTGTGCGTTTGAGAACCGCGGGTCCTCATCGAAAAACATTCTCCAGCCGTAGGGACCTGTTTCAAAAGAATCATTCCAGATTCCGGAACGGGTTCCATACCGTTTTGCCTCTTCCTCCGTCTGAACCGTAAAGGAGACATCGTCCGCCCATACGGTTACTTTATTTTTCTTGTCTTTCGCCTGAAAATTCAGATAAATGTGGAGCGGACAAACGGAACCTTCCGCCGTTCTTACGATTCCGTCCAATGAAAGATGTTTCCATTCTTTGCCGATCCCGATTTTCCGGGTGCGTCTTGTTCCGGGTTTTACTCCCGTTCCTGAAACGACGAGTTCCGCCACGACGGGGGCAGAGGCTTTCAGGTAAATGCCGGCTTTGAACCTGTCGCCGGCTTTTGTCAGAAAACGGCCTCCGACTAAAGAAACCCGGTCAATGAATTCTGCTTCGAGAGCCTGTTTCCCGGAATATGCGGTTTGACTGCTGACCGTGATACCGGAAACCTGTCCCCGTCCGGTTTGCCGGAGTTCCGTCGGAATCATTCCGGGTTTGCATGTTTCAAATCCGGAATCCAGGCAGATATTATTCTGAAAATCCGCCGGAGTCGTCTCTCTCAGGTAAATCCGTCCGATATCCCATGCTCCGCGTCCGATAAAACAGAGAAACGGAGTAACGGTTTTATTGGTGCCGCTGTTGAAGAAAATCCGCCCGCGGTTCCAGACGGGAGATCCTCCGAACGTTCTGGTCTCTTTTCCTTTCCAGAAGTCGCTCTCTCCTTCCGGCAGGAATCCGGCGAGCAGGTTGTATTTGTATGTCGGGTCTGAAGCATATTTCCCATGGGCGCGGAACAGAAACTGCATGGTGTACCATGTATCGGGTTTGACGCTTACCGTCTGTGACAAAACTCCGCCGCTTTTTCCCGACAGATAGTACAAGGGTTCCGCCAGTCCTTCAAAGGATTCGATCACGTTGCGTTCGACCGGAATTCTGCAATTCCAAACTTCCGGTGACTTCAGTTCAAAATCTTTGAGGATATTTCCCGGTTCGTCAAATGCGGAAAGAATTCCCGGAATCAGTGCGGACAAACCCAAAAAAACTGCTCTTTTATAATTCATTCCTGTCTCCTTGAATCTTAGAAATAATTCCTGTTGAACGGAAACAGCTTGAAAAGATTCCGATAGCCGATTCCGGCGTTGTTATTCAGCTTTGTCAGATAGGTTCCATACGACCAGCTCCGGACGGAACCATCCGCCATTCCCATGTTTCCCGTTTGCGTATGAGCGAATGCGAAAGCTCCATACATTGCTGCGTCCGGCATTGCCGCGGCACACTTGTCCCAGCTCGTTACGCTGCCTTGAGGAATGGTAAAATACTGATCGCCTCCCGTGTCGCCGGATCTCATTTTCGCAGAACATCCGATGTATCCCAATTCGGAAGGTGATTTCAATTTAGAGGAAAAATATGCACCGCTCGTCGCTGTTCCCCATCCTCCGTCACCAAGCTGTCCGGTATCGTAACATAAGGTTTTCCCGAAATCAGAGTCCGCCTTCGCATAAAACATTCCATAGCCTCCATGCTGATTAATAACATTTGTATCCTTTTTCTTCAGGCCGGGACAGCTGATCAAACTTCGGAGGGCTTTGCTGGGGGACTGCAGGCCCCAGTCCTTTTCCTCAAATGGAACTTTGCCGAGATACTCTTTCCCTATCAGCATCTCGATCCAATAAGCGGAATAATTATCCCCCAGATAATAGCCCTTGTTAAATTTTCCCGGACAGCCGTATCCATTGAAATCCCCCATATACTGTATCAATCCCAAAAGCAGCTGCTTCTGATTTCCGGTACAAACCGCTTTCTGAGCCATTTGCCTTGCTTTGTTTAATGATGGCAAAAGCAGAGATGCAAGGATCGCTATGATGGCAACGCAAATCAGTAATTCCAGAAGGGTGAACTTTTTTCTGTTCTTATACATTTTCATACCTTTCCCTGAGTTGAAATTTTCATTTCTTTCCGGTTGTTGACTTCCAGAGCCAGTCCAGATAGGCAGCCCCCTGAATTCTTTCTTTTTCTATGCTGTAATCCCGCAGTTTTTCCACCGTTCTGCGGGCTTTCACACCGATACCCGTCATTTCCATCATCAACGGCCCGCAGTAATTTGCTTCTTTCAGCGCGGCAATGACGTCGTGCCAGTCGATATATCCCATCCCGGGCATCTGATGGTCGTCGTTTTCGCCGAAGTTATCCTGCAGATGAAGCGTAATGATGCGTTCCCCGAACTTGCGGATTACCGATCCCACATCATGGGTGATATTGCAATAGACATGTCCCGTGTCAATATTGGCTCCGAGGAACGGATCGTTGATCGTGTCAATCAGGCGGATGATATAATCGACGTCGTTTTTTTCACAGGTTTCAATCGCCAGCCGGATTCCGCGCGGGCGGAAAATTTCCAGAACGTTCCGGATGATCCGCAGGTCCCGTTCAAAGTCGTTTGCCCTGTTCTCGATATTCGGAAGATGACAAACCGCGACGTTGATGCCGAGAGCTTCGCCGATTTCCGCGCAATGCCGTTCGATATTGTAATATTCCTCTTCCCGGGAAGAGTCGTTGAGATGCTCCGAATGGAGCGACCAGATTTGAATTCCCAGTTTTTGAGAGAGCGCGCGCAGACGTTTTGCCGCCGGAATGTCGAGTTTCATCACATGGGAGAATTCCACATGAGAAAAGCCGAGAGCGGTATATTCCCGCAGTTCTTCTTCATAAAGAGCTTCCGTGTAGCTATCTTCGGTATCCGGATCCCGGACGATGTTGCAGCCGATCTTTGCCGTAAAATAATTCATGTCTCCTCCTGTTTTGTTTTTTTATTATGACATATTAATAAGTCATATTTTAAATTATACATAAAAATATAAAAAAGTCAAGAGGTGAAACAAATAAAAATTTGTTTTTTTTTAATTTCAGGCTATCTTTATGGCATAAGGAAGAAAAACACGATGAAAAAAGAATATATACCCAAATATACCAGAGTAAAAAACGACATTCTCAATAAAATTTCCGATGGAGTTCTGAAAAAAGGCGACCCGATTCCGACGGAATTTGAACTGGCAAAACAGTTCGGCGTTTCACGCATTACCATTGTAGGGGCATTGCGGGAACTGGTTGAGGAGGGGATTATCGTCAAACGCCGGAAAAAAGGATCGTTCATCCGGGAGGATTTTCCGGAGCTGGAAGATTTCGATATTTTTTCCCAGATCGTTTCAAAACCGAAAACCGTCATTACCTATGCATTGCCGGGAGTCAAACCCGATTATGAATTTCTGTTGAAGACTCTTGCCGGAATTTTTCAACTTGAAAATCCGGATATCTGCGTCAGAATAGAAAATATTCCATGGCCTTCAAAACACTCCGAAGACCCCCTGCTTCTGCGCCTCGGAAGCGGAACCGTACCGACGGCGGGCGAGTTCTTCATGCATTCGACCTATGCGGCAATGAATGCGCTGATTCCTCTTGATTCTCTGGAGGGATTCCGGGAGACCGTCGCAACCATTGATCCGAAATGTCTGTACAAGACGTTTAACGCGGAGGGAGAGGCGCATTACCATGCACTCGTTTCGGGGAGGAACGTGCGTCTCGTTTTCGTCAATACCGAATTTCTGGCGAAAGCGGGCGTGAAAGATTTCGATGTCGCCATGACACCGGAACTCCTTTGCGAATGGATCGAAAAAGCCTCACGCTATGCGGAAGGGCGCGGGGAGGGCGAATTCGGTTATTTCTGTGAAACGCCATCCGGATGGCATAATGTGATTGGATTGATTCAGTATTTCTGGCAGGGAATATCTCCCGGCGATTATGAAGCGGGGAATCGCGAATGTTTTCTGCGGTTGTTTTCTTCCCCGGAAGGCATTGCCGGGCTTCGTTTTCTGCAGGGACTGCGCCGGAAATACCGTTCGTCGCCCAACAATGGTTTTGACCTTTTCGCATTGGGGAAAATCGGGATTCTGCCCGCCGGAAACTGCTGGGTTCTGAGTTTAAGAGAGATGATGGCGAACGCCATTCCGGTCAAGGCATATCCGATGCCGCCTCTGCCCGGCATGGATGTGTTTTATCCGGTGCAGGGAAGCCGCTGCACCGGGATTTTCCGCGCGGGAATAAAATCGTCCGGAGAGCTGGAGGCCGTATGGCGATGGATTCGTTTTCTGTTCCGTAAAAAACAGCAGTATTTATTGACGATGGATTACTCCCTGCCGTCGCGGATGGATTGCGGGTGTCTTTTGAAAAAGCGTTATCCGGACATTTTTTCCGTTCAGAAAAACGCTGCGGAACAGGCGCGTCCGCAATTTGATTTCAACAACGTCCGGACCGCACTCTCCCGGACGGGAGATGAGCTGAATGCTCTTTTTACGGGAAAATTTACTCCGGAGGAGTGTGCCAGGCGGATTATGGAAACGGTATAAAAAGGAAAATACGGCAATATGCGTTTTTTATGCCGGGTTGCGATCTGCACCCCTGACCGTCTTTCTGAACACCCGTGGATTGCATTACCGGAAGCGGTGCCGATGAATAACTTTCGACAAAAAGGGAATGGCGGAGAGAAGGGGATTCGAACCCCTGAACGGGTAAACCCGTTAACGGTTTTCGAGACCGCCGCCTTCGACCACTCAGCCATCTCTCCGGATTAATATGATCCTGTAATATGGCATACTTTTGTGTTTTTTCAAGCTGAAATATAAAGTTTAAAATGAAAAACCGCGGATTTTTCAGGTCCGCGGATAAAATCCGGTTTGGAAAAAGGAATCAGGGAATAAAGTCGTATTCGAGTTCGCCTTCCACGGTGTCGTCCATCGTCATATCGTGAGTTTTGAACGGGATCAGCAGAACGACCCAGTTGATGTAACGGGCACTGGCGCGGATTTGCGGAATGGACTCTATCGGGCGGCGCGTTGACGCTTCAAAGACTACGAATGAGAATTTGCCGTAGGCATTGCGCGTGAATTTCAGGAACAGCGGGATCTCCGGAATCACAAGGCTGATTCCGGTATCCGGGACCGGAACGGGGAGGGAAGGGGTACCGATCAGGATTTTGCTGTGGTCCGTTGCAAGAACCCCGCAGATCGGCTGGATGATGATGTCCGCATCTTCCACTTTCTTGACAACGATCATTCCGAACTGCGCCATGCGGAATTCCAGCACGCCCTGAGCGTATGCCTTATCCACTTGCGGAGCGAAGTATTCGTAATCCAGAAAAACTTTTTTCTTTGCGTATTTCTGAAATGATACGCCGGAGATTGCACGTTCGACCGTGGAGGAGATCAGATACTGTTCCACGGCATTCCGTGCAGTGTTTGTTGTCCAGGGAGTGGAACACGCTGTAAGGAACGCGAGCAGGGAGAGGAAGAAGGCCAGAAATGCAATTTTCATGAGAGTTACTCTTTCTTGATGTTTCCGGATTTCATTTTTTTTATTTGGACAATTATATAATATATCATAGAAAATATGAAATTGCAATAGCCGGGAAGATGATATTCCGTATTGACATTTGTTCATCGGGCGGCTACATTATGGAAAAGTGAAAGGACAACACGGTGAGGAAAACTGCTGAAAAAGGAATTCGGGAGATCGCGGAGGCGACGGGGTTCAATATTTCAACGGTTTCCCGTGCGCTGAACAACCGGTCCGGCGTATCTGCCGAGTCCGCGGCAAAAATTCTCCGGACCGCATTGGAGTTCGGATACCGGAGCGGCAAGACGCCGGTGTATGCCGTTCTGCTGCCGGAGACGTCACAGGGGCTTGGGTGGTACTCTCTGAACATGTTGGACGCTCTGCGCCGGGTGGCGATGGAACGCGGATTCCTGCTTGAAATCGTGTTTTCCGATCATGCGGAAATTCTGCGGGAGCGATGTCTCGCCGGGATTATTTCGTTTGACTATTCTTCGCAGATCGTCCGGAAATTGAGCGTCGCTCTGCCGGTCGTCTGCATCAATGATTTTTCCTGGCATATCGCGGATGTTTATTCGGTCTGCTCCAATATTGCGCACGGCGTGCGCAACGCGGTCTCCCTGCTGGTTTCTTACGGTCATCGCAAGATCGGCATGCTGATCAACGGCGACAGTGCGACGGAAAGCAACCGGGAACGCGCCGCCGCATTTGAGGAGTGCCGGATCCGTTATGCGCTCGCGCCGGAATCGGCTCTCTGTTTCCGGACGGAAGAGTCCGGGCAGAATTCCCCCTATCTTTACGGCTCCATGCGGACGTTGACGGAACGCGGCGTGACCGCCGTGATCAACTGCGGCGAAAGCGAGTCGGTCGAGGCTCTTGCCGCGCTCCGGCTTTGCGGATTGCGCGTTCCGCAGGACTTATCGCTGATCTGCTGGGAGGTGCCGCGGTTCAGCAGGTTTCTGGAGCCGCCGCTGACGACGGTTCAGCAGAATTTTCCCCGGCTTGCGGAGGAGGCATTCAATATGCTGGAGCGTCTGATCCGCAAAGAGAGCGTTACGGCGGATGTTCTTGTGGACTGTCTGCTGCACGAACGCGGTTCGGTCTCCGTTCCGCCTGCCGGCAGATAATCGCGTTTGCGTTGATTTGTTTTTCTTTTGCTTTCTTTTGCGTTCGATGGTCGCTTTGTTCTCTTGTTTTTTCCTGTTTGGGAATCAGATTATCTTTGCGGGCGATTGACAGAACCGCGTTATGCCGTGAAGAATAATCAACGTTAAGCAGGAGCAGGAAGCATGAGAGACAGAACATTCAAGTCGTTACTGACCCGTTATGAGCGCAATCCGGTTTTCGCGCCGGAGGAATTTCCCTGGTGTTCGGCGGATCAGGTATTCAATCCCGGACAGGTGATGACGCCCGACGGGCGGACCATTCTGCTGGTCGCCGTCATGCCGCGCAACGAGAAATATGCCCGGTGTCATGTGGCGGAGAGTACGGACGGTATTCATTTCACAATCCGGGAGGAGCCGATTTTTGAAGTCGATGAACAACGCCGGTTCGGCAACCTGGATTTTCACCCTATCGACTGCCGGGTGACGTGGTTTCCCGAAGACAACTGCTACTACATTATCCGCCCTGCGAATTCGGAGTGGGGCTGCTGTGCGCTTCTTTACCGCACGACCGATTTCAAGACGGTTGAGCCGATTGAGATTACCGCGCTTCCGCATAACCGGGTTCCGTGCCTGTTCCCGGAGAAGATCAACGGCGAATATGTCCGGCTGGAACGCCCTTACAGCCTTGGCGCGCCGTATGAAAAATCGTTTGCGCATATCTGGATTTCCCGCTCTCCGGACCTGATCCACTGGGGCGAACACCGTCCGCTGCTCAAACGGGATTTCTCGCCGTGGAACAACCTCAAGATCGGGCCGACCGTTCCCATCCGGACGGAAAAAGGATGGCTGGAGATCATTCACGGCGTGCAGAATACGTTCAGTGGATTCCGGTACAGTCTCGGAGCGGTTCTGCTTGACCTTGAAAATCCGGAAAAGATCATCGGCTGCATGAAAGACTATCTGCTTACTCCGGAAACGGAATACGAGCACAGCGGCGTTATTCCCGAAGTCGTTTTTGCAACCGGCGCCGTCGTGGAGCCGGAAACGCGCGAATTGCGGATCTACTACGGCGGTGCGGATACTACAATCAATCTGGCGATGGGAAATCTTGACGAGATTCTCGACTGGTGCCTGAAAGGAAGATGACATGAACGGCAGAATCGACAGACAGGGAAAGCGCTTTCTGCTTTCCAATGCCGGAATGAGCTATGCGTTTGAGGTTACGGAAACGGATGTTCCCGTCAATCTGTACTGGGGCGTTCCGCTGGATTCGATCGGGGATCTGCCGTCTCCGGAGCTCCGGCAGAGCAACCGTCATACGCCAGCCGATCTGACCGGACGGAAATTCCGGGAACTTCCGGTATTCGGCGGAAAATTTTTTGATGAATCCGCATTGAAAATCTCGTATTCCGACGGAATCCGCGGTTCGGAATTCCGGTTTTCGGGAGAAGAACGGGAGGGGGATTCGCTGCTCCTGACGTTCCGCGAAAGCCGCCATGCCGTTGTGTTGAGATTGCGCTATACGCTTTACGACCGTATCCTGGAACGTTCGTGGACGTTGTCGAACGAAAGTACGGAGCCGGTTGAACTGGAGAACTTTGCATCCGCCGCATGGCATCTGCCGTCGGATGTGACGGAATGGCGTGCGACTCATCTTGGGGGCCACGCACACATGGAGGCTGTTCCGTCCCGTCAGAATCTGACGCCGGGCAAGTTCGTAATCGAAAGCCGGACAGGGCTTTCCGGTCCGTTCCACGTTCCGTTTTTCGCACTTGACGACGGAACGGCGACGGAGCTTGCCGGACGCGTTTTTTTCGGTGTGGTGCTCTGGTCCGGGAACTGGAAGATCACGTTTGACCGGGACTGGTTCGGGCATACCGCCGTTCTCGGCGGAATCAATGAGTTTGACAGCCGGATCGTTCTGAAGCCGGGTGAAACGTTTGAAGCTCCGTCGTCCGCCGCCGGAGTGACGATGGAAGGATTCAGCGGAATGAGCCGTATTCTGCACCGTTGGCAGGATGATGTTCTGCTGCCGCCGGGAATTGCGCACAAACCGCTGCCCATGTTGACGAACACCTGGGGAAGCCTGAACGTGAATGTCAGCGAGGAGACCGTGATCCGAACGGCGGAGAATGCGGCAAAGATCGGGTCCGAGCTGTTCGTGATCGACGACGGCTGGCAGTCCGCACTCGGCGACTGGTATCCGGACCGGAAGAAGTTTCCGAACGGGCTGCGTCCGGTTGTGGAACGGGTGGCGGAACTCGGCATGAAATTCGGTCTTTGGATCGAGCCGGAGTCGTTCGAGCTTAAAAGCGAACTGTACCGGGAACATCCGGACTGGGCGATGTGCTATCCCGGCTGTGAACCGGAAAGCCGCTACCGGGAGGATGTGGACCGCACCAGCGTGATGCTGAACCTTGCAAAACGGGAAGTCGCGGAGTATCTCTACCGGTCCATTCATCGTCTTGTAAAGGAGACGGGGATCGCCTATCTGAAACTGGATATGAACTGCTTTTTCTCTTCGCCGGGCGGAGCGGAACGGATCTGGATCGACTATGCACGGAATCTTGACTGGATTTTCCAGACGCTTTCCGTTGATTTCCCGGATCTTCTGATGGAGAACTGTGCAAGCGGAGCCGCACGGGCAAGTCTGCAGATGACCCGCTCGTTCGGCCGCATGAACCGGAGCGACAATCAGGATGCGCTGGACATGGTCAAACTGCACGAGGGGTTTACCTATGTGAACCTGCCGCGCATGGCGGGCGGAGCGTGCCATATCAGCGATTCGATGGTGTACGTCAACAACCGGGTGACGCCGTTGAAGTTTCAGGCGTATTGCGGAATGCTGGGATCGCTGGCGTGCGGCAAAAACCTGATGCTTTGCCCGGAGCAGGAATTGGAGGAGATCCGCTCGTATGTGGAACTTTACAAGAAGCTGCGTCCGGTCGTTCATTCCGGCTGTCTGTACCGTCTGGCAAGCGCTTTCGAGCATCCTTATGCGATTTATGAATATGTATCGCAGGATCGTTCGGAAGCGGTGATTTTTGTGCTGGGCACGTTTATCCAGTTCACGCAGAAGATTCCGCCGTTTCTTGTTCCGGGACTGGATCCGGAAGCGGTTTATGAAGTGGAATGTTACGGGAATGTCGTTCACGGGAACGGATACTCCGCGAGTGTGGCGGAGTACCGTCCGATCTCCGGACGCGGAGCCGCGCAATCCGGGCTTCAGGTGGAGCTGACCGGCGATTACGATTGCCGGATTCTGCACCTGCGCAGACGGGACCGGTGAACCGGAGCGCCGTCTGTTCCGGGACGGGCGGCGCTGTTACCGCAACTTCAGAGATGCCAGTCCGATCAGAGCGCAGATTCCGGCGATGATCCAGAAACGGGTCACGATCTGCGTTTCGGTCCAGCCGGACTGTTCAAAGTGATGATGAATCGGCGTACACTTGAAAATGCGTTTTCCCGTGAGTTTGAAATACGGGACCTGGAGCATGACGGAACCGCCTTCCATCAGGAATACGAACCCGATGACCGGCAGCAGAAGCTGCTGACCCATCAGTACGGCGATGAGACCGAGACATCCGCCGAGCGGCAGGCTTCCGGTATCGCCCATGAACACGGAGGCAGGCTTGCAGTTGAACCACAGGAAACCGATGCACGCACCCGCCATCGAACAGGCGAAAACGCTGACTTCCCCCAGTTCCGGAATGTACGGAATGGAAAGATATTTCGCAAAGACGGAATGCCCGTGCATGTAGGCGACCGCAGCGAGAGAAAGCACGCAGAAAACGGTTGTTCCCGCCGCAAGGCCGTCCTTGCCGTCCGTGAGGTTGACCGCATTGCTGAAAAACATCACATAGATCATGTTGCCGAGGAAGATCAGCCCGATCGCAAAAAGTCCCCACGAAGCGGCGAACGTGAGGAGCGGGTGGTCGAGAAGCTGCGGCGGAAGCCAAAGCTGAATGGTTTCTCCGACCGGTTTGAGACAGATCGGGTCTTTGAAAAACGGCAGCAGAACTTTGGTCGTCATGGTATCGGGCATTTTATAGATGCAGGCGATGGCAGTGAGGCTGACGATTCCCTGCACAAGCAGTTTCATTTTCCCGGAAATGCCGTCGCGGACTTTCCGTTCATATTTGACTTTGATGTAGTCGTCATAGAATCCGAGGGCGGTAAGCGGAAAGAGCACAAGCAGAAAGACCAGCACCATCGGATTGGAGAGATTGCCCCAGAACACAGTTGAAACGGCGATCGCGAACACGATGAGGAGTCCGCCCATCGTCGGGGTTTTGTCCTTGCTGTGATCGACGAATTTTTCATCGACGACTCCTTCCAGTCGCGCGGATTTCGGGACACAGAACTGTTTCAGTTTGCGAATGGTCCACGGTCCGAGCAGAATGACGATGAACATTGCGGTAAGCAGTGCACATCCCGACCGGAATGTGACGTATTCAAACAGACGCAGCGGACCGAACGAGTCTCTCAACTCGGCAAGCAGATACAACATGAGACAGCCTTTCCTCCTTAATAAAATGGTGTAGGAAATATAGGCTGGAAACTGTTTTTTTCAAGTCCGGAGAACAAGGTTTTGCGGAAAGAACTTTCCTATTCCGTCAGGATGGCAATGCGGAATTCGCCTGAGGAACGGACGGTCGTGAATCGCGTTTGCGAAGCAGGGGGATGATGATGTCGGGAGCGTCGGAGGTAATCGTGTCAAGTCCGAACGGCAGAATCCGTTCCAGGTTTTCCGGAGAATTGACCCGGAACGTGTTGTCCATATTCAGAGAGTGGAAAAAATCCACGTTTTCGCGTGTCAGCTTACTTGATTGTTTTGTGAAGTCCCTCTTCATTCCCCTTTCTGTCCGGTTCAAGACTGGATGATCGAATTCATGGCGTCTGCGATTTCCCGGCGTTTTTCTCTGGAGAGCTGTTTCAGCGGGAGGCGTACTCCGCCGCAGTCGATGCCTTTGAGAAGCATCATTGCCTTTCCCGCCGGAATGCCGCCGTTCCGGACCAGGAGATCGACTCCGCGGCATACTTTGTGCATGTTGAACGCAACCGTTTTCCAGTCTCCGGCGCGGAACGCATCCCAGATCCGGAAATAGAGTTCCGCCGAGTAGTTGTAAGTGCTGCCGATGAAACATTCCGCTCCGAGTGCCAGAGCTCCGGCGAAGAATTCATCGACTCCGAAAATAATGTCGTATTTTCCGCCGCAGGCATGCCGGGCGTTCTGGTAGTCGTAGAGATTGTGATGATTGAACTTGATGCCTGCGAGATTCGGGATCCGTCCGTCCGCGAGTTCCAGAAAACGGCTCATGCAGAGATTGACGCCGGAATTCATCGTGTGATAGTAATAAAACGGCAGTTCCGGTGCCGCAGAGGCCGCGGCGGCGCAGTAATCCGCAAGCATTTCCTCGTTTGCGGGTTTGAAGAATGTCGGCGGGATCACGGAAAACGCATCGTAACGCAGTTCCGCCGCTTTGCGTCCGAGAACTTCGGTGTCTTTCAGGGAGAGCGCTCCGGTGTGGACGATCAGGATCAGCCGCCCCGTCGCCGCTTCTTTCCATGTTTCCATAATGCGGAAGCGTTCTTCGATGGAGCAGGAGATGCCTTCGCCCGTCGTTCCGCAGATATAGGCTCCTTTGACGCCGTCGGCAATAAGGGAGTCCGCCTGTTTGCGGATCAGGTCGTAACGGACTTCTCCGTGTTCATCAAACGGGGTGAAAGGGGCGGCGAGGAGGCCGGTGAGTTTTGTGTGTGTCATGTTCAGTTTTCCTTTTCGGGAAGAATGAAGTCGTTGAGGGAGAGGGAATAACCGCGGATTTGCGCTTTGTCGTACGCATCGTCCACGATGTAGTTGACGATATAGATTCCGCCGTCAGGGAACTGGACCCATCCGGAGTAGCCGGTGTCCGCGAACGGGGAGCGGTCGTAATCGACGGGCAGAATCCGGACCCGCGAGCCGGACCGGGAATCGGCAAGGACTGATTCCCGGTCGGTCAGTACGGCAAGCAGATTTTGCGTCCATGCTCCGAGCCAGCCTTTGCCGCCCTGCATCAGACGGCAGGTGATGAGAATGCGCCCGTCCTGCAGAAGTCCGGCGGTCGGACGGTGGCAGGCGGGGATCGGGAAATCGACGATCGGCCCCCATGTTTCGCCGCTGTCGTGCGAGATGACTTTTTTGCAGTCCCATCCCTGTGCGGAATTTTCCCGCAGAAATCCGACAACGGTTCCGCCGCCGAGCGGAAGCATGGAGACTTCACAGAGATTGAGCGCAGGGGATTCGGCGACAGTGATGCGCGGGCTCCATGAGGCGCCTTTGTCATCGGAATAATGCAGGAACTGGGTGAGCCGCCCGTTGTGCCGGTAGTGCGCGGAGAGCAGCCAGCGGCCGTTGTCCAGCTCGGTCAGCTTGTCGGGAACGATGCCCTTGACGGGGGTTGTAAGCGGAGCGCTCCACGTTTTGCCGTTGTCGTCCGAAAAGAAGAGCAGGATTTCCGAGCGTCCCGTATCTTCTTTGCAGTCCAGCGGGACCCGGTCAAGCGAGATGACGATCCGTCCGTCGGAGAGTTTGGCGATCCGTGCGCAGTTGTAGTAATAGTTCCGTCCGGCGGTTCCTTCGGTGAGGGGACGCTTGGGGCTCCAGGTCCGTCCGCGGTCTCCGGATTCGGTCAGCATGATCCGTGTATAGGAACGGTTTCCGTGATGGGTGCATTCGCTGAACACGCAGAGCATGGTTCCGGAACCGGTCAGGACAACGTCGGGCCACGCTTCGTAAATTGCCGGGTCGTTGCTGACCGTATATTTCTGTATTGCCATTTGTACAGCTCCTTTCTGATTTTCTTTTTACATTATACCACAAAACCGTCCGTCCGGCAATGATAAAAAACGGAGGTTTGATGATAATTTTTTAACAAAATGCTTGATTTCTCGGAAAAGTGCTGTAAGATGTCGGAAACGGGAGAAAAAATATGCTGGTCAGCCGGGAAAAGATGCTGGAGTATCTGCGTGAAGCGGAGAAAATCGAATTGAAGCGGATTCGTTTCGGGGAATCTGCTCCGCTTCCGGCGTTTTGCCCGAACTGTCACCCGGTTCCGCGGATCATTCTTCCGCTCAGCGGTACAAAACGGATTGGATTTGCCTCGAACGGCGTTTGCCATGATGAAATATTCACACCGGGCGATGCTGTCATGACTCATCCCTCCGGCTGGACGAATGAGATCTGGGACCGGGAGCACCGGATGGTTTCCATCGTGTTTCAGAACGATTTTTTGCGGGTTCTGTACATCGCCCATAACGGCAAACCGCCGCCGCAGAATGGCCCGGATGTTTTTTTTCATACGCGGGAACCGATCGGGGAAGCGGGCAGGGCGATGATTCGCGCACTGCTTTCCGCAAACCGGGATTCGGCTTCATCGCGGCTGTGTTTGCGGGCTCTGCTGACTCTGGTTCGGGAAACGGTGGAGGAGACGGAGACCCGTTTCCTGACCCGCCGGGCGGCGGAGTGGGGGCGGATCGTGGAGGTGCTGGACGTGAATTTCTGTTCCGGTATTTCGCGGGAAGACATTGCCAGACTGGCGGGAGTTCATCCTGCGCAGGTTTCGCGCCTTGTCCGGGAATTCCGCGGAACGAGCCTGTGCGCTTATATTACGGAACTGCGGATGGAGTATGCACGGAAGCTGCTGAGTTCCGGAACCCTGAAAATCGGAGAGATCGCCCGCCGGCTCGGCTACAGTTACCCGAATTACTTCATCCGTGTTTTCCGGGAGCGTTTCAAGAGCAGTCCGGAAGAGTGGCGGAACGGATTCCGCCGCTCCGGACAGTGAACGGCGGGGGATCGGTGCGGAAAACGCAACGGATCAGTTCATGCGGAAAAGACCGTATTTTAGAATGCAGCGGAGCGCGGAAACGCCGTCTTTCCAGTTGATCTTCTTGCCTTCCTGATAGGTGCGGCCGGAGTAGGATACCGTGACTTCGTACATGCGGCATCTCTGACGGGCGAGTTTGATCGTAACTTCCGGTTCAAAGCCGAACCGGTTTTCCCGGAGCATGATTTTGTCCAGGTATTCTTTTCGGAACATCTTGTAGCAGCACTCCATATCGTGAAGTGTGAGGTCGGCAAGCATATTGCAGAGAAGAGTCAGGAATTTATTGACGACGGAGTGCCAGAAATACATCACCCGGTGACATTCGCTGCCGACAAAGCTGGCGCGTGCGCCGAACACGACGTCCGCGCGCCCGTCGAGGATCGGGACCAGCAGTTTCGGCAGTTCGTTGGGATTGTACTCAAAATCGGAGTCCTGAACGACGACGATGTCGCCGGTCGCCTGCGCAAAGCCGGTATGAAGGGCGGCGCCTTTTCCCGCGTTTTTTTCGTGGCGGAACGTCTTGATGATTCCTTTTTCCTCCCAGACTTTCAGTTTTTCCGGGGTTTTGTCTTTGGAACAGTCGTCAACGGCGATGAGTTCAAGCGTGATTTCTTCGGGAAATTTGACGGCGAGCACACGTTCAATGACCGCGTCGATGTAGTTTTCCTCGTTGTAGACCGGGATGATGATGGATAGTTTCATAGGATACCTCTCTTGTTTTGTCAGCGCAGTCTTGCGTAGCCGTTGGGCGTGCGTTTGAGTTTATGGGATATTTCCAGAGCAACGAGTTTCCGCGAGAGCTCCCCGGCGGCAATGCCGGTTCCCGCGGAGATTGCATCGAACGACGCTTCGCCGCTTTTCAGAAAATCAAGGATTTTGCGGTCGCTTTCCGGGAGCGAGGCTTCGACCGCTTCGTCGAACGAATGGGCTTCGGAGTTCTCTTCCCGCATCATCGGGAGATCGCGTTCCGCAAGGCCGGGGAGAAAGTCCATGGCTTCCAGAACGTCTTCAAAACTGGTGACGAGCTGGGCTTCGCCGTTGCGGATCAATTCGTTGCAGCCGGAAGACTGTTCGGAGTCGGCGTTTCCGGGAACGGCGAATACCGCTTTTCCCTGTTCCAGTGCGGCTGCCGCCGTGATCAGAGCACCGCTGTGTTTGCCCGCTTCCACCACAACCGTGCCGAGCGAGAGCGCGGAGATGATCCGGTTCCGCATCGGGAATGAATGGCGCGTGGGCGGAAAAGTCATGGGAAATTCGGTAATGACTGCGCCGCCTTTCGCGATGATGTCGCGCGCCAGCGGGACATGCTCCTGCGGCTGTATCTTCATCAGACCGCCGCCGAGGACTGCGACCGTTTTCCCGTTTGCGTTCATTGTGCCTTTATGCGCCGCCGCATCAATGCCGAGCGCAAGGCCGGAGACAACGGTCCAGCCGGAGTACGCCGCGGATTCCGCAATATGCTGTGCCATGCGCATGCCATAGACCGTAGCGCGGCGCGAACCGACGATTGCGATGGAGGCGGATCCGAGATTTTCCGGCAGGATTCCGCAGGTGTAGAGACAAAGCGGAGCGTCTTCAAGTTCCCGGAGCTGTTCCGGATAATCCGCATCGGCGCGGGTGTAAACATGAACTCCGCCGAGAGCGATCCGGTCGAGCTCTTCGTCAAGTATGGGAGAAGCGGCGGTTTCCAGTATTTTATGTGCCAGTTCCTGGCTGATTCCCCGGATCGTGGAAAGTTCCTGCCAGTCGTGATCGAAGATTGCCGTTGCGGAGCCGCACGCCTGAATCAGCGCGGAAGCCCGCGACGGACCGATGCCCGGAATCAGATTCAGGAGGATGTAGGCTTCGTTTTCAAGCATTCCGCTGCCGCTCCAGAATTGCGCGCACCGCCGCACTGTCCACTTTGCGGACCTCGGCTTTTCCGGTCACCGGCGTGAATACGAACCGGAGAACGCCGTCGAGGGTCTTTTTATCCTTGAACATTGTCTGAAAAACGGTTTCCGCATCGAACCGGATCCCGGTCGGCAGGCGGACGGCGGAGAGCAGACTGCGCTGCCGGTCCGCTTCGCTCCGCTCCATGACGCCGAGGCTGACCGCGAGGTCCGCCGCCATGCACATGCCGATTGCAACCGCTTCGCCATGCAGCATTTTATAATGAAAAGAACTTTCGATTGCGTGTCCGTAAGTGTGCCCGTAATTAAGGATTGCGCGCAGGGAACCTTCGCGCTCGTCCCGGCTGACAACGTATGCTTTGAGTTCGCAGCAGCGTTTGATCATTTTTGCGGAAAACCGGGCGTCGCGCCGACGGATCGCATCGGTTCCCGTCTCCAGTTCCGCAAAAAATTCCGCGTCAAGGATTGCGGCTGTCTTGATGATTTCCGCAAGACCGCAGAGGTACTGGTTATCCGGGAGCGAGTCAAGAAAGGCGGTGTCAATGATGACGGCTTTCGGCTGATGAAATGCTCCGATCAGGTTTTTCCCTTCCGGAATGTCGACGCCGGTTTTGCCGCCGACGGAGGAGTCTACCATCGCGAGCAGTGTCGTCGGAATCTGGATAAAATCAATGCCGCGCATGTAGATCGCGGCGGAAAATCCGGTCATGTCTCCGGTGACGCCGCCGCCGAGGGCGATCATCACGGACCGGCGGTCAAGCCCGGATTGTGCTGCGTCGCGGCAGATGGCTTCGATTGTCCGGATCGTTTTGGATTCTTCTCCGGCGGGGAAAATATGAGTCGCCACCTCCGTTGCTCCGGCGGAGGCGAGAGATTCGCGCACGCGGTCCGCAAACAGCGGGGCAACCGCGGAGTCCGTCACAAGAAAGCAGCGTCTGCCTTTGACGTGCGGTTCCAGCAGAGCCGTGTTCCCGATAATGCCGGAACCGATGGAAATCGGATAGGAACGGTCGGACAGATTGACTGTGACGGTTTCCTGCGTCATTTCCGGACCTCGCATCCCCAGGAGAGCAGACGGTTTTCGATGAAGTCGATGATCTGCTGGTGTTCCTGTTTTCCGGTTCCTTCCACGTTCATGATCGGTTCGCCGAATTCAAAATGTATCTCCCGGTCGCGGTGAATGGGACCGAGATCCTTGATCATGGTTCCATTGCCGAGAAAATCGGTTTTGAGCGCGGTCGGAATGATCGGCACTCCGGCGGCTTTCGCCAGTTTGACGCCGATCGTATTAAAGTGATTCACGTCAAAAACGGCGGAGCGGGAAGCCTGCGGGAAGATCACGATGGATTTGCCGCTTTCCAGAGTTTTTTTGCCTTCGTCGATCACGGCACGGAAGTCGTCGCGCGGATTCTTGCGTCCGACGCCGATGCAGCCGAGCGTGCGCATGATGTCGCCGAAGTAAGGAACCTGAAAAAGCTGTTCCTTGATGACAAAACAGAAATTTTTGCGGGGACGGATGAATGCGTGCATCACCGCCGTTTCCAGCAGGCTCATGTGGTTGCTGATGAACAGGACAGGTCCTTCGGTCTTGCTGATGTTGTCGAGTCCGCGCAGATGAAATCTGCCGCCGCAGCTTTCCGTGATTAGGATGTTGTCATACGAATTCCGGGTCTGCTGATTCTGAGGAAACCATCCTTTCCGGCAGGCGCTTCCGGAACGGTAGAAAACGTAAAAATTCCGCAGATAGAATGACGCTCTGGTCCGGAGGAGCAGCAGATCAAGCAGACTTCCTTTCACATGCTCCGGCGTATCGTAGGAGTCGCCGGGAAACGGATTGTAAACGGGTTCTTCAGTCATTTGCCGCCTCGTCGAGTTCTTTGTACGTCGTTTTGCCGTCGTAAAGCGCCTTGCCGACGATCGCGCCTTCCAGATTGTCCTTGCGGAGTTCCCGGAGCGATGAGATGTCACGGGCGGAGGAGATGCCGCCGGAAGCGATCACGCTGCTGCGCGGGATTCTGGAACAGACTGCCGCGATGGCGTCGCAGTTCGGGCCGGAGAGGGCTCCGTCGGTGGCGATGTCCGTATAAATGAACCGGGTGACGCCCATGTCCTGAAGAGTCAGGATGAGTTCGTAGGCGTCGACGCCGCTGTTTTCGAGCCAGCCGTTCACCGCGACGCTTCCGGCGCGGGCGTCAACCCCGACCACAACCCGTTCCGCACTGAACGCCGAGACGAATTCTTTGGCAAGTTTCGGGTTTTCGCAGGCGACCGTTCCGAGGATGATGCGGTAGACTCCCGCATCAAACGCTTTCCGTGCGTCTTCGATGGTGCGGATCCCGCCGCCGAGTTCACAGGGAATGCGGACACTGGAACAGATTCTGCGGATTGCATCCAGATTGACAGGGTGTTTGGCTTTGGCTCCGTCAAGGTCCACAAGATGGATGATGTGTGCTCCCTCGTTTTCCCAGCGGACGGCCTGTTCCGCCGGGTCTTCGGCGTACACGGTTTCTTTGTTGTAGTCGCCCTGAAAAAGGCGGACGCATTTGCCGCCGCGAATATCAATAGCCGGGATGATGAGCATCACTGTTCTCCGTTGTTGCACATTGTTACAAAATTTTTCAAAATGGTCATGCCGTATTTCTGGCTTTTTTCGGGATGGAATTGAGCGGCGAATACGTTTCCTTTTCCGAGAGCCGCCGCGAACCGGAATATATAATCGCACTCTGCCGCCACCGCTGCGCGGTCGACCGGGTCCGCGTAGTAAGAGTGGACGAAATAGACGTGGGAACCGGAGGGAACGCCCGCCAGAAACGGATTGCCGCCGCTGTGCGTCAGCTGGTTCCATCCCATGTGCGGAACCTTTTCTCCGCGGTCTTTCGGGAATTGCCGGACTGCGCCTTTGAAAATGCCGATACCTTCCACGCCCGGAGCTTCCTCACTGCTTTCCAGCATCATCTGCATACCGAGACAGATGCCGAGGGTCGGAAGCCCCGCATCGACGGCACGGCGGACCGTTTCCACAAATCCGCGTTCCCGCAGATTGCGCATACCGTCGCCGAAGTTTCCGACACCGGGCAGAACAAGTCCGGAACAGCCTTCCGCCTGTTCCGGACGGTCAATGATCCGGATGACGCCGCCCGCCTTTTCCAGCGCTTTGGAAACGCTGCGCAGGTTGCCCATTCCGTAATCAATGAGTGCGATAAATCCCATGATCAAACCCCGGAGAATGCAGAGAATCCGCCGTCGACGGGGATAACGGTTCCGTTGACGAATCCGGAGGCGTTGTTGTCCACAAGCCAGAGCAGAGTTCCGGTGAGGTCTTCGGGGGTTCCGAATTTGCCCATCGGAGTGTGTGCGAGGATCGTGTTGCCGCGGGCGGTGAGGGTGCCGTCGGGATTGGTGAGGAGCGTGCGGTTCTGATCGGTCAGGAAGAAGCCCGGAGCAATGGCGTTGACCCGGATGCCGACGCCCGACATGTGGGTGCAGAGCCACTGCGTGAAGTTGCTGATCGCCGCTTTCGCCGCGCTGTATGCCGGGATCTTTGTCAGCGGCTTGAATGCGTTCATGGACGAGATGTTGATGACGGTTCCGCCGCCTTTGAGCGCCATTTCCCGGCAGAAAACCTGACACGGAAGCAGGGTTCCGAGAAAGTTCAGATTGAAGACGAAGCCGATTCCCGCCGGATCAAGATCGAAGAACGAAATTTTTCCGGGAGTGGGATTGGTGATGTCTTCCAGTGTGAGTTTTTCCGCGGAGGTGGTTCCTTTCGGATGATTTCCGCCGGCGCCGTTCACCAGAATATCGCAGGTCCCGAACGTTTCGCGGATCTGTTTTTCCGCGGCTTTGAGACTGTCGAGTTCAAGGACGTTTGTTGCGATACCGATGGCAGTTCCGCCGTTTTGATTGATTTCCGAGGCAACTTTTTCCGCATTTTCAAGACGGAGATCAAGGATTGCAACTTTGGCTCCGCATTCCGCAAGCGCTTTTGCCATGGTGCTGCAGAGGATTCCGCCCCCGCCGGTAACGACTGCGACTTTTCCGTTCAGATCGACTTTTGCTGACATTTTTTTCTCCGAAAAATTGTTTCGTGTTTGTTTTTAATTGAATGAACCTTTTTATTATTGAAAGATAATATAATCCCGGAATGTTTAATTCGCAATTCGGTTTTGAAAAAAAACGTGTTTCCGTTCGGAGAATATGGAAAGAATATCCGCACTGTTTTGAGAAGCCACGGTATTTCTGCGGTGATTTTTCATTTTGCCGCTTGTTTTTGCGTGCGGTATGGTTTATAGTTTCCATAAAAAAGTCTGCGGGGTGTTGTCATGAGAAAATTGCTGTCGGTGATTTGCGGGATTCTGCTTGTTGCTGTTTGGGTTCGGGCGGAAGAGCCGGACGGGAAAAAAACGTTTTGCCGTGCCGCCGTGTTGCGGACTGTTCTTGCTTCCGGGAGCTCCACCCGGTCTGTTTCCGCCGATTTCAACGCTTTGATTCAGCGGCATCTGATCGAACAGAATATCCGGATGACGGGGCTTGACTCCGTGGAAGCGTTTTTCCGGAAACATTCGTATCCGGACGGTTTCGTGGAGCCGCAGCGCTATATCGGAATCGGTGAAGCGCTGCAGGCGGATTATCTGCTGGTGCCGAGGATTGATCAGTTTGACGTGAAAAATGCGGTCGTTCTGATTGAGCCGGGAAGCAAGGCTCTGCTGCGTCGGATAGGGATCTTTGCCGGTAATCTGACAATCATTGATGCGAAAGACGGCAAACGTGCCGTCGTGATCCCGTTTACGGAAAAAGTGGATTTTTCCGCAATCCCGGAAGATACCGGGGATTGGAATATTCTCCGGTATTACGATTATATGATGAAAAAGGCCGCACTCAAACTTTCTGCATCCGTCGGCGCCTGGCTGCGGAGCCGTCCGGCTGAGTGAGACCCCGTATGCCGTTTGCTTTTCGTTTTCCTGTTTTGTTCCTGCCCGTGACGGGATTGCTGTTTTGCGGCTGTTCCACGGTGATTGATTCCCACGCGCAGAAAGCGCCGGCGGTCGCCGCATGGCAGGCGGGGAATTATCCGCGCACGGCGGAACTGCTGGAGAGCAAGGTGAACAGTACGCGCGGCAGCGGCGATGAACTTATGTGGCAGCTTGAAAACGGATTGTTTCAATTCAGCCGCGGTAAATTTGATGACGCTCTCCGCTGTTTCAATGCGGCGGACCGGCTGATGAGGGATTATGACGAACGGGCGGTGGTCAGCGTCCGTGATGCGGGGGCGGAAACGGGATCCGCGCTGCTGAATCCGAATGTCCTGCCATATAAAGGCTATACCCGTGACCGCATTCTGGTCCCGTTTTACCGTGCGCTGGCGTATCTCGGCAAACGTAATGAGCAGGGATTTCATGTAGAGCTTCAGCGGATGCGCGAAGCGCAGAAAAATGCAGCTTCCCGCCATGCGAAGAATATTGAGGAAGAAAGACGGAAACTTGCCGCGGAGCAGGAAAAGGGGAGAACCGGCATTGCCGAATCCCGGATTGCCGCAGATCCGAACTACCGCGCCGCGACAAAAGAGTTGTACGAATCCGCCCGCAGAGCGTACGGAAATTATCTGAACCCTGTGGCGGTGTTCCTTTCTGCAATCGGTTATCTGCGGCGCGGGGATCTGGAAAACGCCTGCGTGGATTTCAGACGGCTGTACGAAGCGCTTCCGTCGGAACCGTTTATTCAGCAGTGTTATGCAACTCTGCTCCGCCGGACCGGCCGTGCCGTTCCGGAACCGTTGAAAAATGTTGTGCCGCTGTCCGCCGATATGGGGCGCGGAATGGTTTATGTGATTTTTGCCAACGGACGCGGCGCGGCGTTCCGGCAGATCAAGATCAATCTGCTGGTGACGGGATTTGCGTTTCCTGTCTGCGAATACTATCCGGCGCCGTTTTCCGGTCTCCGCATAAGCGGGGGCGGGCGGGAGACCGTGACGTTCCGTCTGGCGGATATGGATGCGATTTTATCGCAGGAACATGCGGAACTTCTGCCGATCCGTATTACGCGGATCGTGGTCAGCTATGCCGTCAAGGAAGCGGCGACGGCCGCCGCGGTCGCTCTTGCCTGGAATGCCGATCCGCTCGCCGGAGCGTTGACTTTGGCGGGAACATCGTTATATAAACAGGTGTTTAATACAGCGGATACCCGGAATTGGGAGTTTCTGCCGAAGGAGTTCCAGTTCGCAGGCATACCGATGCCGGAAGACCGGATGGTCCGGATCGTTCCCTTTCTGCCGGCCGGAGTGCTGGGAACCGGATTCCGGGTAGCCTTTTCTCCCGGATGTGCCGCTGCTCTGCTCTATATTCAGGCGCAGAGCGGAAAAGCGATTCAGTATCAGATTTTTGAATTTCAACCATAGGGGGTTTTCTTATGAAACAAACAGGAACAATGATGGTCTGCGGGCTCGCCGTTCTGGGCGCGGTGCTGAGCAGCGGATGCCAGAACTCGGTTAATACGATCTCGGAGGAAGAGGCGTATGCGGAAACGCATATCGTGAAAGACAAGCGGTTTGTCACGGATCCGTTTCTGCGGAACCGGCTACTGCTGAAAGAGGTCAACACCTCCGAGACGAGCGCCGGACTTCTCCGGGTTCAGGTTTCCGCGCTGAACAACCGGACCGGATTTTTCTCCGGACTCTGGAGTTCGCTCACGGGCGGGGATCCTTACCGGATCAGTTACAAATTCGTCTGGCTGGACAGCCGGGGAATGGCTGTTTCGGACGGCGTCTGGATGACGAAACTTGTCAAACCGGGTGAGACGGTCTATTTTCAGTCGGTCGCGCCGACCCGTCAGTGCAGGGATTTTATTCTGAACATGAAAGAAGCGGAAGAAGAATAAGGAGGACAGATGATGAATCGTACTGTTTTGTGTACAACCGCCGGGACTGTGCTTGTTTTGCTGGCAGGATGCGGCTCCGGTCCGCGGATCATGGACGCGGATGATACGTCGTCCAATCCGCGTTCCATGCGGCAGATCGTTTCGGAAGACTGGGTGGAGATCTCCCGGAAAGGATCCGACGCTTTGCTGGCAAGTCCGGTGTTTGACAATTATCTGCAGGCGTACCGGGAAGATGCGGAGTCCGCATACATCAAAGCGCATCCCGGAGCGGCGGTTCCCGCTTCCGTCAGGCGTGCGACTCCTCTGCTGATGCTTTCCGTGATCCGGAACAATACCGATGAGCATATCAATACGCAGTTGATGACGGAGCGGATCAGCGAGCGGCTGCTCAACAGCGGCAAAGTCCGGCTGACTTCCGCCGCGGCGGGAGCCGGACAGCTTCTTGATCCCGCCAGTTCCCAGGCGCGTCAACTTTCCTCCGCTTCCGATTTCGACCGGAAAACGGTACTCAAACCCGGCACGCTGAAAGCCTACGACCTTTCTCTTTCCGGCACGGTGATCAAGCAGACGGCGTCTGTGGGGCGCAAACGCACGCTTTCCTATTTTTTCAGTTTGATCCTGACGGACAACCGGACCGGGGAAGTTGTCTGGAAATACACGGATGAGCTCAAACGGGGCGATGTCCGTCCGGCTCTCGGATGGTGATAAACTTGCAAACGGTTCTTGAATTTTCCGGAAAACAGCAGTATATTACTCCTTTCAGTCAGGAGGCGGCATGGTGCCGTCTCCGATAATTTATGCAGGGAGAAGGATCATGTTCGGAAACACCTTTGGAAGACTCTTTAAAATAACCTGCTGCGGCGAATCCTACGCTGGCGGCTTCAGAAAAAATCTCCCCGTTCCGCCGGAACTTTACGGTGGACTGATGGTTATTGTGGACGGTGTTCCGCCGGGAATTAAAATTACCGGAAAAATGGTTCAGGATGAACTCAATAAGCGGAAGCCGGGACAGACTCCTCTGGATTCCCCCCGTCTGGAGAAAGACCTCGTCTATATTTTCTCCGGCGTGATGGAAAACGATCTGACCACCGGCGCTCCGGTCGGCATGATCATCCCGAACAACGATATTCAGGACGTGCATATTGATCAGTACCGTTCCTATAAAGATGAAATCCGTCCCGGACATGCGGAATACGGTTTCTTCAAGAAATACGGCGAATACGCGGACTGGGTCGGTGCAGGCCGTGCCAGCGGACGCGAAACCGCCAGCCGCGTGGCAGGCGGTGCGGTCGCAAAAGCGGTTCTTGAGCAGATGGGGATTGACGTGATCGCATATACGATCGCTTCCCACGGCATCAAAGTGAAAGAACCCGTTTCTTATGAGTTCGCCAAAGAAAATTACCGCAAGAACGAAATCAACTGTCCGGACCTTGCACTTGCCGAAGAGATGAAACGTGATATTCTCAAGATCAAGGAGAACGGTGAGACTGCCGGCGGTGTGTTGGAGTGTATTGCCCGCGGCGTTCCCGCCGGACTCGGCGAGCCTGTGTTCGACAAGATGAATGCAATGATCGCGCACGCGGTCTGCTCCATCGGGGCGATCAAGGGAATTGAGTTCGGCGCCGGATTCCAGGTCGCTGATATGCTCGGTTCCGAATCCAACGACGAAGCGTATGTGGATAAGGAAAGCGGCAAGGTCCGCTTCAAAACCAATCATGCCGGCGGCATCCTCGGCGGTATCACCACCTGGGAAGATATCCGTTTCCGCTGTGCCGTGAAGCCGACTCCGACCGTTTCCGTTCCGCAGGCGACTGTCAACGTCGCGAAGATGGAGGATGTTGTTCTTTCTCCGATCACGCGCCGGGATCCGTCTCTGCTGCCGCGAATCTATCCGGTTGTTGAAGCGATGACCCGCTGTGCGATTCTTGATGCGATCTTCATGGCGGAGGCGTACTGGAACGTTTCCGGCATTGATCCGAAATGGCGCAAGATCTGAGCACGTTTCCGCGCCGGTGAAAAAATGAATACGGGACGGCAGGAAACTGCCGTCCTTTTTTGACTGAAAGAAAGAGAGACTTCATGGTTGCCCCTGTCACACCTTCCGACGGAAAAGAGACGGAGGAAGACTATACCGGGCTGGACTCTTTGGAGTTCGCACGGGTTGATGTCGAATTGCAGGAGGCGGATTTCACACCGCCCCGTCCGGAGTGTCTGGAAGAGACAATCGCTTTTTTCTCCGGAGACGGTCCGTTGAAGCGTTCCGCGGAATTTGGCGGGCGACCCTATGAGCCGCGTCCTCAGCAGACCGTCATGGCGAATGAGATCGCCGCCGCATTTGAAAACGGACGCAATCTTTGTGTGGAGGCTCCGACCGGAGTCGGGAAGAGTTTCGCCTATCTGATTCCCGCCATTTATGCCGCGCTTTCGATGAAGAAGCCGGTTCTGATCACAACCGAAACGCTGAACCTGCAGGAGCAGCTGGTTTATAAAGACCTGCCGCTGCTGGCAAAACTGCTGAATATCGACTTGAAGTTTGTTCTTGCAAAAGGGCGCGGCAACTATATCTGCAAGCGGCGTCTGCTTCTTGCGCGGGGAGGGCATCGCGATGAGTTCCTGCCGTCGCATGAAATGCTGACCGAAGTGGAGCGTCTTGCCGACTGGGCGGACAGGACGGAAGACGGATCGAAATACGACCTGGATTTTTCCGTTGACAACGAGCTCTGGGCGTGTGTCTGCAGTGAGGCGTCCAACTGTTCGGGGCCGTCGTGTAAGTTTTTCCGGACCTGTTTCTACTGGAAAGCGCGGCGGGAGTGGGAGAACGCCGATATTGTGGTGGCGAACCATGCGCTGTTTTTTGTGGATTTGAAAATCCGCGCGCTGGAACAGCTTGAGACGTCGCCGCTGCCGAATTACGGCGCAGTCGTATTTGATGAAGCGCATACGCTGGAAGATTCCGCCGCCCAGCATCTCGGTCTGTCCCTGCGCTCCGGTGCGCTCCGTTATTTTCTGAACCGTCTTTACAACCCTTCGACGGGAAAAGGACTGCTGCTGCGTTCCGGGGAAAGTTCGCTTCAGCTCCGGGCGACGATCGCCAAGGTGCAGGATGCCGCTACAGAATATTTTGCCCAGTTTCAGGAAGCCGTCGCAAAGCGGACGGACTCCGTTTTGCGGATTGTGAAGCCGGGCCGTTTTTCCGATCATCTTTCCGCCCAGCTGGGCAATGTGGCAAAACTGCTCCGGGAGTACATCGCCGAACAGGAGGATCAGGATTTCCGGACGGAACTGCAGTCTCTGCACGAACGCTGTCTGGCGTTTCAGGAGGAGATTGCCGGTTTCACCGAAATGGCGTGGGAGGAACATGTGTACTGGGCGGAAGGACGGCTTTCCAGCGTGACCCGCGCCCCGATGGTGGAGCTCGACGCCGCTCCGCTGAATATCGCCGCCCTGCTTCACAACATTCTGTTCTCCCGGAAAAAAACGGTGATCCTGACGAGCGCCACGCTGGCGGTCAACGGTTCGCTGGATTATTATTTCAACCGCGTCGGATTTGCCAACGGTACGGGAATCGTGCTGGACTCCCCGTTCGATTACGCCAAACAGGTGCGTCTGTATCTGCCGCGTTCGATGCCGCTGCCTTCCGAAGAGAGCTATTACGGAGCCGTGTGCGACGAGATTGTCCGTTTCCTGAAATTTTCAAACGGCCGCGCCTTTGTTCTGTTCACCAGTTACGGCATGCTCCGTACCTGCGCGGAGGAGTTGAAAGACGAGATCCGGGAGCTCGGACTGAATCTGCTGGTTCACGGCGGGGAACTTTCCCGGACGGCAATGCTCCAGCAGTTCAAAACGAGCGATGTGCCGTCGGTTCTGTTCGGGGCAACGAGTTTCTGGACCGGGGTTGACGTGCCGGGAGAGGCTCTGAGCAATGTGATGATCACGAAACTGCCGTTCGCCGTTCCGTCTCATCCGCTGATCGAAGCGCGTCTGGAGCGGATCCGGCAGAACGGCGGGGAGCCGTTCCGCGATTATTCGATTCCGGATGCCGTTCTGAAATTCCGTCAGGGAGTCGGCCGCCTGATCCGCAGCAGGACCGATCAGGGAATTATTGTGGTTCTTGACCGCCGGATTGTCACGAAAGCCTACGGCGCCCGTTTTCTGGATTCCATTCCATCGTGTCCCGTGGAGTACTTCTGATCTCTTCTTCCGCTATGCTGTCGGCAGGATGCGGTGAATTGCGCGTGCGGCGGCGGATGCCAGATCGTCCGCAATGACGCCGCGGGAACCGCATGGAGAAAGCAGTTCGCCTGCGAGTCCGTGAACATAGGCTCCGAGACGTGCCGCATCGTATGCGGAATATCCCTGAGCGAGGAACGAACCGCAGATTCCTGTCAGAGTATCGCCGCTTCCCGCCGTGGCGAGGGCAGGGCAGCCGCTCAGATTCAGACTGTACGAGCCATCCGGCGAGGCTACGACCGAGCGACAGCCTTTCAGGATCACGGTGCAGCCCGTGCGGATGGCAAGGTCGAGAGCCTGTTCTATGCGTGTTTTCTGTCCGTCGAGTCCAAATGCCGTTTGCAGACGGCGCATTTCTCCCGGATGCGGCGTCAGAATCACGGATTCTCCATGCGATTCCAGAAGCGCCGGATTTTGCGCGATCAGGTTCAATGCGTCCGCATCAAGGACCAGCGGCAGGTTCGTCAGAATGAGTTTATAGAGAAACGGAACGCTTTCCGGACGGTCCATCATGCCCGGGCCGACCGCAAGCGCGGTTTTGTTTTCAAGTTCCAGTTCGAGTTCCGGCAGAGAGACCGCATTGAATGCCGGAGCTCCGTTGACCGGCAGTCTGCGCAGGATCAGGGCTTTGCGGACGATGCAGTGGATTTCCGCGGTTTCCGGCAGCAGCAGGGAGACGAGTCCGCTGCCGGTTCGCAGAGCCGCTTCGGCAGAGAGGAACGGAGCATGGGCGTAGTTGCGTGAGCCGCCGACCACGGCAAGGTGTCCGCGTCTGTTTTTGAACGTGTCAAACGGTTCGCGGTGAAGCATTTTCCGTGCGTCGGAGAGGGAGAAGACGGGGAATCCGTCGCCGGCTTCTTCCAGATAGTCGTCAGGTATGCCGATCCGGGCAATCTCGATCCGTCCCGAAGCGGCGGGTCCCTGTTCCACGAGCATTCCGGTTTTGACTCCAGCCATGGTGACCGTGAGGTCGGCCGTGATATGGAGCGCGGCGGTTCCGTCGTCCGCATTCAGCCCGGACGGGATGTCGATGGCGATAACCGGTGCGTTGGAGGCATTGACGAGGCGGATCCAGCTTGCGGACGGTTCCCGCACTTCTCCGCGGATTCCGGTTCCGAGAAGTCCGTCGATGATGACCGCCTGTTCGGGAATATCATCGGCGGAAAACTCAAAGCGGGCGCCGTTTTTGAGAGCCTGCGGCATGGCTTCGAACATTTCCGCCGCGTCTCCGGTCAGTTCGTCGGGACGCGCCGTCATGAAGAGGTGCACGGGACGCCCGGACTGGTGGAGCTGCCGTGCTGTGACGAAAGCGTCGCCGCCGTTGTTGCCTTTTCCTGCGAGAATTACGAATTCCGGAGAATCGAATCCGGCGGAAAAGCGCAGGACGGCGCGTGTGAGAGCGGTCCCTGCATTTTCCATGAGCGTGGTTCCGGGGATCCCGTATTCTTCGATCGTGCGGCGGTCGAGTGCCCGCATCCGGGCGGCGGAATAGGATTTCATGGCAGTCCTCCTTCTGTTTTTTGCCGTAAAATACACCTTGCGGAGGTCGTTTGCGAATTTTTCTTGTGCATTTTTCGGCTTTTGACTTGATTTTTTCCTGAATCGGGTTAAAATCTCTGTGGATAACAGAACATATTGGAGGTTTTTATGGCAGATATGGATGATTTGACTCCGTGGCTCAAGAATTTTACACCCCGGGCAAAACACGTTCTCGCGCTTGCTCAGAAAGAATCGGAGCGGCTCAATCATGATTACGTCGGTACGGAACATCTTTTGCTTGGCTTGATTTCACTCGGGGAGGGGGTTGCGGTTTCCGTGCTCCGCTCCATGGGGCTTGATTTGAATACCCTGCGGTTCGAGGTGGAACGTCAGTTTGGAACCGGAGGGCAGACCAAACTGGACGGCCCGGCTCCGTTGACGGCGCGTTTGAAAAACATTATCGTGATGTCCGCCAACGAAGCGAAATCCATGAATTACAACTACATCGGTACGGAACATCTGCTGCTTGCCCTTCTGCGCGAAGGGCAGAGTGCCGCCGCGCAAATTCTGCGTAGTCTGAAGGTCGATGTGGAACGTGTCCGCGATGAGGTGATCAAGACGCTTGATCCGAACTTCATTCCGGGTGAGGACGCTCCGCAGGAGGCGGATGATTCCGCCGCTCCGCAGCAGACACCGTCTGCTCCGGGTGATCCGCAGTTTCAGACGCTGAACACATTCGGACGGGATCTGACCGAGATTGCGCGTCAGGGCAAGCTGGATCCCGTGATCGGCCGCAAGAATGAAATTGAGCGTGTGATTCAGATTCTCTGCCGCCGCACCAAGAACAACCCCGTGCTGATCGGTGAGGCGGGCGTCGGCAAAACGGCGATCATTGAGGGGCTTGCCCAGGCGATTGCCGCCGGAACCGTTCCGGAGATTCTGCGCTCCAAACATGTGTTTGCTCTTGATCTTCCCCTGATGATCGCCGGAACCAAATACCGCGGTCAGTTTGAAGAACGCATTAAAGCGGTGATCGACGAAGTGCGCAATAGCAAGGCTGTGATTCTGTTTATCGACGAACTGCATACGATCGTCGGCGCCGGCGGGGCGGAGGGGGCGATGGATGCCGCGAACATCATCAAACCCGCGCTGTCCCGCGGAGAACTGCAGTGCGTTGGTGCAACGACCCTTGACGAATACCGCAAAGGGATCGAAAAGGATGCCGCTCTTGAACGTCGTTTCCAGTCCGTGATGGTTGAACCGCCCTCTGTGGAAGACACCATCCGGATTCTGCACGGACTCAAAGGTCCGTATGAGGCGCACCACAATGTCGTATATACGGATGCCGCGCTTTCCGCCGCCGCGAAACTTGCCGACCGTTACATCACGGGGCGTTTTCTGCCGGACAAGGCGATTGATGTGATCGACGAAGCCGGAGCGCGCGCCCGGATCATTGATACTCCGCAGCAGCCCGATGTTTCGGCGCTTGAAGACCGGATCCGCTCGGTTTGCCGGGACAAGGAGAACGCTATTTCCGAGCAGAACTATGAAGTTGCCGCCGAATGCCGGGACAAGGAACGTGCTCTGCGCGCCGAACTGGAGGGCAAGCTGGAGGAGTGGAACGAGCTGTGCAGGAGTCGCCGTCCGGTGATTGACGTCCCGGAAATTGCGGTAATCATTTCCAAGCTCACCGGCGTTCCCGTCTCTCAGATGCAGGAGGGGGAGACCGCCCGCCTGCTGCGGATGGAAGAGGAGTTGACCAATACCGTTGTTGGGCAGGCGGATGCCGTCAGTGCGGTGTCGCGTGCTCTGCGCCGTTCGCGTGCGGATCTCAAAGATCCGAACCGCCCGATCGGTTCCTTTATTTTCCTGGGGCCGACCGGTGTCGGCAAGACTCTGCTTGCAAAAGCGCTGGCGGAGTTTATTTTCGGGGATGCCGATTCGCTGATTCAGGTGGATATGTCCGAATACATGGAGAAATTCAATGTGAGCCGTCTGGTCGGTTCGCCTCCGGGATATGTCGGGCACGGCGAGGGTGGCGAACTGACGGAACGCGTGCGCCGCCATCCGTACAGTGTCGTGTTGTTTGACGAGATTGAAAAGGCGCATCCGGATGTCATGCACCTGCTGCTTCAGATTCTGGAAGAGGGTAAATTGACGGACAGTCTCGGACGTCGTGTGGATTTCCGCAATACAATCGTTATTATGACAAGCAATCTCGGCGCGGAGCAGATGATGAAAGGTTCCGGAATGGGATTTGAGGGGGCGTTCAAGCAGGATGAGTCGTTCCGGAAGATTGCGGACCGTCTGATTGAAACCGCGAAAAAGCGGTTTAAACCGGAGTTCATCAACCGTATTGATGATGTGATCGTGTTCCGGCGTCTGGAACGGGAAGATATTCTCAAGATTGTCAATCTGGAGCTTAAAAAAGTCTGTGACCGTTTGAAAGAGAACGGCAAGGAGCTTGTAATTGAACAGCCTGTGATTGATTTCATCATCGAAAAAGGTTTCCAGCCGGAATACGGGGCGCGTCCGCTCCGCCGTGCGATCGAGCGTTATATCGAAGATGAACTTGCCGACAGCATCCTGCGTGGTTTCCTTGCGGAGGCTCCTCGTATAGAAGCGCGTCTGGATAACCGGAAAGTGGTGTTTTTCCCGGTTGTTCCGGAAAGTCCTGAACCGGAGTCCGCTCCCGCTTCCAAGATGGTGCATACCCGTAAAACGGCGAAACGGCCGTCGTCGGAAACCGCGAAGAAACGCGGAACCGGTTTGCGGAAGAAAAAGCCCGGAACCGATGGCTCGGAGAAACGTAAAAAATGAGTCCTGTACAGGAGGAAATCTTTGACATCGTGGATGAAGCCGACCGCGTGATCGGCTGTGCTCCCCGCTCCCGCTGTCATGGGGATCCGTCGCTGATCCACCGGACGGCGCATGTGGTTGTGTTTCATCCGGACGGCAAGCGGATTCTGCTTCAGCGCCGGACTTGGAGCAAGGATATTCAGCCGGGGAAATGGGATACGGCGGTTGGCGGTCATCTTGATCGCGGGGAGGATTATGTGACTGCCGCCCGTCGTGAGATGACGGAAGAGTTGGGGCTTGATAGTGCTCTCCCCCTCCGTTTTCTGTTTCATTCACGGATTCGCAATTCCGTGGAGTCGGAGAATGTCGGTGTTTTTTCTCTGGTATCGGAGGGTCCATTTACTTTTCAGCGTTCGGAGATTGACGAGGTTCGTTTTTTTACCCGTGAGGAGCTGACATCCTGTCGTTTGGAGTGTACGCCGAATCTTCTTGTTGAGTTGGAAGAGTTGAGCCGTCGTGATTTATTCTGATTCCTGTTTTCAGATTTCCGGAATTTTATTGAAAAAATTATTTTTTTTGCTTTTTCGACTTGATTTTTGCCGAAAGAGTAATATATTAATTGCATACTCCAATTACTGGATGTGGCGGGGTAGCTCAGTTGGTAGAGCAACGGACTGAAAATCCGTGTGTCACCGGTTCGAGACCGGTCCTTGCCACCATTTTTTTGTCTCTTTGCCGGACGGACACCACGTTCGGCTTTTTTGTTTCCCTGTTTTGAGCGTTGATTTTCAACGATTTGCAAAATCAGAGAAAAACGAAGATTCTCCGTTTGCCACCATTTCCGATGCAGATTCCCTGATTCTCCAGCAAATTCTCCGTCTGTCTCGTGTCCGGGACACATGGATTATCATTCAGGTTTCTTTTCAGACTAGAGTAATTTTCTCCATTGCAGAGTATCGTTCTGAAGCTTGGTGCGAGGTGCTCCCCCTTCGTTGTACCTTTGCTGAACTTGAGTGCAAGATATTTTCCATAGCTGGACAGAGATTCGAAGCTTTTGGGCAGAGAAGGGCACATATTTTATGGTAACCTCCAATTACAAATATGCTTGAATTTCAAAAAAATGCGTTGAAAAACGAACAAGATGCAGTAGATTATTTCTCAATAAGGGTCTCTGTCTGGAATGGGCATAAAGTTCCCTGTTGGCAAGGTTATAATAAGGATGTCGGCGAAATTACTGCGAATTTGTTGCACAGTCTTTTTACCATGTTGTGAAGGTTGAGGAAAATGCCGGATTTTAAGCTGATTCATGGAATTTATGAGAGTGTAATTAATCACGCTTTGGCAGAGCGTTTGGCGCGTTTGGCGGAGAACTTCTCTGTAACCAAAGAACAGCTTGATTCCGAGGAAAGCTCGTTTACTCTGGCGCTGCATTTGACAAAACTGATTGCAAACTCGCTTGCCGGGATAAAAGGCGATGATCGCAAACAGAAACAGGCGCAATTTTGCAATCAGTTATTGGATGTGATCGGGAAGAATGATACTTCGTTTCCGGTGGAATCGGAGAAGATCGTGGAAGATCTGATGTATCTTCTGCAAATTCAGGATATGCGCAAAAAGCCGCTTTCACGTCCCGACACGCCCCTGACCAATGCCGCCCTTTTTACAGGTACAGCTTCGGATCTTACGCTCGAAAGTGAACTCAAAAAGGAGATTCAGACCGCTGATCGCATCGACATTTTGTGTTCCTTTATCAAGTGGAGTGGTCTGCGTTTAATTCTACCTTATTTGCAAGAGGCAACCCGCGAAGGTAAAAAACTCCGTCTGATTACGACAAGTTATCTCGGCGCCACCGATTTAAAGGCGATTGACGAACTGCAAAAGCTCCCCAATACGGAGTTACTGGTCTCTTACGATACAGAACGCACCCGACTTCATGCAAAAAGTTATATTTTCCACCGCGACAATGGGTTTGGAACAGCGTATATCGGTTCCTCCAACATCTCTGCTCCGGCGTTGACCAGTGGGCTGGAATGGAATTTGAAAATCAGTCAATTTGAATCCCCTTATCTGTGGGATAAAGTTTGCGCGACCTTTGAAACGTATCAAAACACAACGGAATTTACCCGTTATGATGAAAGTTCCCGCGGGCGTTTGGCGAAAGCTTTGCTCCACGAAAGCGGGAAAGATCAGGACAAAGAAGACTTTATGGCGTTTATGGATGTTACGCCATATCCCTATCAAGAAGAAATTTTAGACCGAATCCGCGCAGAACGCGAAATTCATCAGCGGCACAAAAATCTTGTCGTTGCCGCCACCGGAACCGGCAAGACGGTCATCGCGGCGTTCGACTTCAAACGAATTCGGAAAGAACAGCCCAATGCCAAGTTCTTATTTATAGTTCACCGGGAGGAGATTCTCAAACAAAGCCGTTTCACCTTCCGGAATATTCTGCGGGATCAGAACTTCGGTGAATTGCTGGTCGGTCAGAATAAACCGACGAATCTGGACCATCTTTTCTGCTCGATTCAAAGTCTGAACTCGAATGATCTGTGTCGGAAACTCCCGGCGGATTTCTACGATTATATTGTGATTGACGAGTTTCATCACGCTGCCGCGGATGGCTATCAGGAACTTCTGGAACACTTTACGCCGCGCAATCTTCTCGCGTTGACTGCGACGCCGGAACGTCACGACGGCTTGGACGTGTTGAAATATTTTGATTACCACATTGCCGCCGAGATCCGCTTGCCGGATGCCATCAATCGGAAGTTATTATCGCCGTTTCAGTACTTCGGCGTTTCTGACTGTGTCGATTTGAGCAATCTGCACTGGACCAATGGCGGATACGATAAAGCGCAACTCAACAATATTTTTAATGGCAACACCCAACGGGCAAGCCTCGTTGTGCAGAAGATGCACGAAATTCTTTTGGACATTGCACAATGCCGGGCACTTTGCTTCTGCGTGAGTCAAAACCACGCTGCGTTTATGAATGACTATTTCAACACGCATGGGGTCAAATCTGCGGTGCTGACCGCAAATTCGACTCCGCAAGAGCGTAACAGTGTACAGGGACGTTTGATCTCCCGCGAAATCAACGTGATCTGCGTGGTGGATCTCTATAACGAAGGTGTTGATATTAAAGAGATTGATACCGTTTTATTCCTGCGACCGACCGAAAGTCTGACCGTCTTTTTGCAACAGTTGGGGCGTGGATTGCGACTTCACGAAGATAAAGAGTGTCTGACGGTGCTGGACTTTGTAGGCAATGCACATAAAAATTTCAATTTTGAGTATCGTTTCCGGGCAATGCTGGGAGCTTCCGGTCAGAATGTGGCGGACGAATTGGAGCATGGATTTCCGCATCTTCCTGCCGGTTGCCATATTCAGTTGGAAAAAGAGGCGCAACGGCGGATTCTGGAAAACATCAAAGGCGCGATTACCAGCGGGCGTCAAAACATGCTTATCAGCCGGATTGCCACGTTTGAGAATGAATCCGGCATGGCGTTAACGCTGGAAAATTTTGTGGATTATCATCACTTGTCACTGACCACGATCTATAAAAAGGCGCTTTTCGCCCGCTTTTGTCAAAAAGCCCATCTCCGGGAAGATTTTACCATTGCCAACGAAGATGAGTTGCGGAAAGGGCTGTTGCGGATTTGTCACTTGAACTCGGCGTATCAGTTGAAAACGCTGTTGGAGTTGTTGCAAGCGCCAAGCGAACGTCTGAATCACCTGCCGAGCGATGAAGAACGCATTTTAACGATGCTTTTCTTTACATTCGGCGGTCGAAACAGCGGAATTTCCGACTTGCGCCAATTTGTGGATAATCTCAAGGCTAGCGACATTTTCTTTGCCGAACTGATTGCTGTTCTAAATTACCTTTTTGAACATGCAGACTTGGTAACAGCCAAGCCGGAACTGCCTTTTGCGTGTCCATTGGAACTCCACGCAAATTATACGCGCGATGAAATTTTAGCTGCGCTGGGGAACTGGGCGCTCGCAAAATCGCCGGAAATGCGGGAAGGCGTGAAATACCTGCCGGAAATCAATACAGACATCTTCCTGATAACGCTGAACAAGTCGGAAAAACAATATTCACCCACGACCATGTATCTGGATTATGCGATCAGCGACGATCTCTTTCACTGGCAGTCGCAAAGCACCACCAGCACCGAATCCGCGACAGGCAAACGTTATTTGAATGGGACAAGTACGGTTTTGCTGTTCGTCCGGGAAAATAAAAATGCCGATGGAGTCAGTTCCAGTTATTGTTTCCTGGGACCAGCCACTTATGTATCCCACAGCGGCTCTAAGCCGGTCAATATCACCTGGAAACTTCGTTATAAAATGCCCGCGAGGTTGTGTCGCATGACCGAACGCATGGCTATCGCGTGAGGGTGATTATGGTAAAAAAATTTGCTCTTGAGATACTTCAGAGATAAATTTAGAGGAGAAACAGGAGATTTGTTGTAAAAATGAATCATTCGCTACTGATTTCTGCGTGGAAATGTCTGAAAACAGCGATCTGATACGGTTTCAGACTCGTTTTTCCCCTTCCAGATAATCCTCCCCTGCCATTTCTTGTATTTCTTCCGAACGAATATCCCGTTCGGCTTTTTATTGCCCATCTTTTCGGGAAAATGTCAACAATTTGGTCTCTTTCCCGGTATGAACCATATAAATCAGGGGTTCTTTTGCGGTTGAATTGAGGTGGAGTAGCGAATGCAATGACGGTGTTTCATTGCGGTATTTTTGTTATATGCTCAAACCCGTCAAAGAGTGTCGATGAACCGATTTTTTTATTTTTTTACATATTTGTATTTGACAACTTGATGTTGTAACTGTACTATAAAAATAGGAAATATATTGGAATAAAAAGACGTCCGGCTTGTGCAACCGGACGTTCAGGTGAAACACCTACGGCATATAGCCTTGTTGTGATTTGATGTTTAACCTTTAAATTAGCAGAGTTTATGGAAAAGTCAAATAAAATCTGAAAAAAAGGAAATTTTATGCAAAAAGAACTGGGAATTGACTTGGGAACGAATTCTTTGGGATGGGGAATCGTTGAAAGTAATACTGTTAAAGATTGCGGTGTGCTTGTTTTTGAACAGGGAATTCCTCAGGAGAAGGGGCGGGAAGCGGCATTGTCTCCTGCGGCGGAAAGAACGGCTTTCCGTGCGGCAAGGCGATTGAAATTCCGTCGCCGCTTACGCAAATATCATACCTTAAAGATCCTGATAGAGCAGGGAATGTGCCCGCTTGCGTTGGAAGAGTTGAACCGTTGGATTCGGCAGGGAGTTTTTCCTCGGGGAAATGAAAATTTTATTCATTGGCTGAATAGTACAAAAGAAAGAAATCCGTATTATTTCCGTGCCCACGCCGCAACGGAAAAGATTCCGTTACCGGATTTGGGACGGGCGTTTTTTCATATCGCTCTCAGACGGGGATTCAAAAGTTCCAAAAAGGATCAGGAAAAAGAGGACTCCCCGGAGATGCAATCCAGCGAAATGAAAGGGAAAATCAGAGAGTTGAAACTCAAGCTAGAGAGTTCCGGCATTACTCTTGGACAATATCTTTATGAGCGTTTTCAATGTGAAAAAAAGATCCGGAAAGAGATCCGCTGCGGACGGAAAGAACATTATGAGCCGGAATTCGAGCGGATTTGCGACGTACAGGAGATTGATCCCGAAGTTCGGAAGGCGTTGCATACTGCAATTTTTATGCAGCGTCCCTTGCGCTCGCAAAAGCATCGGGTCGGTAAATGTCCACTGGAGAAACGCCATTCCCGCTGTCTGATTTCACATCCGCTGTTCGAGCGTTACCGGATGCTTTCTTTTATCAACTCAATCAAAGTAAAAAACGTCGGGGATAAGGAGTTCCGTTTTTTGACGGATGCGGAAAGAAGGCTCGCTGAAACTGTTTTTATGGTGAGCGCACCCAGTTTCAAGGTCGAAAGAATTCTCCACAAACTGTTTCCGGAGATCGGGAAAAAGAATTACGAAGGTCCTCGGTCGGAAATAAATTATCGTCCCGACCATACAGTAGCTTCCGCTTCTGTTACTCACCAGTTGTCCAAAATCCTGAAATGCAATGATCTTTTTGCCTGGCGTCATTCTTATGTCACACGGCATGGCAAAGAGGCGGTGATGGATGTACAGGCGCTCTTCGACGGCTTGTATTATTTCAGTCATATTTATGATGAAGATGACGATGATAAAGCGGCTCTGAAATTTGCTTCGGAACGTGTCGGATTGAGTGAAGATGCGGCAGCCGCGTTGATCAAAATAAAAATCCCGGATGGTTATGCGAGATACAGTCTGTGTGCCATTCGCAAGATCATGCCTTTTCTTGAAATGGGATATGTGGAACGTCATGCCGTGTTTCTTGCAAAACTGCCGGATATTATGGGGGAATGTTTTGAAAACCGGAAAGAGGAGCTGCTCCATGATTTTCAGCAATGCGTTAATGATTATGTGTGGGAAAAAGAGAATCTTTCACGCAGGGAACACGTTCAGGGACGTTTGCTGTCTCTGACGGAACGCCTGCGGAATATGTTGGAAGAGAAATGGAAGATCATGCCGCCGGAATTCGAAAAGCTGTACAGTTATCAGGAGAATTCCAATTATCAGGATTGTTCCAAAGAGGGGATTTTGCCGCGCATTGAACTGGGAATGATCTACAATCCGGTCGTTCATCGGTCTCTTACGGTCTTGCGGCATCTGGTCAACCACCTGCGGCGTTGCGGGAAAATAGATGCAGATACCGAGATTCATGTCGAATTGACACGGGAGGTGAATGATAAAAATCATCGTCTGGCCTATCTGGACTGGCAAAAGAAAAATGAGGGTGAACGAGCCCAGGCAGTCAAGGCTTTTGAGGAATATGGAATCAGTAATCCGACTGAAACTCAAATTCTGCGTTGGTGTCTATGGGAAGAACAGGGGCATCGTTGCCTGTATACCGGGCGGAAAATAGAAGCTGGGGAAATTTTTTCTCCGACTGCCGATTCGGTTGATATCGAGCATACGATTCCCCGTTCACGGGGCGGAGATAACAGTCGCGAAAATCTGACGTTGTGTGATTCACAGTTCAATCGACACGAAAAGGTTGGAAAACTGCCATCGGAATGTGATAATTACCATCAGCCGAATGGAATCCTGGAGAATTTGAAGAGCTGTATCCAGCCGAAACTGGAAGAAGCTGAGGTTGCGTACAGCAAGGCATCGGCAGCAGCTCGAAAAGCAACGGGAATCCAGCGGGCAAATGCACGGAAGAAAATGCTGTATCTGCGCTTTGCGCTTGATTACTGGCGGACAAAAGTCAAAACTTTTAACCTTGCCGCGGATGAGATCAATGAGGATTTTACGTTACGCCAGTTGTCGGCGACAGGAGTGATGACCCGTCATGCGCTGCAGTTTCTGAAGTCGGTGTATTCCCGTGTTTTTGCAAACAGCGGCAAAATCACAAAATTTGCCCGGGAGAGCTGGGGAGTCCAGAATCAGGATGAGGCAAAAGACCGTTCGGATCATATTCATCACGCGGTAGATGCGATTGTGGTTGCAGCACTGAACCGTAAGACGCTTGCCCGGATTTCTGCGGCGTATCATGAATGCGAAGAGCTCATGCAGGGGCGCGGGGCGTTGAAAATCGCTTATCCGTGGGAGTCGTTCCCGGAAGATGTGCGTAATGCGGTGAATCAGATTCTGGTCCGACATATTGTGCAGCGCAATGAGATGAAGCAGACGAAACGCAATGGAGTCTTTCTTACCAGTCCGGTAAAGTTGCCCGACGGCAGGGTAATCCGACGGGTTCCCGCCGCCGGCGATACTGTTCGGGGGGCTTTGCATAACCAGACATGGTACGGTTGCATCAGACAGAATGGTGCAGAAAAATTTGTGGTGAGAAAGCCGTTTGATTCCAATGAATTCAAACAGTTGAAAGATCTGGAAAAGATCGTCGATCCGGGTGTCAAAAACGCATTGCTGGAACAGATCCGCAACAGCGGAATGGACTTCAAAACTGCGATGCAGCAGGAATTCCGCATGAAAACCAAAACGGGAAAGTTTGATGGTCCGGTAATCCGGCGGGTTCGGATATTCTGTTCTATGCAGGAACCGTTGAAAATCAAGGAACAGACCTATTGCTCTGAGAAGACATATAAAAACTACTATTATGCCGAAACCGCAAAAGGCAGTAATTTCATGGTCGCTCTTTACCGGAAACCGGAGATTCCAGGAACGGAAAAAACGTATGAATATCGGCTGATCTCTCTTTGGAATTGGGCGAAAGAACACCGTCAGTCCGGCTTTGTTCCCTATGAGCGGAGAGAGAAAAACTTGGATTTTATCGGTTTCATAGCTCCCGGAACGATGGCGCTGTTTTATGAAAAATCTCCGGAAGAATTGCATGCGTTGCCAAAGTCCGAGTTGCAGAAACGACTGTATAAAATTACAGAGTTTGAAAAGGATGGAGAACGGTTGAGGTTACACTTGCGTTGGCATCGGGAAGCCAGAGAAAAGGGAAAGGCTACGGAAGCAATGGAAATTATGCAAATGAAGTCAAGTGTTGTATCATACGACATCCCTGCTTTTTTGCTGCGGATTTCCCAAAAGAGTTATCAGAATCACTTGTTGTTTGATGGTATTGACTTTGAGTTTACTGCTGATGGAGAAATCATTTTCAGGGAGTGATCGGCATGTTGAAACGGACTTTGTTTTTCGGATCTCCGGGTAAACTGTCCAAAAAAATGGCTTGCTGGTCTATGAATCCGGCAAGCCGGATACATGTTATGGAACCGTATCGACCGTTTGCGGATGAGTTGGTTTTTGCGAACCGGCAATATTTCTCTGTTCCGGCTTTGGAGAAGGAGCATAAAGCGAGACTGCTTCAGTTGCTGATTGCGGATGTGAAGATAAATGGGGAACGTCGTCCGCTTATGAATGCATTATCGTATACGACCGCTTCGTTGGTGCGTTGCTTTCAGAAAGAGGAAAAGTGCATATCATATCCGGAATTTTATGAATCATGAGTATACGGTTTAATGCGATCAGCAGGTATAAGCCAATGTGGATCTACGCAATGTTCGATTTACCGACCAATACCAAAAAACAGCGGGAAAGTGCTGCGGATTTTCGGAAATTTTTAGTGAAAGATGGATTTGCGATGATGCAGTATTCGGTATATATCCGGAATTGTGCCTCGTTTGAGAATGCGGAGGTACATATCAGGCGAATCCGGGAAGCAGTTCCGGAAGAGGGGATTGTTTCCATTCTTAAAGTGGCGGATCGTCAATTTGGAGATACGTGTACATTTGTCGGTCATAAGCGTACGCCTCCACCGGAAGCTCCATTGCAACTGGAATTATTTTGATTATCTTTTTCTTCGTTTTCGGGTATTTCTTATCATCCGACGCGAATTTCTCCGCATCAACAACCGACTTAAAGTGCTTATATTAAAGGAGTTGTTACTCCAATAATATAGCACATCCTTGAAAAACATCAAATCACAACCCGCCTTACACGATCCGGGAACTGAACGAGAATATAGCACATCTTTGAAAAACATCAAATCACAACCTACGAGGAGGAAGCTCTGATTCATGATTAATATAGCACATCCTTGAAAAACATCAAATCACAACTAGATGTTGCGGACGTAGCTGGACGGCAGGAATATAGCACATCCTTGAAAACCATCAAATCACAACCCTTGACGAGATCCACCAGGTAGCCCGTGACAATATAGCACATCCTTGAAAACCATCAAATCACAACTATAATGTGTTGGCGGGCGGCTCCAATATAGCACATCCTTGAAAAACATCAAATCACAACTATCACGTTCGGAGATATGAATTTTCAGCTAATATAGCACATCCTTGAAAACCATCAAATCACAACTCGCCGATTCTATAGCATCCCTCCCGTGCAAATATAGCACATCCTTGAAAAACATCAAATCACAACTAGATGTTGCGGACGTAGTTGGACGGCAGGAATATAGCACATCCTTGAAAACCATCAAATCACAACCTTTGCCGGAGTTGATTCGACGACGGTCAAAATATAGCACATCCTTGAAAACCATCAAATCACAACTAACCAAGGGTAACACGGGAGTTCGCCAGCAATATAGCACATCCTTGAAAACCATCAAATCACAATCGGTTTCCGGATTCGGGGCGGAACTCTTTTAATGTCAACCGTGACAGGTCGTATTGTTCCCGGCTTTTCCTTTCTTACGCACGTTCATCCCCTGTTTTCAATAAAAGGTCGGACCAAAGAGTACGTTCCGCAATATGCGCCGCACCAACGGATTGCCGCAGATCTGACGGTTATGGTTCCGGAAGTATTCCCTGTCCGCTTCGTTATTCTCGGAATAGCGGTTGAAGTAATCGTTCAGAACTTCGCCGACTGCTCCGGAACGGCTGATTCCAGCGGCACAGTTGATGAAAAGTCCGTGCGCCGGATCAATCCGTTTGACGAACTCGGCAATCCGGCGTGCCATATCTTCATCGAATAAAATCAAGGGACTGCCCGAATCCGCGACGGTCGTATCGTCGAAACTCAATTTCAACACGTTTTCCCCGGAGACCGGTACAGCGCATTTGTCGTCCGTTTCGAAAGAATTCCGGATCGTTATAAAGTTATTGATTTTCCAGAAAGGCGAATCCGGCTGTTCATAGACCGGTACGGGCCCGCTGTTATAATAATACTGGCGATACCAGTTCTGGCTGACCACTCGGATTTTCATTTGTCCCCGTCTGTTTTACAATACCGTTCCGGCAATCCGAATAGAACTTCTATCCGGAGATTCTCTTCTTTCCGCATTATGGTTTCAAGTGCTGCAATACAAATTCAGAGGAAACATAGCACCAATCCGAAAAAAAGTCAATAGCGTGGACGGTCTCTGACAGGAAAAATTGATTTTGCTGAAACCAATGGAGGAAATCTGACGAAACAAGGATGCGGGGGGACGAGGCGGCAAACAATTTTACAATACAGACGGCGGAGGATGACGGGACCGCGTATGTCTGCGTCGCGGTGATTCATAAAAAAGCAGAATTATATTTTTTTTTCGTGTTTGTTTTAGAAAAAAAATTTTTCGTTTCATATATATAGTAAAAGGGTCCGGTTATCGTCTGCGGAAGGGAATGCCCGCGGAATTTGCCGGAAAAGAAGTCGTAAACAGAAAAAATTATTTTTTTGAAATTGACGGAGGAAATCTGAGTATGGGAAACAGTTTTGCTGTAACAGGAACGGACGCATTTTCGGCAGCGCTGCCGTCTGATCTGGTAGTGGAGCCGTCCAGCAAAATTACGCGTTTGTCGGATGATACGGTCGTAAACAACCTCACAATATTGACTGTGGCGGATGACGGAACGGTGTATAATACGGTTTTGCTGGTCAACAGTGTTCTGACGGTCGCGGGAAACATTGCCAACGATGGAACGCTCCGGATCAACAACATCGGCAGTCTGGTATCCGGAGGCACAACGGAGATCGGCGGTTCCGGCACAACGGAGATCAAAGGTTCGCTCGGTTCCTCCGACTGGTCCGGCGGCTCCTTTGTCATAGCCTCCGAGCAGACGCTTCAGGTTACCGGAGCCGTGTATGCCGATGTCGTAAACAGTGGAACCGTTAAAACGAATGGAGAATGGATCGGGCAGAGTGCGGACGATCCGTTAAAGATTGAGAACCGCGGAACGATTGACGGTTATGCCGGTTACAGCCATTTTACCAATGTTTCCATCGTCAATTCGGAAACGGGAATTCTGAAGACGTCCGGCGGTCTTATATATCTGAATGAGGGTTCTTCCGTTACCGGCGGAACTTTGGACGGCGCTGTTCAGTTCAGCACCGGAGACGGTGAGGCATCCATTGCAAACCTCACGTTTGCAGAAACCGCATCTGCCGAGACCGGTTCCGTTGCCGCTGTGAGGGCTTCGGGGACGATTACGCTCAACAGCACGCTGTCCAACAAGGGTACTTTGTATGCGGACGGCATGGTCGCTCTTGGCGGTAGCGGAAAGCTTTACAACCTCGGAAATCTGGGAAAAAGCGACTGGTCCGATTCCGGAACCTTTGTAATCGGTTCGAATATGGCGGTTTCCGGCGGCGGGAATATTTACAGCAATATCATCAACAACGGGCTGATTGATGCGGCAGTGAGTTCGCATATGTATTTCCGCGGGAAATCCTCCTCCGAAAGAACTGTGATTGTAAACAATAATACGATTCAGGCGTCGAGCATTCTTGAAACAAGCAATGTTTATATTAACAACGCCGGAGGAGCGCTGAAAAGTGCGGGTGGCACCTTTGAGCTGTATGACGGAACCGTGATTTCCGGTGGAACTCTGGACGGCTCTTTTGAATTGAGCAAATCAAGCGGCAGCGTGGTTAAACTGGAAAATGTGACTTTCTCGGCGAACTCCTCCGTCAAGACAGGTCCCTATGTTTCAAAGACTTATCTTTCGGGGAATATTGTCAAGAATTGCAACATCACATTGAGTTCGACTTTCGCCGCGGACGGAGATGCGGTGATTTCCGGTTCCGGGACCCTGACTCTTGCCGGAGGCAAACTCGGCAGCAGCGACTGGTCCGATTCCGGTACGCTGACGTTCAGCGCGGGACAGAATGTGCTCGGATATGGTTCTGTTTATGGCGACATTGTCAACAACGGACGGATCGTTTCCCAGAGCATCTACGGACTTGCTTTTACTGGAAAAAGCGCTGCGGAATGTCTTACCGTGAAAAACAGCGGGCTGATTTCCGGCGGTGACGATGCCCGTTCTTCCGTATCGTTTATAAATACCGCTCTGGTAAACAGCGGAACCATTTCCGGCGGGGAGGGGAGTTGCGTCAATTTCGGGAATTCCGTGACGGTTTCCGGCGGAAGTTTGACCGGGGCTCTGAACTTCAATTCCTCTGCCGGAACGCGACTCTCCGGGACGGTTTTCTGTAACGCCGCCGTCAGCGTGAAAGGCAGTTCACTGAACGGCACTTTCCGTGTCGGCGACAATGTTTCCATAACAGGCGGAAGCATTTCCGGAACCATGACGGTGAACGGTTCTCTTTCCGCTGCTTCTCTTGATGCATCCGGGGCGGAGATTGTGTTTTCCGTGTCCGCGAGGGATCGGAATGTCCTGATCCGCAATCTGTCGGAGATTTCCGGCGGGAACTATACCGTTCTGCTGCCGGAAGAAACGGCAAACGGCAGTTACCGGCTTGCTTCGGGAGCATCGTCCTTCCGTTCTGCGATTACCGTCAGAAACGCGTCGGGGCGCGCTCTTGGGACGGTGACGCGGGATTCCGGATTGACATCAAACGATAAATTCTACTATATTTCCGTCGTGGATGGAACGCTTTCCCTGAATATCAGGGATGCTGAAGAGCCGGTTCCGGTACCTGATCCCGATCCGACACCAACGCCCGAACCTGAAGCGAACGGTCCGGAGCTGACAAGGAATTTGAGCGTTTCCCTGAACAACAAATCGTACAAAGCAAAATTTTCATGGGGGAAGGCGGCGTTGGAGAAGGGCGAGAAACTCCAGGGATATGAGATCGTTCTGGATGGAAACGCGCTTGGATTTGTCAAATCTGCCAATTACTCCACGAAGACTCCGCTTTCTGTTGGCACTCATACGTTCAAAGTACGCGCGGTCAATCAGGCGGGGGAAGCCGGAGAATGGTACGGGGAGTCCTTTGCCGTTCAGGACGTGACGGCACCGCAGGGAAAAATGAGGATCAATGCCGATTTCAAGACCGATGAAAACGGAGTTCCGGCGGTCGATCTGAACTGGGATGCCGCGGAGGACAATGTGGGAGTGACGAAATATGTTGTCGCTTACGGCAGCGGAAAGAATATGGTTGAGACGGAGACGGCGGGGACATCGCTGCGGATCTCGAACGTTGCGGGCAAGATGACGTTCCAGGTCTATGCGTATGACGCTGTCGGAAACCGGAGCAAGGTCAGCAGAAAAAAAGTGACCGTTCCTGATGTGGTCGCCCCGGATGCCGTGCAGAACCTCGGATGCATTCAGACGGAATCCAAGTACAAGGCGGCTCTGACGTGGGATGTCGCAATGGACAATGGAGGAACCGTGAAGGCTGCCGGCTATTATGTGACCTATGCGACAGCGGCGGATTTTTCGGGCGCAGTAACGAAAAAAACGACGAAAAATTCGCTCAATCTTTCCAAACTTCAGGCGAATACCATGTATTATTACAAAGTAACCGCCTATGACAAGGCGAAAAATGTGAGCGCGGACAGTCCGGTTTACAGTTTCTTCGTGAAGGATGTGACGCCGCCCTCCAAACCGTCGTTCCAGGTAAGGAAAACGGACGAGAATCATTATGAGTTAAGCTGGAAAACGCCGAAGGAGAATGTCGGCATCGCCGGGTATGAAGTCCGGTATGCGGCTGCCCCCGGCGACTTGAACGATCCGCTTCAGTCGTGGAAAACGGTGGGGAACAGTGTATCCCTGACACTGGAGAATGCCGGAGGCTATCTGGTTCAGATGTGCGCCTATGATACCAGCGGGAACGTTTCGTACAGTTCCGTGAAGAAGATCAATGTGAAAAGCGATATGGCATTGGGCTATTCCGCTTCTTCTCTCTTGAATCTGAATTTCGGAGATGACGGCGGCCGGAATCTGGGACTTGCCGCTGTATAATCTTTCGATTTTACTTTCAACACCCCCCGCCCGGAAAACGGATGGCAACTGTTCTGCTGTACGTTTCCCGGGCATTTTGCTGTTCCGGAGAGATGATTCTGCAAGCTCAAATTTGCAGAAAATTTGATTCTTCACCGGTTTACGGTATGATTGCGCTTAAAATCCGGCAAGTCTGTCCAATCGGTATGGAGAATGGTTGATATTGGTTTTATGTCCCGGAAACCAAACTAAAACTTCAAGGAGATTCCAATGCCGACTGCTTTGTTTCAAAAGAAAACCGGTTCTTTGGTAAGGATTCACAGCGAGCCTCGCCAGAGGTTTGGGTCGGATTATTTCCGATAATCCGGGCGTATGAATGGCTCCTGAATTCGCTGCGCGGTAAGACTCCGGTATTTTTCCGGATGCCGGTAGGCATTGCCGTGGATTTCGGTTTTCCGGTATGCCCTGAGTTCGTCAATCGGGAAGGCTGCCATATAAATGCCTTCCGCTTCTCCCGCTTCGATTACCAGCGTATCACGGGAACCTGCCGTATCCGGCCGATAGACAATTCCGTCAAAAGCGGAAGAGTGCCCGTTGCAGTCCGGCTGCCCGGCGGGATAATTGCAGGTCGCAATAGCCACCATATTTTCAAAGGCTCTGGTCCGCAGTTGCGAAAGCCGGTTGATTTCCATCGGACAGGCGTTGGGAACCAGAATGAGTTCGGCTCCTTTCAGCATCAGGATTCTGGCGCTTTCCGGAAATTCACGGTCGTAGCAGATCATAGCCCCGGTTTTTACCATACCGGCGGCTGTATCAAGTTCCGTTACATAAAAATCATCGCCCGGAGTCAGATGCCGTTCCACATCGAAATCGCAGGTATGCACTTTTGAATAAGAAAGTGCTCTGTTGCCGTGGCGGTCAAACAGCAACAGGGAATTTTTGGGACCGACCGGACTGGCCTCCAGAAAAGTAATGCCGATTGCCATTTCCAACTCTCCGGCCAAAGTCCCGAAAGCGGCAGTGAATTTGCTGTCTTGCGGAAGCGCTTTTTTGATCCACTCCTCCGGAAAGCGGTTATGAATGCGATAGCCGATGCTCCACATCTCCGGAAAAAGAGCGATATCCGCTCCCTGTACTTTTGCCTGTCGGCAACAGGCAATTCCTTTTTGGAGATTATCTTCCACCGTTGCCATCGGCAGAATTTGCAATAACGCCACATTCAGATTCATAACGCCGCTTTCATTGGTTGCTTCACTTTTCCTGAATGACGATTCCGGTAAAATATATACCGGAAATTCCGAAATACAAGCAACCGTCGTTTTCATTCATGACGGCCGGGAATGAAGTAATCTGTCCTTTGACAGTGCCGCCTTTTATAATATTGAAATCATTTCCTCGATAATTGTGCATATCGTTCGAATGATTTTCGCTGTAACAGCATTTGCTGCAAATCCTGTTATCGGTTGAGAAACAGTCGCCGATATGCGTTATATTGTAAAAGATAAGAATCAATTATTCCGGAAGCTCATTTGGAGTTATTCAGAACCTGAAGTCATTTATTTTTCGCGTACCACACGAAAGCCGACGTCGGCATATCTGACAGACGCTTTGCGTGCTTCGTCCTTTTGCTCCGTTCTGCAACTGGTTCTTGGGGATTTCCACGAACCACCTTTGATCGCTTTGGTGTTGTTTCGTCTGTTTGTGGCAGTCCACTCCCAAACATTGCCCCACATGTCAATCGCACCACAAGCAGAGAGCGTTTTTGAATATGCGTTGACAGGTGTTGTTCCATCATTTTCTCCACAGTTGAAATCCGCATCTTTGGGCATGTGTCCGGCAGCGAGCTCCCATTCGATCTCTGTGGGAAGACGGTATCGGACGTTTTTGTCATTTTTTGACAACCAGTTGCAATATGCCTGGGCATCACTGAAAGAAACATTTACGACTGGATGATTGGCTTTATCTGCCGGCATGCTGTTATTTTTCCAATCGCCGGGAGCTTTTGCCCCGGTTGCTTTTACAAACTTTGCATACTCGGCATTCGTAACGGGAGCATAGGCGATTGATACGTTTTGTGCGGCTCCAAGCACCGGCAGATAACCATCGGCAGTTTGACGCGCCCCCGGACGCAGACGGGGATCGGTAAAACGTTTCAAACTTTGGGTGATACGCTGTTCGCGGTTTTGAATCAGCTCATTGACGATATCTTCCATCTCCTTAATTTTGAAGTCATGTCTTGCGGTGCGTTTCAATTCTTCCAGCTTGGCTTTCTTTTTTGCCAGTACTGCATCATAATTTTTTCCGATCTGTATACGCAGGGCTTTTTCATTTTCTTCTGACGGATTGCGGCGATAGGCTTGAATCAAACGCTTTGTAGCCTCATTCAACTGGGGGCGTTCTTTTTCAACAGTAGTACTGTAGCGGAATTGCCGGGCTCCATTGTTCGGAGCAGCGGAAACGGTTATGCCTGTGGCGGCAAGACACAGCACTGCAAGAGCTGGATGCATAAATGTTCTCATTGTTACCTCCATCCGTTTATTTGTGAATTTTGATTGATTTCAGTTCCTGTCAATAGAACGAAGAGTTCACTTATTTTATTGTATGTTTAATTTCCAATCAGTTGGCTGTCGATGAAAAGATGGATCAAATTCTTATATGTACATGTTGAGAACATGCCTGATTTCGGATATGCCGAGCTGTTTCCTGAAAACTGCCGGAACTCTCATCCTGAAATAGAACGTTCCGTTTCGTAATTCTTTCCCATTTTTACACCTCTGTCGGCAGAGGATTTTGTGCATCAAATGGGTATCATGAAAATCCCGCCACCATTTTGTTGGTGTAAGTCCGAGATTTGAAAAAGGCGTTTTTACGCTCAAAAGTAATAAAAAAGCCGTCCAATGGACGGCGAAAATCTGAGATGGTGGTGGGAGATGGATTCGAACCATCGAAGTCAGCGACAGCAGATTTACAGTCTGCCCCCTTTGGCCGCTCGGGAATCCCACCGATTGGAGCGGGTGAAGGGAATCGAACCCTCACAATCAGCTTGGAAGGCTGATGTTCTACCATTGAACTACACCCGCTTGAGGTATGAAGCAAAATATACGCCGTTTTTGCTAAATGTCAAGTCGCAAATCGCGTTTTTTCAGCACTTTTTCAGGATTTTCCCTTGCCGGGCACAAATCCGGCCGCCGGAAAAGGATAATGTTCCGTTTACATAAACCGAATGGAGGCCCGACGAAACGGCATGCGGTGTCCGGAAGTCTGCACGGTCGGACAATTCCGATTCGGAAAATAATATAAGATCCGCGTAGAATCCGGCGCGTATCATTCCCCGGTCAGGAAGAGAGAAAATCCGCGCCGGAAGAGACGTCAGGCGCGCGATCACCGTTTCCAATGGCTGGCCCGCCTGTCGGCATAAGCGGATGAAGCGGGGAAACGAACCGAAACCGCGGGGGTGGCTGCGGCCGATCCGCTCCGAACAGGGACGGGCTGTTTCGTCGGTTCCGCAGCAGGTGTAATCCTGCAGGATGATCCGCCGGAGATTCTCCGGGGAAAGACCGCCGAACGCCGCCATGGTCCCAACCGCATCGCGGCTCAGCCATTCCGTGCAGAGTTCCGGGGCAGGGCGCTGAAGAAGACCGGCAATCTCTGCAAGAGTGCGTCCGGCATAACACATCATGCCGGGAAGAGCGGTTGAGCAGAGAATGATCTTCTGCCAGTCGATCGTCATTCCGGCGAGAACCTTTGCGATACGGCGGCATTCCGCCGGAGAGGCGGAAAGAGCCTGCTGGATCGCCGCGTCCGTCATGCTGTCGTAAGGTGGCGGAAGAATCACGCTCAGGCTCGTCTGACCGTATCTGTAAGGGTAGCGGTCGGCAGTAACCCGGAGACCTCCGGTTTGTGCCGCGGCTATTTTGTTCAGAAGTCCGTCGATTTTATGCCAGTTGCGCGGCTGAGCTGTTTTCAGATGGCTCAGGTGCAGTCTGCCGGAACCTGCGCGGGCAATGTTCATCGCTTCCTCCACGGATTCCAGAAGACGATCCCCCTCGCTCCGGAGATGAGTGACATAGGGTGCGTCGAAGTCCCGGAGTGCGGAGGCGATGATGTGCAATTCTTCCGGCGGGGCAAATTTTCCGGGCGTATAGAGCAGTCCGGAGGAGAGACCGAGTGCGCCCTGTTCCAGCGATTCCCGCAGAAGCTCCCGTTCCCGGTGCCACTCTTCCGGAGTGCCGCCTGCCGGTGCGTATCCGAAAACGTTCGCGCGCAACGTGTTGTGTCCGCAGAGAAAACCCGCGTTGACCGCAGGATGTGCCGCGGCGACCGCATCGGTATAAGAGGAAAAGTCATGCCATGTCAGCGGGACTTCATAAATGCGGTAGAGTTTTTCCAGATGCGAGCGGACTTCCGGTGTCAGAACCGGAAAGGTGGAGAGCCCGCAGTTGCCGGAAATTTCGCTGGTGATCCCCTGGGAAATCTTGCCTTCCGCTTCCGGTTCCGCAATCAGCGAAAGATCCGAATGCGCATGGGCGTCAATAAATCCGGGGGCGAGAATCAGTCCGTCGGCATTGACGAACCGGGCGTCTTCCCTGTTCAACGGAGTACGGGAGACCGTTCGTATCCGCTCGTTTTCAATCAGTACCCAGCCGGGGAATCGCGGCGTGCCGGAACCGTCGATGACGGAAGCATTACCAATCAGAATTTTTGACATCGCAGACACCCTGTTTCGCACGTTCTTTTACGTTGTTTCCGGTTTTGCGGATCTGTGCGGAAACATCGTTGCGGACTTTTTCTCCGGTTTCTGCGATCTTTTCCCGCGTATCATCGGCAATTTGCCGCGTCTTCCGCGCAGTCTCCGTGCGAACATTATCATAGGTGAGTCTGGCGCGAGCCTTTGCCTCCCGCTCCGCCGTCACGGCTTTATCTTTCAGGGATTGGAGGGCAAAACGGAAGTTTTCCCGTGTTCCGACCCAACCTTCGGCAATACGGCTCAACGTGCGGCGGTAGAAGCTGTCCGCACCGGCGGTATAACGGTGCACAACGTCCTGCTCTTCGGCCTGCGAAGATAAAATCAGAAAAAAGAGTGCAATCAGAGTGGCGAATTTCGTTTTCATGCTGTACAATACATGAAAACTGCTAATTTTCAACAATACGGATTACGATTTATGAATAAAATCAGGATTGTGGCGGACGACAAGATCCCGTTTCTCCGGGAGTCTCCGCTTGCGGAATTGACGGATCTCCGTCTGCTGCCGGGCGGCGCGATCACCCGGAATGATCTGATGAATGCGGATGCGCTGATTACCCGGACCCGGACGGCGTGCAATGCGGAACTGCTCGATGGCACGGCTGTGCGGCTGATCGCAACGGCGACGATCGGATTTGACCATATCGACCGCAGTTATTGCGAATCACACGGCATTGTCTGGACGAATGCGCCCGGATGCAATGCGGATTCGGTGGCGCAGTACATCACGTCGCTTCTGCTGGTTCATGCGGAAAACTGCGGGGAGCAACTCGCCGGGAAGACGGTCGGGATCGTCGGCGTCGGAAATGTGGGTTCAAGAGTCGCAAAGGTTGCGGATATTCTCGGAATGCGGGTTCTGCTCAACGATCCGCCGCGCAAGGATTCCGGGGAAAACGGTTTTGTTTCTTTGAAACAAATTTGTGAAGAAGCCGATTTCATCACGTTTCATGTTCCGCTTCAGCGTGAGGGAAAATACCGGACGTTCCATCTTGCCGGGACGGAGTTTTTTCACAGTCTGAAACGGAAACCATTCCTCATCAACAGCTCCCGCGGGGAAGTCGTTTGCGGAGAAGCGTTGAAGGCGGCAATCCGGAATGCGGAGGTCTGCGGAGCCGCGCTTGATGTATGGGAGCATGAGCCGCGGATTGATGCCGGACTGATGGAGCTGGTGGAGTTCGCCACGCCGCATATCGCCGGTTATTCCACGGACGGCAAGGCAAACGGAACGGCTGCGAGTGTGGCGGCTGTCGCGGAGTTTTTCGGGTTGGAGGAGATAAAAGGCTGGTATCCGCGGGTTCCGGAGCCGGAGCATTCACTCCTGAACGTAAAATCCGTGACGGAGGCTGTGACAATGTCGTATGACATTCGGAGGGATGACCGGAGGCTGCGTGAATCGCCGGAGACGTTTGAGAAACAGCGTGGCAGTTATCCGCTGCGCCGGGAGTTCCCTGCGTTTGCGATCGTGGAGAGCAGTGAGCTTTCCAGCCCGGAACACTCGGTTTTGAAACGGCTCGGTTTCCGCGGATAACGGATCAGGCGTCCGGATTGTGCCGTGATCCGCGGGAATGCAGAATGGACAGCGCCTGCCGGAATGCGGAATCGCCATCATCCATCCAAAGCGTGAAAGCCGGACCGTCCAGTGCTTCATCCCACGGTTCGTAGTGACGGTTTACAACATCGTCCCAGGCGGGGAGCCGGAGCGACGGAATATCCGGAGTCCGCTCTTCGACTCTTTTTCTATGCAGGACGGGATCTTTGAGTTTCAACTCGAATTGAACGGCTTCCGCTCCGGTTTCTTCCGCTAAAGAACGGAACATCGCGCGGGTCCGATGCAGAGGATTGACCGTGTCGGCGATCACGCTTTGCCCGAGCATCAGGTTTTCTTTGGCAAGATTGAGCAGCGCCTGATACCCCTCTCCGCCCATTGCCGGACAGACCGGCTGGAACGGCGCTTCAATCGAATCAACCCGCAGGTATACCAGAGCAAGTTCCCGCGCGAGACGGCGGGCAAGAGTCGTTTTCCCTGTGCCGGGAAGTCCGGCTAAAATGATGAATTCCGGGCGGGCCATGAGAAGTGCTAGTTTGAATAAACCTGATAAAGACGGTTCATCGCGAGTCCGAACAGTTCCGCGGTCAGTTCCGCGTCGAACATGGCGCGATGGGCGTCGCCGGATATTTCCCTGCCCAGAGAGAGCGAAAGGCGCAGCGATTGCAGACTGTAACTCGGCATTCCCGGAAACGCTTTACGGACGATTGCAATGGAATCGTAGGCTCCCGCATTCCAGATCAGCAGACCGCAGCGGTGAAGGCTCTCCTGAAGAAATGCCAGGTCAAACCGCGCATTGTGCGCCACGAGCTTGCTGTCTTTGGCAAATTCGAGAAATTGCGCACCGACTTCTTCAAACGGCGGTGCACCGGAAACCATTTCGTCCGTAATGCCGTGAACCGATACCGCGCGGCGCGGGATCGGCATTTGCGGATTGATAAGCGAGGTGTAGCGCGACATGGAACCATCGGTTTCAATGCGGACCGCTCCGATTTCAACAGGACGGTCGCGCACCGGGCTCATCCCGGTTGTTTCAAAATCGAAGACCGTATACGGTCCCAGTTCATGCCATTTTTCCGCCATTTTCCTGTTCCTGAAACGATGTGCGGCGGGAAAACCGCCGCACCGGATTTGATTTATTTTGAATACCCGTTCGGATGGGTGGCAAGCCACTTCCAGACGGATTCGATGATCGCCGAGGCATCTTCGTACTCCGGTTTCCAGCCGAGTTCCCGACGGGCGCGGGTGGAGTCCGCGATCAGGCGCGGGGGATCGCCGGGACGGCGGGGAACGACTTCCGCCGGGATCGGATGACCGGTCACTTTGCGTGCCGTTTCCAGAATCTCCCTGACGCTGAGTCCGCTGCCGGTTCCGAGGTTGTAATGCCCGCTTTCCGGAGCATAAAGCGCTTTCTCATGGGCCTGGGCGAGGTCAAGAATGTGGATGTAGTCGCGGATGCAGGTTCCGTCCGGCGTGTCGTAGTCGTCGCCGAACAGCATGGCTTTTTCGCGTTTCCCCTGAGCGACCTGCAGCAGGATGGGAATCAGGTGGGTTTCCGGATTGTGGTCCTCGCCGTATTTCCCGGTTGCGCCGGCGGCGTTGAAGTAACGGAGCGCGGCATATTTGAGTCCGTAAATCCGGCTGTACCAGTTGAGTACTTTTTCAAAGCAGAGCTTGGATTCGCCATAGGGATTGATGGGAAGCTGGGGGGCGTCCTCCCGGATCGGGATCTCTTTCGGTTCACCGAATGTGGCAGCCGTACTGGAAAATACAAAGGTCTTGACTCCGCCTTCGACAGCGGCATCGGCAAGATTGATCGCATTGGCAAGATTGTTGTTGAAATATTTGCTTGGGTTCTTCATGGATTCGCCGACGAGCGAGAAGGCGGCAAAGTGCATGACGGCATCGTATTTGCCTTCCTTGACAACTTTGATCAGATTTTCCCGGTCGCCGAGGTTCGCCTTGATGAATTTGGCTCTCGGATCGACTGCTTCGATATGCCCCGTGATCAGGTCATCGAAAACGGTTACTTCATACCCTCTGTCCAGCAGATATTCGGCGCAGGCGCTGCCGATATATCCTGCTCCTCCGGTCACAAAAACGCGCATGGTTCTGCCTCCTGATTTGAAACGTTCGTTCTGAGTTGGAAATGTACCACAGAAACCGGAATTCTGCAAATCGGGAAACAAAATAAATCGGGAAAATATCAGCCATTTGACCGCTGATTTCTCCGGATGTGCGGAAAATTATCTGTTCCGGTACAATTTTTTCGATAAAATCCGGATTCCGGTTTGACAATACTGCATTTCCCGGCTATACTTGCATATTCTCCGTAATAACAATAACAAATTGGAAAGGCTGAGAAAAATGGGAAAAATTTTAACGGCATTCGCCGCGGCGGTACTGTTTGCCGCCGGGGCGGTTGCGGATCTCAAGATGGACCCCGTGTTCTCCTCGAACATGGTGCTTCAGCAGGAAAGACCGATTACGTTTTTCGGTACGGCGGACAAAGGCGCGACGGTCAAAGTCGAATTCAACGGCAGGAGTGTCACGGCAAAAGCCGGAGACAACGGGGAATGGAAAGCGGAATTTCCCGCCATGAAAGCCGGAAAGACCAATTACACGGTCCGGATCTCCGACGGCAGTAAAAGCATCGTACTGAACGATGTCCTGATCGGTGAAGTCTGGTTCTGCTCCGGACAGTCCAATATGCAGATGCCGATCGGCAAGGTATTCCGGCGCGGCTGGAGTGCGGAAAACTGCGAAAAAGAGGTCGCCGATGCGAAACATCCGGAAATCCGGTACGCGTTTCAGCGTTTGGTCTCTTCGCACAACAAGCCGTTGCCCGCACAGTATTCCCAGGCGAAAGGATGGGTCAAATGCGATCCTTCCAACGCGCATTATTTCAGTGCGACCGCTTATTTCTTCGGCCGCAAGCTGAATCAGGATTTGGACGTTCCGGTCGGGCTGATCAACGCTTCCTGGGGCGGAACCAGAATCGAACCCTGGATCTCCGACAGCGGCTACACCGCCGCAGGAATTGAAAGCGATCTGAAAACGATCAACCGCTTCAAGATGGATGACGCCGCCAAGAAACAGTATGAGGCGAAAGAAACGAAACGGTTTGCCGACGCAATGGCCGCGTGGCATCCGCTTTTTGAAAAAGCCGGAGCCGGGGCGAAAGCCAATGCGCAGGGATGGGAGGCCGTTGATCTGGATGAAACTTCATGGAAGCCCGCCAAAGTGGAATATCAGGGGAAATATTATGCCCGCTGGTACCGGACCGGATTCAAACTTCCTGAAAACATGAAAGGGAAGAACGTTCTCCTTGCGATGAATAAGACCGGAGAAAAAGCGGATGTTTATCTGAACGGTAAACGCATTGCCGGTTGGGAAGCGCATGATCCCGAATCCCGGAAAAGCGTTCGCGTCACCCTGAAACCGGATCAGCTCAATCAGGATGGAACAAACGTTCTTGCCGTCCGTGCGGAACATTTCTACTGGGACAGCCGCGGCCACATGGCAAATACGATCCAGCGCGGCAATCTGTTCTCCGGGAAAAACCGGATGGCTCTGAACAAGGGATGGAAGCAGAAAGACGAATTCGTCTGCACGGCAAAAGAGACCGCCGGGAAGCGTGTGCCGGGCTTTATTTCGATTCCTTACAAGAACCACCAGTTCCAGTCGAATCTCTACAACGGCATGGTCGCAAGCTGGACGAAACTTCCGGTTCGCGGCGTGATCTGGTATCAGGGATGCTCCAACGCCGGGAATCCGCATTATTATCCGCTCCACAAGGCTCTGATCGCCGATTGGCGCGCAAGATGGAACAATCCAGGAATGCCGTTCCTGATCGTTCAGCTTGCCGGATTTGAACCACGGCGCGCCAACAGCTGGCAGACCGCCGATGCGACCAATGTTTCCGGATACGCTCTGACCCGCGACATTCAGCAGCAGATGTTGAATATCCCGAACGTCGGACTTGCCTGTACAATCGACATCGGGGAAGCGGCGAATATCCACCCGGCGAACAAGCAGGATGTCGGCAAACGCCTGGCTCTTGAGGCGGAACGGATCGCCTACGGGAAAAAAATCGTCAGCCGGGGACCGCTCTTTGCATCCGCTGTTCCGGAAAACGGCGCGGTCCGGGTCAAGTTCACCAACGCCGACAGCGGGCTCAAGACTTCCGACGGTAAAGCGCCCGGAGCCTTTGCAATCGCCGGCGCAGACAAAAAGTTTGTCTGGGCGGATGCAAAAATCGACGGCAGGGATGTGATCGTCAGCTCCCCGAAAGTCAAGGAGCCGAAGTATGTCCGCTATGCCTATGCGGGTTATCGCGGGGACTGCAATTTTCAGAACGGGGAAGGGCTTCCCGCTTATCCGTTCCGTTCGGACGCGTATGATTATTCCAAAGTGAAATAATTCATCCGTTTTTATTTTGCGCCTCCGGTCCTCTGTTGCGGACCGGAGGCGTTTTTCATTTACAAATCACCAGTGCAGAATGTTGCGCAGAATCGTAAAAAGGATCATCAGGATAAGAATCGCCGCAACTCCGCGCATACCGAAGACCGGCAGCGGTTTCCGGGCACCGAATGCATGCTGCCCGGCAACGAACCAGACATAAAGAAGAACGGGGAGTAACAGCACATAAAACGGGTTCAGATGGAACGCTCCGGCAACATCTCCGTGCAGCAGCGCCCGCGTGGCGCGCGTCGCTCCGCAGCCTGCGCAGGAAAGGTTCAGGACGCGCCGGGAAAAACAGACGTCATAACCGAGACTTTCCGGCGGAATGAAATAAAGCGTGCAGAGCCCGATTATTGCGCTCAGCGTCACCGCGGAATAGATGATTGCCGGTGCACGGTTCATTTTTCCAGAATGAAAACGCAGGTCGATGCAAAAAAATTCGGCCAGAGATCGGCAAGCCACGCCAATGGATCGGATTTCATCGAGAGCGGGATTTCCCGCAGGATCCGGATATTCTTCTCCCGGCACAGCCGCCGGAAATCCGCAATCGTGGCAAGATGAATGTTCGGTGTGTCGAACCAGCGCCATGGAAGGGTTTTCGTTTCCGGCATGTCGCCGAACAGAAGCTGGAGCCGTGCGGAGCAATGACCGAAATTGATGAAGCTGACAATTCCCGTTTTGCCGACCCGGAACATTTCATCCAGCAGCAGGTCCGGACGCTTCACCGCCTGAAGGGTTCGGCTGAGGATGACGAAGTCATAGCAGAGGTCGGGAAAATCGGGGAGCCCGTCATCGAGGTCCGCCTGAATAACGGGAACTCCGCGTCCGGCGCAGGCGATGACTTTATCCTGATCGCATTCCACGCCCATGACCTTGGCTTCTTTGAGCTGGGAGAGAATTTTGAGAAGCCGTCCGGAACCGCAGCCGAGGTCAAGAATTCGCGACCCGGCGGGGATCATCGACGCGATCGCCGTCAGATCGTCGCGGGAAAGAATGGTGTCGTGATTGATCCGGATGTCGGTCATGATGCAGCCTCCGGTCTGAGGTTGGCGAGGAAGTTTGAGATCAGCGTGCCGAGAGTTTCATCTTCCAGCAGGAATGCATCGTGTCCGTAGGAGGATTTTATATTGCAGTAGGTGACATCCAGTCCGTTTTTAAGCATTCCGCGCACCATTTCCCGCGATTGTTCGGGCGGGAACAGCCAGTCACTGGAGAATGAGACGACCAGACATTTACAAGTCATGGGGGCAAGACCTTTCGCAAGATCGCCGTCCACTTTGTCCGCAACATCGAAATAGTCGATGGCGCGGGTGATGTAAAGATAGGAGTTTGCGTCGAACCGGTCCACAAACCGCATTCCCTGATGCTCCAGGTAACTTTCCACGCTGAAATCTTTGTCGAAATCAAAGGAATAATCTTTGGCGGACTGCAGTTTGCGTCCGAATTTGCGGCGCATGGATTCTTCGCTCAGATAGGTGATATGGGCAAGCATACGGGCGATGGCAAGTCCGCGGTCCGGCTGATCGGCGTAATTGCCGTCGTTCCATGCCGGATCGCTCATGATGGCTTCCCTGCCGACCCAGTTGAACGCGATCGACTGGGCGGAAATACGGGACGAGGTTGCAATGGGAATCGCACTTTCCAGACAGTCGGGATAAAGGAGTGCCCAGCGGAGCACTTGCATGCCGCCCATGGAACCGCCCGCCACACAAAGCCATTTCCGGATTCCGAGATGATCCATCAGTTTTTTCTGCGCGTGGACCATATCGGCAATCGTGAGAACGGGAAAATCCATTCCGTACTGTTTACCGGTCGCCGGGTTCTGTGAACTGGGGCCCGTGGAGCCGGAACAGCCGCCAATGACGTTGGAACAGACGATGAAGTATTTGTTGGTGTCGAATGTTTTGCCGGGACCGACCATTGTGTCCCACCAGCCGGGCTTTTCATCGGTTTCGGAGTAGTAGCCCGCAACATGCGCGTCACCGGAAAGCGCGTGTTCGATCAGAATTGCATTGTCGCATTCCGGCGAGAGCCGACCGTAAGTTTCATAACGGAGATTGATCGGGGCGAGGAGCTGTCCGCACTGAAGGCGCAGCCCCTCTTCAAACGTGAAATCCCTGGGAGACACGACTCCGACACTGTTCCGTAACTGTTCAGGTTTCATCGTGCAGATTTCCCGTAAACCGGAGCGGAGCAATCAGGAAAGAGATTTCCCCGAAAGCGCTTTCAGCGCATCCAGATATTTTTCCCGCGTCTTGACGACGATCTCTTCGGGAAGAGCCGGCGCCGGGGGGGTTTTATCCCAGTCGAGACTTTCCAGATAATCCCGGACAAACTGTTTGTCGAGACTTGCGGGCGAACCGCCGATCCGGTACTGGTCTTTCGGCCAGAATCTGCTGGAATCGGGCGTAAGGACTTCATCAATCACGATGACTTCGCCGTTGTATTCGCCGAATTCAAATTTTGTATCGGCGAGAATGATTCCGCATTTTTCCGCGTGAGCGGCGGCCTCGTTGTAAAGACGGAGCGCAAGTTCCTTGACACGGGTTGCTTTTTCGACGCCGACCAATTTGCATGCTTCGTCGAAACTGATATTTTCATCATGTCCCTCATCCGCTTTCGTGGAGGGGGTGAAGATGGCTTCGTCAAGTTTTTCCGCCTGACGGTAGCCGGGACGGAGTTTCTGCCCGCATACGGTGCCGTCTTTTTTGTAGGAACTCCATCCGCTTCCGGTGATATAGCCGCGGACGATGCACTCCAACGGGATCGTTTTGGCTTTTTTCACGAGAATAGAACGTCCGGCGAGGTCTTTTTCAACAGGTTTGAGAATCGCCGGAAATTCCGATGCGTCGGAGCAGAGCACATGATTGGGCGCCCAGGAGAACAGGTCAAACCAGAACAGGGACATCGCGGTAAGCACACGCCCCTTGTCCGGAATACCGTTCGGCATAACACAATCGAATGCACTGATGCGGTCAGTCGCCACAAAGAGAAGACTGTCTCCCATGTCGTAAATATCGCGTACTTTTCCGCGATGAACCGGTTTCAGACCGGGAATCCCGGTCTCCAACAATGCTCCGTTCGCATCATAACGCATGACAGATTACCCCACGGAAAGGATTTTGACTTTGGTGAGTTCCTGTCTGTGACCTTTGCGCAGACGATAGCCTTTGCGGCGTTTCATTTTGAACGCGATCAGTTTCGGACCGCGGAAGTGCTCCACGATTTCCGCTTCGACTTTTGCGCCCGCAACGGTGGGTGCGCCGAAGTTCACGTTCGCGCCTTCGCCGACGGCGAGGACCTGGTCAAATGTTACTTTGTCGCCGGCATTTCCGGCAAGACGTTCGACAGCCACGACTTCGTCGTTTGTAACTTTCAGCTGTTTTCCACCAGTGCTGATGATTGCGTACATGCTATTCTCCTTAAAAAATAAAATAAGTTCCGTTACAGAGCTTATTAATATAACATTGCATTTTTATTTTGCAAGTTTTTTTCTGCTTTTTATCCGATTCTCTGCGAAAACAAGCAGTTCTTCTCGCGTTTTCAGTCGGTTTTCCAGGAATTCCTCCTTGAGAATTTGCAGTATTCTGCCCAACTGCGGGCCCGGCGGAACCCCCAGTGCGATCAGATCCCTGCCGTTGACGGGAAGCGGCGGAAGAGCGGGACGGTCCGCCAGTTCCCGCCAGCGGTCCAGCATCAGCAGATAGCCTTCCATTTTTCCGTGGCAGGACGCGCAGTCCACGCGGTTCAGTTCCATATCGGTCGGGAAAGTCGGCGCAGCGATCATTTTCAGCCAGGTGGAACGTTTCATTTTGTCTACCGAGGCAAATTTCATGTGGTTTGCAACCGCCGCCGCGACATTCCGGATCAGTGCGGACGGACATTTCAGCCTTGTCAGGATCTTTTCCGCCATTTGGGAACCGATATGCTCATGTCCGTAAAAATGGATGATCCCGTCGGGGCCCGGCGCCGCGGCGGCAGGTTTGCCGACGTCGTGAAGCAACACGCTCCACGCGAGTTCCCGTGTCGGGTGACACATGCGTTCCAGCATAATCATGGTGTGGGTGAATACATCGCCTTCCGGATGAAATTTCGGCGGTTGCTTCACTCCATCCAGCGCGGCGATCTCCGGCAGGATCACTTGCAGAATACCGAGTTCCAGCATCAGACGGAATGCCAGGGACGGGCGCGGTCCCGTCAGTATTTTTTCGAGTTCATCGCGAATTCGTTCGGCGGAAAGAATACGCAGCTTTTCCGCGTGCCGCATTGCCGCGTCCCTTGCCGCGCTGTCGAGTTCAAAGCCGAGGCGCGCGGTGAAACGGACCGCGCGGAGAATACGCAGATAGTCTTCGGAAAAGCGCCGGTCCGGATCGCCGATGGTGCGGAGAATCCCGCGTTTGAGGTCGGCAATCCCTCCGACATGGTCAAACAGCTCTCCGGTCTGCGGATCGCAGATCAGTCCGTTGACCGTGAAGTCGCGCCGGATAACGTCTTTCACTTCGTCGTCCGTATAGAGAACCGTTTCGGGACGGCGTCCATCCAGATAATCGCGTTCTTCCCGCAAGGTCGCGGTCTCGAAACAGAAACCGTCCCAATGAACCGTGACGACGCCGAACGACGCTCCGAATGCGTGGGTCTTTTCAAAAATTGCCTGAATCTCTTCCGGGCGCGCGGTCGTGGCAATGTCAATATCGTGCGGAGTGACTCCGAGCAGCATGTCCCGGACGCATCCTCCGATCAGGAATGCCTTTTTGCCGTGCCGTTTCAGTTCGGCAGCAACTTCCGCCGCCGCAGAAAACAGCGGACCGGACGGCAGATCACAGAATTGTTGCGGCATAATGTTCTCCCGGAGGTTTTGTTGTGGTTTCCGGGAAAAATAGTATGTTTTTCCGGAATATCAAGAGATTTTTGAAAATAATTTTATCTTTTGACTTGTTAAACCACCGTTTTCATAGTAAAATACTGCGGTATATTTTAAGAAAAGGGATTTGCAAGGTTCATGAGAAAAATATTTTATGGCGGAACGTTCAATCCGCCACATCTTGGACACACCCGGTTGGCACATGCCGTTCTGGAACGCGGGCTTGCCGACGAGGTGATCTTCGCGCCTGCATGGATCCCGCCGCATAAACAGGATACGTCGATCGTCCCGTTTGAAGACCGGATGGAGATGCTCCGGCTGGCGACGGAAGGAACGGAACATTTTGCGGTGTCCGGTGTCGAATCCGAGCGGGGGGGAATCTCTTATACGATCGACACGCTGCATTTACTTTCCGCACAGTCGCCGGATGACCGGTTTATTCTGCTGATCGGCTCGGACAGCCTGGCACAGTTTTACAGTTGGTTCCGCGTCGGGGAACTGGTGTTTGAATACGATGTGCTCACTTACCCGCGCCCCGGCTTTGAGGTGAGCATGGAGAGTCTGCTGGAGCACTGGGGACCGGAATGGGCGGGAAAGCTTTATGCGGGGATCATCCGTGACATCCCCGTATATGATATTTCCTCAACGGAGATCCGTGAAGCGCTGCGCACCGGCAGAAACGCGGACAAGGTATTGGACCGAAATGTAATGGAATATATAAAAACAAGGAGCTTGTATGAGCACTGAACAGGAAGAAAAAAAATCCTTCCCGAAGCTGAACGCGGCGGAACTCGCCGAAGTTTGCGCGGAAATCGCGTATGACCGGAAGGCAACCGACATTATCCGTCTGGATATGTCCGAACATTCCGCCGTTGCGGAACAGTTTCTGATCTGCACGGGAACTTCCGATCCGCATCTGCGCGCGATCACCGAGCGCATCCGTCGCGACGTCCGTACCAAATACGGCCTGCGCGGAGAAATCGACGGTTCGCCGGAAAGCCATTGGATGATCCTTGACTTTGGAAATGTCATGGTGCATGTGTTCACAAAGGAATCCCGCGAACTTTATCAGCTGGAGGACCTTTGGAAAGACGCTCCGAAGATTGAAGCCATCAAGAAGCTCGAAGCTAAAATCGTTGCTTCCAGATTGAGACAGTAAATGCCGCAGAATCCCGATAAAGAGAAGTGGAACGAGTTCGACTGGGAACTTGAACTGCGCAAGGACGATGCGCGCGTCAACGCTTACGCCGCCGATCTGCCGAAGTATATCGACCTTCCGGATGAAGACGGTGTTATTATGAACCGGATGCGCAAGCGTTCCGATCTCGCCCCGGCAGGGGGAGACTGGAGCAAGCTCGGCCCGGTTCCTTATGACCGGGACGATGACGGGGAGGACGACGAAGAGGATGCCCCGCAGGACGCCAACTGGAAAAAAGCGCCCTGTGCTCCGGTTTTCCGCGGAGCCGCCCAGCTGACCCGCGACTGGAGCGCATTTTATGCGGTCAGCGGAGAGAAAGAACTTCTGGTTCCGACGATGCGTATTCTCTGTCTTTACGGAAAACTCATGGCACGGTCGGGAGACATCATTGATATGGCGCTTGACCCGGAGGATGCCCCGCGTTCCCGTCCGCTGAAAATCGCACTCTGCAAACGTCTGCTTGCGGACATCAACGCCTTGATCGGCGAACTGTTCAAATTACACGCGTTTTCTCCGGTGGTTGAGCGGAAATGTCACGAGCACGAAGGTGCTTTGACTCAGCTTCACGACATTCTGCTGGACGTTTTGACGGCATTGCGGGCGGAACAATGAGACCGTTCCGGATCGTCCATTTTTCCGATATTCACGAAGCGCTTCCGATGCGGATGTCGGGTGGTTTTTTTGACAAACGGATCGTCGGCGCGATGAATTCCATTCTGTCGCGGCGGAAGTTGCACCGCCGCGAGTATATCCGCCTTGCCGTGGAACGGATTCTTGCCGATGCGCCCGATTTGATCGTATTTTCCGGCGACGCGGTGACTTGCGGCCAGCCCTCCGAATTCCAGTTGGCGCTTGCCGATCTGAAGCCGCTGACCGATTCCGGAATACCGTTGATATTCAGTCCGGGCAATCATGATGCCTATGTGCGCAGCCGGACCTGCCGGGAAGCATACTATGCATTCATCGGGGAAGTGACAAACGGATTGCAGTCCCCCGGTTCTTATCCGTATGCGCGGAATTTCGGTCCGCTCCGTTTTCTGGTGTTCAATGCGGCGCGTCCGACGAATCCGGTGCTGTCATGCGGTTTTCTTGACGAAACGGCGCGGAACTTGATCCGTTCGGAGTGTTCGGAGAAGACTAGCCCGTTGGTGGCGGTGTGCCATTTCCCGTTCCGGCGGATCCGCAAGGGATTGGTGAACGGTTTCCGTCATCGGTTGTTCGGTGCCGGTGAGGCGGCGGCTCTGCTGAATGCCGGACGGCTGGACCTCGTTCTATGCGGTCATATCCATGCTCCGTATTTTGATTTGGATGCAACGGGCCGCGGTGAAACGTCATGCGGCTCCCTGACCCGTCACGGAGCTTATTCCGTGATTGAATATGCAGACGGAGTGTTTTACCATTCACGAACAGTTCTTTCAGAATCGTGAAATTTACAAAATCCGCTTGATTTTCGGATTTGAACGGATATATTGTAGCACATTCTGTATCGGAGCATAGCGCAGCCCGGTAGCGCGTCTGGTTTGGGACCAGAAAGTCGTGGGTTCGAATCCCACTGCTCCGACCAGTGTTTTCCCCTCATAATCAACGGGTCCGCTGGAATGCTCCCGGACTGCCCTCCCGGTCAATTCATTGCAACACCATGTTTTCGGTTGCCGCGTTGGCGAATACTTTTCTCTGGAAAAGACAGGCGGCGGTCGGACGCTCTGCATTGGAATTGGAAGTATTGGTGTTTATTTTCATTTTCCCCTTGAAGTGGATTTCCCGGCGATTACGGCTGATAGTAATCGTCATGCTCCGGCACAACGCTCGGCAGGCAGAACAGCAGAATCAGGCAGAACAGTGCCAGTCCGGAACAGAACAGAAAAATCGTCTGAAATTTGGAACAGGAAAAATTCCAGTATTTCCATGTTGTCGCCAAAACACCGTTGCCTAAAAGCAGCGAGGCGACAGTTCGTCCGCAGGCCGTGCCAATCATCTGATACGTTTGCGTAAACGCACTCGCCATTGTGATGTTTCCGGGGCGGGCAAGCGCCAGAATCTCCTGAGACATGGCGCAGCCGAAACAGGCAAACGCAAAATTCCCTGCAAAAAGCAGAAAACCGATAGGAACGACCAAGCAGGGAATGTTTTCCCCGCAGAAAAACAGGCAGAGCGGAATGAAAATATAAGCCGCGTGAATCCCGAACTGCAGATTGCGGATCCCGATTTTCCGCACCAGTTTTCCATAAAAAAAGAAGCCGAAAATACTTCCGCCGATCCCGACTGAGGAAAGTATCTGCACCAGGTTGTCGCCATAGTGCAGACCGTTTTTGAGGTAGATCAATGACAACGGCAGAATCGCGGCAAATGCAAGGCTTAAAAAACCGACATATACGGACAGTCCGACCAACGGGGCATTGCGGACTGAGGTGGAAAAAGCTTTTTTCAAATCGTATTTTCCCAGTTCATGTTCGCCGAGCCGAATTTTGGAAATGAAGAAAATCCGTCCCAATGCCAGAATGCCGGTTACTCCGATTACCAGTTGAAGAAACCATACCGGAGGTTTTGCGCCCATAAAAATTCCGATCAGGCAAAAAATTCCTCCGGTCAGGATGTAATAGCTGAAGCGCATGAAGCCGAAAAAATCGCCACGTTCGGACGGACGCAGAATGTCTCCGAGAATCGGATACCATGCGGCGGTCCAAAGCGGCTTGGAAACGCAGAATGCAAAACATCCTGCCAGTACAATGTATTGTGCCGCCGCTTTTCCGAAAAATGGCGCAAAAGCCATCAGAAGATAGGAGGCGCAGGCCAGATAACAGGAAATTCCGACAACTCTCTTCGGCCCTAGCTTGTCAACAAATCCGGATGCCGGGATCAGCAGGAACATTGACACGATACCGGAAAGTCCGGTCGAAAGCATGGTCAGTGTATTGCTTGCTCCAAGCATGGCAAAATACAGAATGATGATCGCGGAACTTTCCAGCATGACATCGGCGAAACAGCCGAACCAAGTGGAGGCGTATGCGAAAATCCGGAACCGCCGCCGCACGGTGTCCGGCAGCGTGTCGGCATGGGAAATCATTTACCAGCCTCCCGAATGAGCAGACTGTTCCGCCAATCGCTGTTTCCTTTTTGCGAGGAATAAAAACAACGAACAAAATGCCAGTTTGGAAAACTCCATGCCTGTTCCCGTTCGTTGATACCGTCCGGAATAGTGTCCATAAAACAGACGATTCCGTCACTGTTGGTGACGGCGCATTTTGCCCATTCCGGGCAGTCTTTACTGGAAAAAATATTCCGATCATATGTCGGTTTGGTAAAATTAATGGATGCAATCATTTCAATCTCCTCTTTTGTTTTCCCGGAGAAATATGCGAGCGCAAATTCTCCGGGATTTTTTTCAGATTACCTGCGGCATGGGATAATTCTTCATGAATTGCCGCACTTCTTCATGAATCTGCTTCAAGGCTGTTTCATTCCCACGGGATGCGACACCGCGTTCGATGAAATCGGCAACGGCAACCATCGCATCTTCCTTCATACCGCGCGTGGTCACGGCGGGTGTGCCGACACGGATTCCACTGGAGACAAACGGTTTCTCCGGATCAAACGGAATCATATTCTTATTAACCGTGATTCCAGCAATATCCAGCGCATTTGCTACGACTTTCCCGGTTGTCTCCTTCGGACGCAGGTCAATCAGCATTAAATGGTTGTCCGTACCGCCGGAAACAATCAGGAAACCGCGTTTCGTCAATTCTTCCGCAAGCTTTGCGGCATTGAGGCGAACCTGATGCTGATATCGTTTGTATTCAGGCTTCAATGCTTCGCCGGAACCGTTCAGGAACTGCGTCCAGCATGACGCAGGTGTCAAGAACGTGGTCATAACAGGAGAAGTCGCCGGTTGTGACAAAGGAAAGCCCGGCATCTTTCTGGATATTCCAGTTGTACTGCCGGATATTTCCAGCGCATTCTTCAAGTTGCGCCACGGATGTTTCGCCTTTCCAAAAGGCTTCAAGAGCTTTTTTCAGCTCCCGTTCGACCCCGAATCTCGGGAATCCAAGTACATGTTTCTTCATTCTGCTGCTCCTTTCAAGTTAAGAATGAAATGGAGCACAACAGCCCGGAATTGAGCACACGAAAAGACGGCCCCACGTAAAGACGCAGTGCCTGAATCCTCCGCATTACCCGTCTAATCGCGAGACAGCTATGCTCGGTCTTTCCATGGCGTCTCCTGGCTTCCGACCCGTTTTATGTCTGAATCTTCCCGTTTTTACAGTGGTTCAGACCGGTATTTATCGGTTACAGTAGCGCGTCTGCGCCGGATTTTCACCGGACTTCCGTTTCATGGAAAAACCATATTGCTTTAATATACACTAGGCAAGATTTTTTTCAATCTGAAATAAAAAAGAAACTCCATGCTATCGTAATAGAGGTTTGTCAACCGTTTTTTCATAGAAAGGAAGCCGCTTTAGCGACTGCCTGTAGAATTGCTGCAATAGGCGAATCGTTCGGAGTCCGTGTCGGGCTGCCGGTGCAATCGCCTCGAAGGCGCGAGGTCAGGCAGGGGGCAATTTTCAATTTCCATCGGTTTGAAACAAAGCGGCCGGCATTGGAATTCCCTTGATGTTTTAGCCCGGTTGCCAAAACATCAGGGCCAATGTCGGCCGTTTCCCGTATTTATTGACTGAATCGCCGGATTTTAAGCTCAATCATGCTGTAAGCCGGAGAAGAGCCATCGCAGACGCATATTACCAGTTATGGTAGGCGTCGACATCGTAGAAATCCAGATTGTCAACGTAGGGTGACCAGGAGTCGGAGGCTTTTGCGTCTTCGGCGATTACGCGGAGCGGACCGGTGACGCCGCCATCGCCCCAACGGTCGAATACACGGATCATCAGCGTATTCTCCGCTCCGAATTTCACGAGATTTTCGGGAATGCGGTAATTCCGTTTCGCCTTGTAAGGCTCCGGGGTGTTGTCAAAGGTCGTTTCTCCGATTTTGACGCCGTTCCAGTAGGTCCAGTCGCAATCGTCGATCGGACCGCCGATGAGACGGAGCGTGTGCCCTTTCCAGGATTCGGGAACCGTTACCGTGGCACGCATCCAGGCGTAGCCGTCGTACATCTTTTTCAGGTTTGCCGGAGCGTTCGCCGGGTATTGATAGTGCGGATTCTGCTGCTGGTGTCCCTGACTTTCCCATGCGAGTCCGAAACGAATGGGCGTGAAGCCCTGTGTATCAGACGGTTTGCCGTTGTTCTGCGGATCAAAACGGATGCCGCAGTTCCGCGGTTCCGCCTGTCCGTAGCGGAAGAGATGCGTGTTGTGACGCGATTTCGCCGCCGTAAAGAGTTTCAGGTCCTTGCCGAGCCCGATGTTCATATTGCTGAAGATCGCCGACCAGACGCGCGCAACTTTCTCCGGGTTCCAGAGTCCGTCGATTGCATCCGGTGCGAGGTTCAGGACAACGGTTGCGGTGGTGACGGCGTCAAGTTTGGCGAACAGGGCGGGCCGGGTTGCGACCGTCCAGTCCGGAGCGTCGGTCAGCACGGGCAGATCGCGGGCTTCACGGAAATACAGATCCGCTTCGGGGATTCCGGCAAACACCGGATCGTTTTTCGGGACCGAGGCGCGGAACAGGGAACGCGTTCCGCGCTTCATCCCGCCCGGCAGTACATCCAGCGGTGCGCCCGGAAGAGCGATCACGGTGACGCCGCGCGACAGATATTTTTTCAGTGCTTCGCGGCGGTTCGCCGGGACCGGGTCGGAGCCAAGCAGCAGAACCTGTTCATTGCCGATCGTCCAGAGATTGGAGGGATTGAGCTTGCGGTATTTCACGCCCATGCGTTTGAGAATCGCTTCGCTCTTTTCATCGCCGAGGAAGCCGGCACGCTGAGGCCCGACCGGAACGAACCGTTTGCCCATCTCAGAAAGCAGATTGTCCACGAGCCGGGTTGCGGCCGGGTCTTTGAGATAACGGTTGGTTACATCCAGCTGACAGAACAGAACGAGTCCGTGTTCTTTCCGCAGTTCCATCAGAGCGGCGAACATCAGATTGAATCCGCAGTCGACAATCGTTTTGAAATTTCCGTAGCTGGGCTTGCGGATTACGTTTCCGGCAACGATCCCGCCGTTTCCGCATTTCCATTTGGAGCGCGGGTAATGCGGACTGTTTTCCGCTGAGAGAACAAACGCGGGGACCGAATCCGCCGCTCCGCGCCAGTTGCTGAAATCCTCTTCTTTCAGTCCCGCAATGTAGGGACTTTCCGGACGCCGGATAAAGGCATTGCGATAGCTCGGCGACTCAAACACGAAATTGGCGAGATTGCACGCTTTCTGTTCAAAGATCAGCACTTTCAGCCCGCTTTCGATCAACCCTGCGCGTTCCACCTGTTTCAGCAATTCGGGGTTTGCTTCTTTCAGCGCATTGCTGCCGATGATCAGCAGACGGCATTGTCTGACATCGTCAAGCGTCCGGACCTTGCGGAACGGAAAGCCCGCCTGTTTCAGCATCGTTTCGGTGCGTCCTTCAGGATCATACAATCCGGCCGCGACATCGCGGAAGTCCGGGCGGACCCGTTTCGGGAAGAACTGGAGAGCAAAACTGTCCTCTTTGACGAGCACATCGTCTTTCAGCGCCGTCAGCCGCAGTTCCGCTTCCGTGCGTTTGCAGACTTGGGGAGCGGTGAGTTCGATCGGCAGTTTGAGGATGGCGCCGGGATCGGCGTTTCCGGTGATTTCGCCCTGCTGAATGATTTTTCCGTCCGAAACAAGCTCCCAGCGGCAGGAAACCGTCTGTTTCGTGGTTCGGTCGTTGACGATGACCACGCTTTTCCGGAATTTTTCGCCGGAGAAGAATGCGTGATCCTTGTTGGTGAAATCTTCCGGCATACCGCCGAGGAAGATCAGCAGAGGTTCAAACGAGGCGCGGACCACGGAATGAAGCCCCTCCGGCTGCGAGTAGTCGGTCAGCAGATGACGCTGCGTTTCGCTCCAGCCGACGGGAATATCGGGCTTGAGTCCGGGGGCTTTGACGTTGTTGTCCACTTCATAGACCATATTGTGCTGATCGTAGGTGCGGGCGGTGCGGATCAGGTCGCGTTCACCCGGAAAATCGCCGAGAGCGGACATGTCGTAGGCGCGCCACGCTTTCACGACGTGCCTGTAGAGCATCGCGGAGAGATCGAGAATGTTGGCATTCCAGTTCGCATACGGCGAGTTGAGCCAGTTATGGGCGTGCGGGATTGGACGGACTTCTTTTGCAAACACGGAGTCGCCGAAGTAACGCGCCGCGTGTTCCGCTCCGAGCGATCCGAGTTTGGCATTGTCGAAATGCCAGTACTGCATCGGGTACGGGAACGCCGATTCCACCACCATCAGCGGCTGCTTGCGTTCCGATTCCGACCACTGTTTCGGCCAGTCTTCCTGTTCCTGGAGCGGAGTGCCGAACGACTGATAGTTCATGGAAGTGAAAATTTTTCCGGAGTTGCCGCCCGCGTGCTGGAAAAGCTCGCGTCCCGGATCCAGCGCCCGCATCACTTTCTCCGCAACCTGTGCGCGCTCGCGGGCATGGCGCTTGGATACGGGAATGTAGTCCGTGTCCGTCAGTTTCGCCGGGTCCTGATCCCATGGATAACCGCAGGTGTTGAAATCGGTGTACCACATCAGAATCGACGGATGATTGCCGTAATGTTCCAGAAAACGTTCGACTTCGGCGGTGTAACCGGTCAGTTCCTCGTCTTCATACGGGATCATCTGGAAGAGATTGTAGAGCCCCTGACGGTTCGATTCGTCAAGATATTCCGGCCATGCGACCTGAAGCGTTTTTCTGAACGGATCGAAGCGGACCGTGTCATAGTTCATTTCTTTGATATGGGCAACGTACTGTCCCATGGCTTTCGGGTTGCCGTAATAGTACCGCATCCGGTTCAGACCGGGGCTTGCCCACATGCGCAGACGCAGTTTCTGACCGTTCATGCGGAAGTCGCCGTTTTCGACCCATGCCTCGCGGAAACCGAAATCTTTTGCCGGAAGAGTATCGGCATCGCGACCGTTCTGTTCAAGCGCCACGCTCATACGGTAAAGATTCGGGTTTTCCGCATCCCAAAGCACGGGATTCGCCCATTTTTCCGTGAAGACGACAAGCTGCTCCGGTGAGCCGCTGAGAGTGATTTCTTTCCGGAAAGAGCGTTCTGTCCTGCCGTTCCGCTGAAAGTCGAAACGGACTGCGGCTTTACCGGTTTTTCCGGCGGTATTCTGCAGACGGGCGCGCATCCGGACCTCTTTTTTCCGGAAAGAGGGGAGGGCGACAGCCGCTTTCAGGGCGATTTCCGACGGCGCATTTTCAAGCCAGATGTTATCCAGCGCGATTTCCCCGTGGTCGCCGATACTCGGTTTGCCCTGCCAGAGCCCGACATAATGGCGGTCGATGAACAGCGTCAGCACATTTTTTCCGTCTTTTGCCAGCAGTCCGGTAACATCCAACCGGCGGGCGTTCGGGACGACGGTGAACGTTTTAAAGTCCTGCCGGAATTCATCAATCAGCCTGCCGTTCAGATAAACGCGTCCGGCATCGCCGTTGAGATTGGTGAAATTCAGCCAGAGACGCCCGTTGTTCCGCAAGTCGGCGGGAACTTCAAAAACGCGCTGGTACCATCCCGCGCGGTAGTCGATCAGTCCGCGCTTGTTCCATTGCCAGTTTGCTGAGACGAGTTTGCCGCCTTTGTCGCGGTAAATCTGATAAAGCGGGGAACGGAAACTGCCGGGGACGCGCATATAGCCCCAGTCGCCCGCGGGAGGCGCATAGGTGTAATCGTTGACGGGGATTACGCGCCAAATACCGTTCAGACAGACACCGCGGCGGACGCCGTCTGCAGAGCGGGCGGCATCGGAGAGATCCCAGAGAGGCTGCTCGACCGGACGGACCTCCGTTCCGGCGAGCCGTGCCGTTTGTTCTTTAGACGGGAGCGCGGCGGGGGCGGTCAGGGAAACGCCTTCCGCACCTTCCGCCTTGACGATCCTGCCGAACGGCTCGGCTAGTTCCACTTTTCCCTGTACGGCGTCATCCAGTTTGAAGAGAAGCGTTTTGCCGTTCTGTTCCAGTGCGATCCGGTGCGGCTGATCCAGTTTCAGCGTGTAGCTGGTTTCGATGGTCCGGGTTTTGCCTCCGCATTCCACGATCATGGAGAGTTTGCCCGATGCGCCCATCGCAGTAAAGCTGATTTTCCGGTCCGGCGTGCTTCCGCTGAGAATCAGGAGTTTTTTCGGTCCGGGGAGACGGCTCTCTTCGTTGCGAAATGCGAATTCGAGACTGTTTCCCTTGCGGGCCGCCGGGGCGAGGGAGAGCGGGGAGAGTTTGTCGCCGGCTCCGCCGGAAGCGAGCACGAAGATTTCAGAGGGGTTCAGCGGTTTGTCAAATACCTTGAGCTCATCATAAACGCCGTTGCCGACGTTTGCTTTGAAACGGTCGGTACTTTCCCAGCCGCAGTAAAGATTGAGATTGATCGGAGCATCGTATTTTTTATAGGCGTCGGGAATGGTCCGTTCCCCGACGGATTTTCCATTGACGTACAGGCGTGCTTCGCCTTTCGCCTGATCCCAGGTGAATGCGACATGGTGCCATTCACCCTGCTTGAACAAATTCTTCCGCAGGATCTGCACCTGTTTCGGGGAGCAGACGCTGAGTTCGATCGTACCGTTTTTCCCTTTGATCAGATAACAGCGGAAGCCTTTCCATTTTGCATCGCGTGCGGAGAAAATGGTATGCGACTCCGGATCGGTCTCTTTCCAGTGCGGTTTGAACCAGAACGACACCGTTCCGCTGCTGCAATCCATTGCGGGCATATTGGTGAATGTCAGCGCGGTTGCCTGATCGTAGGCGTGGCGCTTCACGTCGAGCCCTTTGCCGATTACGCCTGGCTGATACCCGGTGCGTCCGTGAACGATTCCCGCGGCGATCTTTCCGCCTTTCGGGCCGATGACATCCGCAGAGTCATCCAGCGGCATGTAGAGTACGGGCTCCGCCGCACACAGACAGAGCGGAAGCAGGAGGGAATACCATTTGAGCTGGTGTTTCATTGTTTGTTCCTTTCGTTGATCATAATTATACCATACAGTCAGATTTTTTATTTGTCAATGACGAGTATAACGGCACTGCTTTGCATCCGTTCCACGCGGAATTCGCGGCGGCAGCCGTTGACCGTCAGTTCGTAACCGCCGGAAAAACCGTGGAACCGGAGTTCGCCGTTTCCATCCGTTTCCGCTTCCAGCGAGGTCCGCCATTCTCCGGTGATGAGTTCCCGGAGCATATCGTAAGCGGGTTTCGGGGAGAGATCGCGCCGGAGGAGTCCGCCGTAATAATAATTTTCCCCGCTTGTCATGTCGCCTGCCGCACCGGCAGCCGTTCCATCCGCCAGATTCCAGTAGACCGCTCCCTCCACGGCGGGATGACTGAACCAGATACGGAACAGATTACGGAGGATTTCCGCCTGAATCTCTTCGTCTTCCGCATTTTCGCTGTATGCGGGAATGGTTGATTCCGTGATCTGAAGCGGTTTTCCGAATCCGGCGTAACAGTCGAGCACGTTGTAGATACGCTCCGGATCGTAATATTCCGCAGTTTTTTCCGCCTCCTGTTCCCGCCGGTGGAACATGTGGAACTGCATCCCGATTCCGTCGATCCGGGCGCCGTTGCGCAATGCCCGTTCGATCTGCATGTAATAGCTGCTGCGGTTGCCGTAGAAACTGCGATTGTCCCAGATCCGTTCCTGCATTTCGTTGATGAACAGCCTGTTTGCCGGAAAGAACCGCTCCGCCGTTTTGAAACTCCATTCCACATAGTCCGGGTCCTGGAAAAACTCGGAGCGGCCGCGGAACCGGTTCCACTCGTAAAATGTTTCGTTGGTGACTTCCCACTCCGGAATCCGACATGCGAAGCGTTCCGAAAGTTCCCGGAAACGTTTTTCCAGAAGCCGCTTTTCCGTCGCCGTATCCGCCGGGAGCCAGTCCGGTGCGTGGCAGGCATAATTCAGACAATGCGCTTTAGGTTCGATCCCATGCGTTTCGCAGAATTCCAGACACAGTTCCACCGGGGGACGACGGTAAATGTGCGCATCCCCTTTCCGGCAGCGGAGCTTCCCTTGTTCCGGTTCCGTGTCCCGCCAGTAAAACGGCAGAGTCGCCATATTGAGCAGCCCGGAGAAGCGGCGTTCGTATTTGGCATTCAATTCTTCACGGGGAAATTCGCCCAGCATGAAAAGATTGGCGCCGAATTTGAAATCACTGCTTTTCTGTGCAATTCTTACCGTCGCACCCGGAATCGCATTGTGCGCGGCGTCTTCCAGCCGGATCCGGCACCACGCTTTCCGGCTGGAGTCAATTCCCTGACGGATCCGGTTTTCCATGTAGTCCTGTTTATCCAGAAAAGGCTGGAGAACGGCTTTTCGATTTCGGTTCATCGGTTTTTCCTTAATCAGTATGGATGCCAGGACAGCCAGTTCGGGTGCGTCTTTGAATGGGCAGGCGTTCCGCCTTCCACCTGACGGTAGCCGCGGTTTTCCACATGACCGTCAAAGAAAATGGCGTTGAGCCGCAGGCCCGGATGACGGAATGCGGGCGTGTTGTCAGCGAATGGTTTGTTTTGATAAGTCGTAAGCAGACTGTCCCAGAATCCGACTCGTCCGCCAGCGCCGCATTCCAGAAAGCCGAACGAGGCGGACGGCGTGCGGATCTTATTAAGACGGAAGATCTGCCATTCCGCTCCACCTTCTCCGCCGGGCTGAACCTCCGAGCCTGCGCCCCATGGCAGTCCGTAGGCATTTTGTATCTGAATCCATACTTCCGGCTTGAAATTGGTATCGGTGGAAGGAGCCAGCTGTTCCGGGCAGACCGTGTTTCTGCGGACGTATTCCGGGTTAGTAGGATGCCTTGACAATCCGTGCATTTCCATAAATGCCTCATTATGTGAGTACCATTTCCGTGCGGAGGCAGACCCCGGCGCATCGCACCGGTAGGGAACCCAGAATTCATCAAACGAGGAAGCGTATTGAACTGCCGCCGTGCCGAGTCCTTTCATCGTGTTTATACAGCTGATGGTTCGCGCCTTGGCACGCGCACTGTTCAGCGCGGGCAAAAGAAGAGCTGCCAATATGGCTATAATTGATATGACCACCAGGAGTTCTATGAGGGTGAAATGATAGCTTTTCCTTCTGCGAATTTGATGTGTGTTTCGGGTGGTTCTCATGCTGTTTTTCCTCCTTTTGTCTCCGTCAGCGGGAGATTGATTTTTATATGGGCTTCTTCCTGTGAAATTCCTTCTGTTTCCAACGAAATCAGACGGATGGTTTCGTCTGCCAGTTCCTGAAACGGGGTTTGGAACAGCCAGCCGGAAAATTCGTCCGGCGGGCAATAATCCTCTTCCAGAATAAACCGGTTCCGCTTCCGGACCTCCGGCGAAAGCTGCCGGTAGAACGGCAGAAACAAACTGGTGGAGCAGACTGCGCTGAAGACAGAATCGACTTTTCCCGGTGTGTTCAGGAGTTCTGCCAGCCGGTCCCACAGGTCCACGGCGGTAGTGAATGTGAGATCCGGATCCGGTTCGATTCCGGCTTCCCGGTACGCCTGTTTCATGCCGGCGAGCGGACGCCCCCAGGCTGGATTGTCGAGGAGATAGACGACTTTGCTCCGGCCCTCCGCAATAAGTCTCCGTCCGACCTCATAGCCGAGTCCTTCGTAATCAAGGAACACGTTTCCGCAGTGGTCGTCATCGCTTTTCCCGTTGGATATGACACTGCGTCCCATTTTTCTCAGTTCACGGATGACGGGGTACATTTCCCTGGGCGGCAGGATCCACAACAGAACGGAGAACTGGTTCATGGAAAGTTCTTCAAGAATCTGTTCATCCTGATGTGAGGTCAGCTGGAGAAAACTGGTTTCAAAACCTTGCCGGGCAAGATTCAGCAGAATACGCGCCATCATCTCGGTCTGGTAGGGGGCCTGATGCACCAGCATTCCGTCGCCGACAATGATACTGATGTTCCGGTAGCTCCGTAACTGATAACGGTGAATCTTGGCAGGATTGGTGAATGCCCCGACGCCGGGACGGCCGATGATATAACCGTCATCGGTCAGCATTTTCATTGCTTTGCTGACGGTCGGTCTGCTGACTCCGAATTTCCGTGAGAGTTCCAGAATAGATGGCGCCAGCACAGACTGTTCCCCCGCCTGCTCGACAAAATGGAGCATATAACGCCGGATCTTCATATATTCCGCAACCGGAGGTTTTTTCTTTTTCATATTCGGAAACACTCTTTTTGTTAGCATTATTTAGCATCTGTTTTTAATTATACATCATAACATGGAAAATGTCAATCCCCTTTTTTTGAAAAAAAAGAAAAATTTAAAGATATTCTTTGTGGAATTGGCAAAATCATGCACTCGATGCACTGCAATGATTTTGCCGGAAAGACGGGAAATATGGAAAATGGCCGGGGATGGTCTTTCTTAGTACGGATGCCAGAGCAGCCAGTTCGGATGTGTTTTCGTATTAGCCGGAATTCCGCCCTCCACCTGGCGGTAGCCGCGGTTTTCCACATGACCGTCGAAGAAAACTGCGTTGAGCCGCAGACCCGGATGACGGAATGGGGCAATATGCTCTCCAAACGGATTCGTTTCGTATGCCGTTAATGTGCAGTTCCAGAATCCGACACGTCCGCTGGTGCTGCATTCCAGAAAGCCGAACGAGGCGGACGGCGTGCGGATCTTGTTGAGACGGAAGATCTGCCATTCCGCCGGGCCGCTTTCTCCGCCGGGATGAAATTCCGAGCCTGCGCCCCACGGCAATCCGTAGGCATTGCCTATCGGGATCCATATTTCCGGCTTGAAATTGGTGTCGGGGGAAGGCTTCAGCTGTTCCGGGCAGACCGTGTTTCTGCGGACGAATTCCGGATAAGAGGGATGTCTTGACAATCCGTGCATTTCCATGAATGCTTCGTTATGAGCGAACCATTTCCGGGAGGAGGAAGACCCCGGTGCATCGCTCCGGTATGGTACCCAGAATTCGTCAAACGAGGAAGCGTATTGAACCGCTGCCGTGCCGAGCCCTTTCATCGTGTTCATACAGCTGATGGTGCGTGCTTTGGCTCGCGCGCTGTTCAGCGCCGGGAGGAGCATTCCGGCAAGAATTGCTATAATTGATATGACGATGAGGAGTTCTATGAGGGTAAAATGATAACGTTTCCGGCTTTTATAGCGTTGCATTTTTACAGCTCCTTTGGTTGTATTTGTATCGTTCTTAAACTGTTCGTCGCAGATATGCTTTGAGAAAGAATCTTTATTTCCGGAAAGGAGTGGAATCCGCCGGATTTTTCTTGCCAGGATGATTCTTTTTGCCAAACATTTTCCACGTCATTTTAATTATAGTACAATCCTGTAGAAATGTCAATACCCGTTTTCCTGAAAAAACAATAAAAAGTTCAAAATAATTTGCCGAGCCAATTCTTTTTACAATATAACGTATCGTTTCGGCTGATTGTTTACTTTTTCCCGTTTTTTATGAACTTTCTGCCGATTTTCGTCTCTCGGAATAAAAAGTATTTTTGAAATTATCTCTGTTGTATAATAGAATGTGGAGAACTGGTGACGCAATGGTCAAATTCCATCCTCTGGATAAAGAAATTATTGAAACATCGCTTCTCTGTGGACTGCTTCACGGTTACTATCGGGTTCCGGTAGCCGGTTCAGGACTTCCTCATTTTGTGAAAGGACACCACCCGTATTTGAAAAGTTTGTCTTTAAGTTGAAAAGTCGGCAGCTCGTTATTTGATAGAAAAGTCGGTATTTCGATGTTTCCTGAGTATTGCTTGCCGAAGTCTCACACTTCATAACGTTTTGTCCGACTCAAATTTTCAATAACGGAGTGTAACTGTGTTCTATTGTTCGGCGCGGATGCCGGTCAGGGACCAGGGCGGCAGAACGATGGTCAGGCTCCGGCCATCATTTCTTACCGGAAGCTGTATGATCCGGATATTTCCGGGATTGGATTCATTGTCCGCCAGAGGGGAGGGACCGGTTAGGGTTTCTGCAATGACGCGCCGCGCAGCTGTATATTCAATAACGGTTTTTTCCGGTCGATTGGAACGGTTCAACAGGAGAAACGCGTGTTTTTTGCCGTCATTTGTCTGGGATACGGTCGCTTCGATCAGAGGAAGCTGTTCTCTCTGGCGCAGGAAGCGACTGAGACGGAGATTACGGAAAAACATTCGACCTTTGCCTCCGCCGGAGATTCGTCGGAATGTGATGGTTAAAGAATCGGTATCTGCACGGGGAATATATTCCGCTTCCACTTTCGTCCATTCTGCCGGGCGGACTGGAGGAGTAGAGGCGGCCGATCTGGTCTGTGTCCATCCCCTGGTATCGCCAAGCTGAATCTGTGGACCGGAGCTTTCCTCCATCCCTTCAGAACGTACTTCCGCTGTAAGCCGATAGCCGTAAAAAGGATCCGCTGCGATAGGCTGCCGGTAGCTGACATGGAAAAAATTCCATGCCCGATCATTCAGAAATTTGATTTCGACCACATCGCCGGGATGTTTGAGGACCGCGAATTCTCCGTTCTGTTCAATTTTCAGTTCTCTGCCGGAAATCAGATCGCGTTCCAGTTCCTGCTTGTCGGGAACGGGATGCTCCGGGCAGGCAGGAATCGTAACAGAGGATGTGGTAATTTCCGGTTCGAGCAACCTGGTGTAAAGATATTTCCGGAAGAGTTTCAGCATTAGAAATGACGGACGGCGGAGATACGGTTTTTTGTAATTCCTGATCATTCCCCATCCTTCATTGGCAAATTGCCAGAAATTCGCCATGAATACTTCCGGTGTATACAGCATGGCATGATACGTTTGTGCGCAGACCAACGCACTCAGCAGCGTGGAGTGGATGGCAATATTGCTGTTGAATTCTGTTACGGCGAGCGGCGGATTCTTTTTTCCATGCTGTTCCGCCTGTTTTAGAATGTTTTTCAGCGCGGAGGAGGTTATATAGCGGGCGGACAGAAAGAAATCCCATGCCGCAATTGTTTTTCCCGACGTTAACGGATCGTGACAGTAAAGATGAATGATTAGAAAATCATAGTTGCCTTTCAGTTTCGCGAGCACACGGTTATTCCAGTCAGCGGAATCCTTATATTTGGAGAGGGGGCTGTACATGACGACTCCAAGTTTTATTTCCGGATCCACATGCTTCATTGCTGTACGGTATGCAAGATAATTTTCCGCATATTGTTCCGGAGTAATGAAACGATGATGTTTCAGGCTGCGGCGGCAGGTCGTGCCGTGATAAACCTCATTGCCGTATTCAAAATATTTTATTCCATAAGGCGCGGGGTGTCCATCGTCTGCGCGGAGAGCTGCCATGGAGTTTCCGCCGTTTGCGGGGAGATTCAGATATGCAACAAGGTCCGCTCCGTCCTCTGCCTTCCCGGTGAATGCTGATACCGTAATAACTGCATTGACTGCGCTTCGCTCACAAAAGGCGAGGAATTCCGGAAGGGCAAATGCTGTATATTTCCGGCGGTTCGGTCCGACCGCCTGTTTCCAGTTAAAGAAATGTGTAGAACATCCGCCCGGATACCGTTGGATCGTCATTCCCGCTTCCTGCAGCAATGCGATCATTTCCGGGTTGAGTACTCCCTGACGATCTACGACTCCGTATCCGTCGCCGTAATGGAGCTGGTTGTTGCCAAAGATTTCTGTTCGTACCGTGCCTGCATCCTTTCCTGTTTTCAGTACGGTATGGGCATATCCATTGCAAAGAGCTGTCAAAAGAGTCAGAGCAATGATTTTTCTGTAGAGGAACATGTTTTATTCTCCGGTTTTGATGGGGATCTTGTTTCAATAGGCAAGGCTTGAGTTTGTAGAATTTGGCCCCCGTTCGAATTTACACTTGCTTCTCAACATGCTGTATGTCTGTGAGTCTGCATGTCCATCCAGAAAGAGCATATTGGCGCGACACAGATGACGCATGTGAACTTTGCCGTCATCTGTGTCGGTTGCCGGATACGGATAGAAGAAAAACCAACGCTGTTCTTTCACCTGCAGCATTCCCGGATAAAATCTGACAGAGTCTGCCAGAAAGGGAAAATTAGACGGTTTAAAGAAATTCTGAAATTCGGAATCTTTCCATTTGAAGTAGCTTCCCGGTTTTTTCAAGTTAAGAAATGGTTTCCACCCCCATCCTCTCGGATCTTCCTTGATATAATTGTTGATGCCGTATGTTTGGGCTGCATTCACCGAGGGAAGGGCGGGACAGGCGACGATCTTGTTTTTTTCTGTGAGAAAACCCAGTTGATACAGAATTGTGGACCAATTGTCCGGTGACGGTTCTCCATAAATTCCCCCTACCGGAACCGTATAGCCGTTGAATGAATCGGCGTACATCTGATTGATGGTGCCGAGCTGTTTCTGATTGGACAGGCATTTTACTGCTTGAGCCTTTCCCAGAGCTTTGCTCAGTGCAGGTAGAAGAATAGATGCAAGAATAGCAATAATTGATATAATAATAAGAAGTTCTATCAAAGTGAATTGATGACATTTTTTACATTTATAGCATTGCATTTTTACAGCTCCTTTGGTTGTATTTGTATCGTTCTTAAACTCTTCGTCGCAGATATGCTTTGAGAAAGAATCTTTATTTCCGGAAAGGAGTGGAATCCGCCGGATTTTTCTTGCCAGGATGATTCTTTTTGCCAAACATTTTCCACGTCATTTTAATTATAGTACAATCCTGTAGAAATGTCAATACCCGTTTTCCTGAAAAAACAATAAAAAGTTCAAAATAATTTGCCGAGCCAATTCTTTTTACAATATAACGTATCGTTTCGGCTGATTGTTTACTTTTTCCCGTTTTTTGTGAACTTTCTGCCGATTTTCGTCTTTCGGAATAAAATACTTTTGGAATTTTTCTGCTGTATAATAAAAAACAACCGTCCGGCGACTCTCCCGCCGGACATGTACATGGAGGCGAGTGCGGAAAATTTCCGCACTCTCAGGAAGCCGATTTCTTATCGGGCGGCTTTTGCCATGAAACTGATTTCGACAGGCTGTCCGCCTTTGACTGTAATGATCTGTGTTGCCCGTTTGTCGTGATTGGTCTGTACATAGTATTTTCCGGACGCCGCATCGCCGGAGCGGAGCTCTTCCTGCCGGAGGCGCCAGTTCTGCGGGAGCGATTTTGAGTTCATCTCTTCGAAATCGCCGTTTTTCAGTTCAGCGCCTTTGATTGTCACGTTGTCGTAGCAGACATCCCGGTTTCTTTGATTGCCCATAATGATGAATTCGACCTGACCATCGGCTTTCGGTGTGAAAGTGAACGTGTGCTTTTTCCATTCGGGACCGGACTTTGCGGTGATCAGGAGACGCTGATCCTGCCGCTCTTTCATCCAGCGGGCGGGAGAACCGGTTACTCCTTTGGAAACGGAGTTGCAGATGAGTCCGGTTTTTGCCGCGAGGTCGATTCTGATGTCCTCCGCGGCGAATGCAAGAGTTGATGCGGTCAGTGTGAGAGCGAAAAACAGTCTTTTCATGATACCATCTCCTTTTGGGTTCGGATTGTTATTCCAGTTCCAGTTTGATGTCGTCAAAAAATACTTTTCCGGTCGAAGCTGCCTCCAGTCCGAGCTCGACATCCAGAAAATCCGTGTTGTTTTTCAGTTCGACCGGGATCTGATACAGCTTCCAGCCGCTGGTTCCGGTGATATCCTTTTTCAGATATTTTTCCGCGTAATTTTCTCCGTGACGGTTCATGACGAAGCGGATGGAGAGCCCGTGTTTTCCTTTGCCTTCCGCACTCGTTTTTACGTTTTCCAGCTTTGCGGTGAAGCTCAGAGTCCCTTTCCGGTATTTGCCTGCGGGGAATTCCGCACGCTGATGGATCACCGACGGTGCGGACTGTTCTCCGACCACTTCCACCATCATCCCTTTTCCGGAGCGCCCGCAGTTCTCCGCACACAGGAAAGAGCTTCCGTTCCGGACGCTGTAAAACCAGTGGTCGGGTGCTCCAAAACGGCTCTGTTCAAAGGATCCGTTTTTCAGAAACTCCCTCCAGCCGAGCTTGAACAGCGGATAATGGAAGCGGTCTTTGTATGAAGTACCCCTCTGAATTCCGCTGATCCGTTCTTTTTCGCCGTCGCCGCGGGTGACGATCAGGTCCATTCCGATATACTCTTTTTGAACCGGAATGCGGAATTCCGCGCGCCAGCCGGACTGCGTTTTTTCCTGTTTGAATTCAAAGGGAACATCCCGGCGTTTCCCTCCTTTCAAAACGCCTCTTCCGCCGTCGGGCGTTCCATAAAACTGAAGCGGGTGTACCGCATTCCGTGCAAGATTGCGGAACGGTTGGTCGTCGATGAACAGTTCAACACAACTGCCTTCGTGAAAGACTTTTCCCGGACGGACCTGCGGGTCTTTAACCTCCGCTTCGACGATCAGCATCTTTCCGTCGAACGAGACGTTCATCGCGCTTCCGTTTTCCAGTTTGAGTTTCGCGGGAAGACGATACTGCGGCGTATCCGGAATCAGGGGGATGTTTTTCAGGGAACCGTTGAAGCCGTCGACCGCGACCGTGCTCAGCCGGGGATCCTGACGGAAAGAGAAGCTTACCGGCAGTGAACCGGTTTCCGCTTCGATTTCAATCGGGAGTCCGGTCAGATTTTTCCCTTCGAAAAAGACTGTCTCCCCGAACCGGCGTGCGCGGACCTCCACCGGGTTTTGCAGACGGAATTGCGATTTTTCCAACAGTTCCCGGACTCCGGCGGGAGTTCCGGTGACGTAATACGGTTCGAATTTGAGCGTGTATTCCTTTTGGTTGACCGGATTGCCGTAGATGTCCAACACCTGTGCCGCCGCCTTTCCGGGAATCCATGTGCTGCCCGACGGACGCATATCGTAAAGGAATCCGAGCGCCTTCTTTCCGTCCCGGCTCAGGAACATTCCGGCGCGGACCCATTGGGAAAGCGGCAGCTCCCGGACGTTATCCATCTCTTTCAACAGAACGGAGAGCGCGTTCGTTGCGGCGAATACGTCGTTCGGCGCCGCAAGTCCGTTCACGTTCACCTGGCGGTAGAAAGCGGTCGTCGTATTTGCCATCGTCGCCTTGACTCCGTTCAGGAATCCGTCGAGGAACTGACGCGCGACCTCATTTGCTCCGAAACGTTCCTTGTTCAGGTAATAATTGATCTGTTTGCCGTAAGCGGTTGCAAGATAATAGTTTTCCGTGTTCCAGAGCGGCTTTTTGACTTTCAGTGTTTTGGAAATGTCACGGACGACGTCGCGGTAGCGGAAGTACATGCCGTTCATGTAGTCGAGCCCGCAGTTATAGGGATGAAATGCAACTCCGTCGAGCCAGTTCACATAATCCGGATTTTCCCGGTTCAGCTGATTGCACCAGCCGACGATGTTCATGCCGAAGTCTCCGGTTACGCCGTTGCCGAGCACGATGGAGTCCGGCTGTGTCTTTTTGATCGTCTCATAGGTGTATTTGCAGAGATCAATGAACCATTTCGCATGTCCGTCCGGCGGACGGATGAGGAGCCCCGGCTCGTTGCTCATTTCCCATATTCTGACATCGTCTTTCCAGGTGTTCAGGACAAAATCCAGATAGCGGTCATAGACGCCTTTGACGGGGATCATGAGCACCGCGTCCCGGTTGTCCTTTGTGACCGTGTGCCACTTTGCCAGATGCGCGGGGAATCCGTGTTGTCCTTTTTTGAGCACCTGTTGTATGTCCGGCCTGGTATTGAAGCTGCCGACCAGGCAGAAGACCGGTTCGATGCGGTGTTTCTTCATCATCCGGATTGTGTCGTCGAGAGGATTTTTGCTGAATTTTCCCGGTTCCGGTTCGGTCGCGCGCCAGTGTCCCCAGACCCTGCCGATCGACTGCCCGCTGAGCCGCATGTCGCGGAACGTCTTTTCAACGCCTCCCGCGAGGCAGATGAACGTGGTGTCGAGAACATCCACGGCATAGAACCGGATGCCGTTCTCCGTGTTCGATCCCAAAGCCCAGCCGGGAGAGAAGCGCGGATGCTGGACGGGATCATGAATGATCGCAAAATCTCCGCCGATCCGTTCCGGCGTTCTTCCTTTCAGATTCAAATAAACGGCGAATGCTCCGTGGAGATCCGGCTTCCAGAGAGCGGTCCCCTCGTAAACGCCGTCCGTCTGACGGGTCAATGCAACGGGGAGCTCGGCGACTTGCTTTCCATCGTGGAAGAACCGGATGCCGATGGTTCCCCGAAGCTCTTTCTCCTGTGTATCGAGAAGCGCGCGGAAAGTCATTTTCACCGGCTCTCCGGAGCGGTAGAGCGATTCGATTTTATCGAATGTCACGGAGTACTCCTCCTGCGGTTTTGTCGGAGCTCCGACGCGGGCAAAGCGGAAGTTGTCCAGATAAAGCGTGTTGACGTTTTTCCCGGCGCCCGGCATGACCCAGATGCTGTAAAAATTCGTATATCCCTTGATTTTGAAGCGTTTGGAAAATCTCTGCCATTTGTCCGAGGGACGGAACGTAAATCCCTTGAGCATCGGATAGTATTTGTCGCGGTCTCCGTCGGTATTCGCGCGGAAATCCACACGGAACAGCTGATTCGGCGTGTATTTGCCGTCTTCGTTCGCTCCGGCTTTGGCGTCGAAAGAGATTTCCACTTCGCAGGCTTCGCGGATGTAAAAATCTTCCAGGGAGAAACGGTAGGAGCGGAGTCCCCTGTAACCGGGGAGCATCATGCATTTTCCGGGATTGCCACCATTGACCGTGACCGGATAATAGATTCGCTCCGGATTTGCCCTTGTGACATCTCTTGCGATCTGTATATGTTCGAATTTTACACCGGGAACCGGACCGTTCAGGGTTCCGAGCTCTGCGGTGGAATTGTTGTTGATCGTTCCGCCCGTCGCCAGCAGAGCGGCTCCGCAGCACAGCAGGAATGTTGCTGTTTCTTTCATCTGTTTCTCCTGTAAGGGGGGTGAAAAATTTTCTTTTCCGTGTTACGGACGGAAACCGGCTCTCAAAATGCGGTTGGCGGTGCCATCGTATCCGTGCGTACTCAAAGCACGGGCTTCGCTCATTCTGGCGACGTGTCCGTCTGTGAGCAGATATCCGGCGGTTCCGGTGTGACGGGTGTAGTTGACCGTCTTTCCGGAGCCGCTGCCGTTGTAGTCCATGCCATACACGAAGATTGCCGACGGTCTCAGCCCCTCCGCCATGCTGACCGCCTGTGCCGGACTGGTAATCTGCGTGATCTTTCTGGTATTGCCGGGCCGGTCGTCATTGCTGTTCACGGCACCTCCATGCAGGTAAGGATTGATATGATAATTCGTCAGATAACTTCCCCACGTCAGCAGTGTCGGATCTGCCGGACAGGAAAACTGTCCGGCTCTTCGCGGAGGCGGTGAACCGTTGCCGGAGGGACTTGGGTTGCAGCTCCATGCGATGCCGTAAGGCCCCGGTCTGCTCCAGAGTTTCCAGTTGGTGCCGGCCTCTTTATCGAATCCGCACAACAGACCGATCCATGTTCGTTCCTTGCCGTTTTGGACAGAGTATTCCGTTCCGTCGCCGTTCCAGTTCGGGACCAGCCAGTCTTCGGAATCGCCGGAATATTGTATGGAAGCCAGTCCCAGGGATTTCAGGTTGTTGGTACAGGAGACGGAGTGGGCTTTTTCTCTCGCCGAGTTCAGTGCCGGCAGAAGAAGGCTTGCAAGGATTGCAATCACCGCAATTACGACCAGGAGTTCTACAAGGGTAAAATGTGTATGGGATATTGCGTTCTCAGCCTTCATTTTCATCGTTTCAAATCCTTTTAACAGTCTGTTTTTTTATTTGTAGAGCCAATACTTTTGAAATCGGCTCAACGGGACTTTACTTCCGGAAAGGTGTGGAATCCGTCCGGAATTTTTCCTGTCAAGGCGATACTTTCTGCCAAACATTTTTCCACATCATTTTAATTATAGTACAATCCTGTGGAAATGTCAATCCCTGTTTTCTTGAAAAATGATAAAAAGTTCAAAAAAATTATTTTTTTCCGATTTTTTGAAAAGAAAAATAAAATTCCCCTCTTGACTTTTCTGCGAATATATAGTATAATTTAGTTAAACGGTTAAGCAAAGGGTGAAAATGGTAACTTTGAAAGATATTGCACGGGAAGCCGGTGTGTCGAAAGCGCTGGTTTCCTATTATCTGAGCGGAAGCAAAGCCGGACGCATGAGCAGAGAGACTGCGGAGCGGATCGGCGATGCGGTCAAAAAGTTGAATTACCGCCCGAACCGTTTCGCGCGTTCCCTGCGGACCGGAAAGAGTCGGAACATCGGTTTTCTGGTCGGCAACATTTCCGACTGCTATTTCGGACATCTGACCGAGGAGGTGCTGAACGCCGCCCGTCAGCTTGATTATTCTCCGATCATCGCCGTTACCAGACACTCGTCCAAAGAGAAGGGGGAGGCGCTGGATTTCCTGATGCGGAACCGGATCGACGGTCTGTTGACCGCCGTTTCGATTGCCGATGTGCCGCAACGGGAGCTTTTGCGGGCAAACGGGATTCCCGTTCTCCGCTTCACTTATCCGGAACCGGATGCCGTCAGCCTGCTCTGCGATATCTCCGCCGCTCTGCTGGAAGCCTGCCGCTGTTTCAAGGAACGCGGGCATACGAGCATGTTCGGTTATTTTGACCGCATGCTTCCGTGGAACCGTTTACTGGACATTGCGGCGGAACAGGCGGGAATCGAACTCGTTCATAAAACTTATTATTCCGCGGAGGAACGCGGGGAGATCCTCCGGTATATTGAAGAGGAACGGCCAAGCGCGATTCTGCTGAACGGTATGACTCTGTATGATGTGCTGAACCGTCTGGAAACGATCCCCGGATATTTTCCGGAACTGATCATCGGCGTGGATGAATTCCGCATTCTGCGGGAAAGTCCGCAGATCATCGGTGCGATCAGAACCTGCACCGCGGAGAAGGCGCGCCGCGGGGTGCGTCTGCTGGTCGACCGGCTGGAGCAGCCCACCCTGCCGCGGGAGGAAGTCATTTATCTGCCGCCGGCGGAGTTTGTGCGGTACTGCTGAAACATATTGTCTCAAAAAAATATAACAGAAAAAGAGAAAGGAATGGAAAATGAGTATGAAACGGAGCAATAAACGGATTAAAAGGGTGTTGAAGTTCTCTCTTATAGAACTTCTCATCGTAATTGCAATCATTGCAATTCTTGCCGGAATGATTCTTCCGGCGTTCAACAAGGCGAGGGAAGCCGCGCGTGCGGCAGACTGCCGGAGCCGGGAGAAGCAGATCGGGACCGCGTTTTTCATGTATGCCAACGATAACGATCAGTTTCTGCCGCTTTGTTACAACGGTTACGATGCGGGTGCGGGTGTTACCGACGATCCCGCGAATATCGGCTGGTTCACCAAGCTCGGTTCTTATCTCAATACCTATCCGAATATGGATAACCCGGGGAATCCCAATACGGAGGGAAAGACCAAGGGGATGATGCGCAGTTCGTTCTTCTGGTGTAAGAGTCCTGTTGTTCCGACCCAGTTCCGGAAAAATGATTTTCCTTACGGCGGAAGCCAAGGCGACCGGTTCCGGTACGGAATGAACAAGGAACTGAACAATACCGGGTTCGGATTGAAAGACGGAATCGCGGCGGATTCCGAAGAAGCAAAGGCTGGCTATAAAACGCTGAAACTGGTTCATACGCCGAGCAAAGCGCTTCTGGTCGCGGAGATCTATCAGGCAAGTCCATTCGTCAGTTGCTGGCACTGGCACAAGTTTAACGGCAATGTTCCGCATTCCGGAACCGGCAATATGCTGTTCTGCGACGGACATGTTGCCTCTTACAGCGAAAAACGGGTTCTGGCGGAGTGCCCGACAGACACTTATGTCAGCAATACTCCGGGTGCAAACAGTTTCTGGATCGGCAGAGAGAAACGCTGATTTATTGTTCACTGATCAAAGATATAAGGAGGAGGAGATTTATGATGAATCGTATCATGAAAATAGTTCTGGCCTGCGGTGTGCCGTTGCTTTCTTCGGCGGCTCCGCAGTTGTATCTTCCGCTGGATGGAACGGCGGATATCAGCGGACCGAGCGGGGAACGCTATCATGCGGCGCAGATTTCCGGTCAGCCGCGTTATGTGGACGGCGTGAACGGACGGGCTTTGGAAGTCCGCCGGTATGCTTATGACCAGGCAACAACCCTGAATATGAACCGTCTTCCGGAAATGGAGTGCCGGGAAGGGACTGTTTCTTTCTTTTTCAAGCCGGAATGGGACGGCGCCGCGCCCGGTGATCACTGGCTTGTTTACGGATATAAGCCGGAACAGTTCCGGTTTTATTTCATCAAGCCGAAGAATACCGGAGGGCTGGAACTGAGCGTTTGCGCGCCGGATCAGCGGCAGGTTATTGTGAAAAATCCGCTGAAAGCGGGAAAATGGGTTCATCTGGCGTTTTCGTGGAGCATTCCGAAAGGGGAAGTCGCCGTTTACATTGACGGGCGTCCTGCCGGAAAGCGTTCCGAGGAGAAATGGAAAAAGCCGGATTTCCGTCTGAAAACCGCTCTGAACATCTGGCTCGGCAAAGCCGGATCGGACCGTTTCAAAGCTGAAGTCGGCGGGGGCGCGTATGACGACCTCCGGATTTACGACCGTCAGCTCTCCGATGACGAGGTCCTTGCAGAAGCCATCGGCGGCAGAAAACAGAGTTTGCGGAAACTGCCGCTGAACTCCGTCCGCCGGGATGGGGGACGGATGGAGACCGTGCTCCGGTTCCGGACGAAACGTCTGTCCGCACCGTCTCCGCTGCTTGTGCTGAAAAGCGGAAAACGGACGCTGACCGTTACCGCGATGGGGGCTTCCGGCAATCTCGCGTTGAATGCGGGCGGGAAAGTGCTGGAATCGCCCTATGTTCTGGATTTGACGCGACCGTTGAAGCTCACGCTGGAACCGGAAGGCGGACGGATGCGGGTCTGTTTCGACGACGCACCGCAGGGCCGCATTGAACTGCCGGATGGATGGGAAAGGCTGACCTCGGTGGAAGTGGCGGACGGCGTGACGCTGGATCCCGCCGCGCAGATCCCTTCCGCGCAGGACCTTGCGCTGCTGAATGTGAAAACGGCGTCGCCGCTGGAACGGAAGCTGTGGAGCCTTGAAGATGCCGAACGGCGGACTCACGGAGGCGTTCGCTGCAGTGTCTCCCTGAATGGCGTATGGCGTATGTTCCGTGCGGAGAATTACTCCTATGCGCCTCTGCGTGAGGTCCGGCAGCTCTATTCGCGCGTTCCTGGAAGTCCGCGTTCCCGGCATTTTCACCATTATTATGAGAAAGACGGCAAACTTACGCCTCAGGAGACTCCGCGCCGGATCGACACGGCGGGATGGTATCAGCGTTCGTTCACCGTGCCGGATGAGTGGAAAGGAACGCGCATCTGGCTGAACTTCAGCAATCTGCACGGAAACTACGGACGCGTCTATCTGAACGGCAGACTTCTGGATTCGTTCCGTCAGGATTTCCGCGCGCTTCAAGTTGTTCCCAATGCCCGCCGGATCGACGTGACCGACTGGCTGGAGAAAGAGAACGTTGTGACGGTTTTTCTGGACCGTTCCATCGTGGCGCTCTGGCAGATCTATCCGGACCGCGGGGATCATCATGCGCTGGCGCTGGATGACGTCTGGCTGGAGTCGTCGCCGTCTCCGGTGTCGTTGAAAAACGCAGTTGCGTTTCCGTCGTTCCGGAAGAAACATCTGGAGATGCGCACCCGGATCCGGAATCCGCAGGGCATAAAGGGTGAGGGGGCGGTTGAATTCCGCTATCACCGTCCGGGAGAACGAGACAAAGTTTTTATCCGGCAGTTTCCGTTGACGGGAGAGGCGGATCAGCGTGTGGTGTTCCGGGAGAACTGGCGCGATCCCGTTCTTTGGGATTGTGAGAAACCGGAACTGTATACGCAATCCGTTTCACTGACCGTCAACGGAAAGAAAGCGGATGCGCTTCCGGATACGGATTTCGGTTTCCGCGAGATGTGGGTGGAGAACGGGGAGTTCCGTCTGAACGGCAGGAAGACGCGTCTGCGGATGTGGGCGCATCCCGCCGTGGAACGGACGAGTGTGTTTTACGGTAGCGAACGTGGAATGGCGGCATACGTCGCCCATGCCAAAGAGATGAATTACAATACGGTTCGCTTCAATCCACTGGAGAGGAACAGCGAGCGCGGATTCGTTCCTTATCTGCGGGAATCGGATCGGCAGGGACTTTACAATCTGTTTCCGATGCCGCCGTATGAGGGCGAGGATATGGCGCTGTACCGGGAATGGGTGGAGCGTTTTCTGGAGCATTACGGCAATTACCCGTCGATTCTGATGTGGTACACCGATATGAACACCTGCCATTACCCGTGGTGTCAGGACCCGGCGAAACTGACCGACACCGCGTATGTTCCGCAGAAACGGGTCCGGGCTCGTGCTTTCGCCCGTGTAGCGGAGACGCTGATGCGGTCGCTTGATCCGAGCAGGGAACTGTTTCAGCATGCGGGCGGCAATTCCGGAAAGATTTTCACTTCCATGAACTATCAGTCGATGGGAACACCGCTTCAGGAACAGGAGGACTGGCCGAAGCAGTGGTCGGAGTCGGAGCGTAAACAGCCGCTGATGGTCGTGGAGTCGAACTTTACATTTCAGCGTCAGTTTGAATATTTTGACGGTCCGGTCGGGAGGATCATGGCGGCGGAACATGCCGCGCGGTTTTTCGGCGATTCCGTGTTCGCACGGGAAAACCGTCCGGTTCCGTATCTGTCGGACGGGATTTTTTCCGCCTATGCGGCACGCAACGCAAATTATAACGCGGTCTGTGAACTGATGTACCGGAATGTGGTCCGGGCATGGCGCGCCTACGATATGTCCGCGCTCGGAGATTTCCAGCATGGTTACGATCTTTATCAGGCGTTCCGGTCGTATGGCTCCATGTATAATCACCGCGCGGTGGCGAAAGTGGATAACCGGGTCAAGACCGCCGGAGCGAAGCCGGACCGTCCGGGGTATACGGATCAGATGACCGATTTCTCCCGCCCGGAGGGACTTTATCATGTGATGCGCGAAGCGTTCCGTCCGCTTCTGGTGTTTCTCGGCGGCAGAACGGATGACTTTACCAGCAAGGATCACGCGTTTTTCTCCGGCGAGAAATTTGAAAAAAGCATTGTCGCGGTCAACGACAGAACGACTCCCCAGAAACTCCGTTTCCGCTGGGAGTTCCGCCTGGAGGGAAAGACTGTTTCGCAGGGGGAAGAGAGCGCGACGGTCAGTCCGGGCGGGATCCTGAAGCATCCGATCCGGCTTTCCGCGCCGGAGGTCGCAAAGCGTTCCGAAGGCAAACTGCTGTTGGAGATTTACCGGAACGGCACCGCATACGGTACGGATGAATTGGCGCTTCAGGTGTTTCCGAAACACGTTCCGCCGGAGTTCCATAATGTTTCCGCCGGACTGTACGATCCAGTCGGCAAGACGGAAGCCATGCTGAGAAAAGCGGGTTTCCCGTTCCGCAAAGTCGCAACGCCGGACGACGCCGGACAGTGCCGTCTGCTGATTATCGGTCAGGAGGCGCTGGGAGAGCATGTGCCGGAATTCCTGCAGCAGCTGGAACGGGAAGAACGGGTGGAACATGGACTCAAAATCCTGATTTTCGAGCAGAAGCAGTGCAATCTCGGCAATCTGGTGTTTGAGTCGCCGAGTTACCGCAACGCGTTTATCCGCCGTCCGGACAGTCTTTATGTGCGCGGGCTGAAAGACGGGGATTTCAGCGACTGGCGCGGCTCTGCGGATTCCGTTCCGGCGTTTGTTCTTTCCGCGGAGGAAACACCGCATTATCCGCGTTCCAAATGGAAATGCGGCAACGGCGGCATTGTTGCCGGAAACGTGATCCGCAAACCCAGTTACGGCAATTTCACGACGATTGTCGACTGCGGATTCAACCTGATGTTCGCCGCGCTGATGGAGCTGCGGAAAGAACACGGACAGATTCTGTTTTGTCAGCTCGACGTGACGTCCCGTTACGGCCTTGATCCCGTTGCGACCCGTCTGGTGGATAACATGCTTGTGGAGATGAGCCGTCCGAATCTGCCGCTTCTGGCGCAGAGCGTTGTTTATCTGGGCGATGCGGAGCATGAAAAACAGCTCCGGCGCATGGGGATGGTGTATGAGAAGCTCAGCGGAGAGGATCCGGCGGAGATCGGGAACCGCCAGGTGGTGATTCTCGGCAGGAATCCCGTTCCGGAGAATCGGAAAGCGGCGTTCCGCAAAGATTTCGCCGCTCACCGCGAACGCGCATACGTCGCTTTGCCGGGTGCTCCGCTGGATTTGCTTCCCGTGAAACTGAAAACGGCGAAGAGACCGGTATTCCGTGCGCTCGTTCCGAAACACGATCCGCTGTTTGCGGGGATTCCGGATGCCGACCTCTATTTCCGGGAAGCGCGGGAAATGGACGTTCTGGACGCTCCGCCGGAATGGACCGTGACGACGTTGCCGGCTCTGTTCGGACGCTATGATTTCCGGACCGGCGCGGTGATCGTGATGAATCTCTCACCGGCGCAGATGGAAGAGTCGTTCTGGATGCGCGAGAAAGTCAGCCGGGTCTGGAACGCGATTTTCAATAATATGAATATTGCGCTTGGCAGGGATCTCAAACTTTTTTCATCGCCGCGGATGAGACACAACACGGTCACTCCGCTTTTTGCGGAAACCGTGCTGAAAGACGGTATGCTGAAACTGGACGGGAGGAACAGCGGCAAAGTTTCCGACACCGTCGGATTCAAGCCGTATAAACTCGGCGTCTGTTGGGAGAAGCAGGGATTCACTCAGAATAACCCGTATTACCGTTATCCCTCGGAGACTCCGGCGAATATGAAAAAAATGTACGACGGTTATGCGTGGATCCGGGTGAAAGTCACGATTCCCGAAGCGTGGAAACGGTTCACGCTCCGCCTTGCCGGTGGTCCGGTCGACGATGCGGACTGGACTTATTTCAACGGCGTCAAAATCGGCGAGACGACGCTCGACAAGGTTCCGAATGCCCATGCCGTAAAGCGGAATTACCGGATTCCGCCGGAACTGATCCGGTTCGGCGGGGAGAATACGCTGACGATCCGTGTTTACGACCGCTGGGGGGCCGGCGGCGTGACCGGTCCGCTGAAAATCGTTGTGGAGGATCCGCAGGTGCGGGATTCCTGGTCGCCGTATGTCGATAAGCTGAATTTCTATGATGTGGATGCGTACCACAACTGGTAATGCCGTGCCGGTTCCGTCCGTTCCGGGCTCTGCATTAAAAGGACCTCCCGCCGGACCGGGAGACCCTTTTTGAAAAGAACGGGAATTATCTCCGGAATCCCCATTGCGTGTTTGCATACGGAATTTTGACTCCGGCTTCAGTCAGTCTGCCGTTCGCTTCGCGGATTGCCTCCCCGGCTTTGCCGTCCAGTTTTGCACCGACAGTATCGACAACGGTGCATTCCAGAACGAGAACCAGCTGCGAACGCTTCGTCGCCTGCGATTCCGTTGAGAAAAGATAGCCCAGAAGCGGAAGTTTTTTCAACCATGGCACACCGCCGTCGCTCGTGACGAGAGAGCGTTTGGAAAGCCCGCCGACCACGAAGGTCTGTCCGGCGTTGTTCATCATGACTCTGGTCCGCAGGCCGGTGTCCTTGCTGATGCGCGGTGTTCCGTCGGAATTCCATCCGATCAGGCTTTCATTTCTGATGTCGATGTCCATCGTGGTTGTTTTTTCCGCGACGACCGGCGTCAGGGCGAGCGTGAAGCCGTAGGAGGAAGCGGTCGTTTCCACCTTGAAGCCTTTCTGCGCGAGATACTGCGCGCCGGTGTTCCACGGAACATCAACCGTTACACTGTTTCCGGAGGCATCCGTTTCCGTCGCGGTCACGGAGACGTAGGCGATTTTGATGGCGCTTCTTCCGTTGTCGAACGTGCCGCCTTTGGATTTGATCGTGTAGAATTCGGAATTGCCGTTTTTCAGCTTTGTAATCATCCACGGATACGAGGCGCCGGAGGGGACTACTCCGTTTGCCGTGTCGATGACCGTCACGCCTTTGGAATTGACGGCGGTTACGGCATAACCGGCATCCGGGACGAAGATGTATCCTTCCACGCCGGAACCTGCTTCGAGCTGTTCGCCGTTTTCAATGTTGAACAGCTGCGTCGTGGCGGTCACGGTCGCGGTTGCGGTCGTGTCGATCCGGATGACTCCCTTTGTCGCGACTTTCGCCTTTCCCTTTGAAACGAGAAAATCCAGATAGCGGGTGTTCCATTTCGGGTTGAAGTTCAGGAAACGGGTGTTGCTGGTTCCGGTCCGGTTCGGACCGTCCGCCCAGTTGGCGCTCCAGCCGTCGCGGAAACGTGCGCCGACGCTGAAAATATCCGCTCCGCCGTTGTTTTTCCATGCCTGAAAATCGAGTCCGATTTTCGTGTCGTTCTCCGCGTCGATCTCATACAGTTTGTACTTGACATCGACATCGTAGGGTGGAATGTCGTAGATTTTGATCAGGCGTTCCAGATGTTTTGCGCTGTAACGGGGAACGTACATCAGCATGGCGTTGAGCCCCTCGTCAAAGCCGAGACTGTCACGTCCGTACTGGAGTTCGACATTGTCGCCCTCCACGTTCGCGCCGACCTGTGCCAGCAGGGAACAGAGAGCCTCCGCGGAAAAGTATTTCGGGAAATACAGATAGGTGAGCGAGCCGGAGGAGGAAGTCAGGCGCGGCTTGTCCAGCATTGCGACGATGGCGTCGATGCTCATTCCGGGTTTGGATTCATCCGTAAACCGGTAATCTTCCGCGGAAACCAGCAGAACGCCCGTGCCGTCGGAGTATTTGATGCACTCCACCGTGGTCGGAGAAGTTTTGACCCGGCGCGAGGAGACCGCGTTTCTGATAAACGGGCGGATCTCATACGGATCTGCGTGTTTGAGCACATAGGCTTTCGTCACCACGTTCGGATCGTTGTTGTTGCGGATGAAATGGACCTTTCCCACATCCTTGTCGATGTTCAGCCTGAGTTGTGCGTGAACAGCGGTCTTGTCATACGGTCCGGTTGCGGCCTGGCTTTCCGGCTGCTGTCCCCTCTCCGGATACGGTGCGTACTGTGCGTGGGCTCCGGCAAAGGAAAAGATTCCGAGTGCCGCCGCTGCCATCAATTTGTTCATGTCTGTCATTGTGAAACTCCCGATGTTGATGTTTTACTTGCCGAGTTCTTTGTCGAAAGCCTTGTCAAGCGCTTTGGCTTCCTTCGCGTCCTCCGCGGCTTTCTCCGCGGCGACGGGGGAGGGGGCGGCTGCCTGAATGATCTCATCCTCCGCCAGCAGTTTTCCCGCCCATGAGGCGAGCTTGGTGTCGGGCGTGATCCACTCCGCCTGAAGCGTCACGAAAACTTTCGAGGTCGATTTTGAAATTTTTTCCGTTCCGAAGAGATATTTCAGGATCGGAATGTCGGAAAGGAACGGAATGCCGATGTTCTGCTTGACGTCATAAGTCTGTTCCCATGTTCCGATCAGCTGCTCTTTTCCGACGTCAAGGCAGAGACTGGACGCCATTCCGGTCGAGTTCACCAGCTGGACTCCGAAATTGTTGCTTTCCACCGGGGAGGACACCGTGAAATCGTATCCGAACATGATCGTTCCGGAAACGTTTCCGGGGACTTCTTCATAATAGAGATAGCCGTCCTTGCTCTGCTCTTTCGTGTACTTGTCTCCCTTGAAATTGATGATGGAGCTGCCCACGTTCAGCGTATAGGTGGTTGTGCCGCCTTCCGCCACGGTTGTTTTATCGTTGTCGCTCTTGACGATATTCTGAAAATCGGGAGAGAACGTGATCGTGGCGTCCGCGCCGTTCACCAGCGTGACGGAGGCGGAGGTGGCGACCGTGGCGATTCCTTCCTGTTCCAGAATTTTGACGAAACTCGCATCGAACTGCGGCGCAAAGAAGATGCCGCCGAACGCGAACTGCGAACTGGTCAGGTAGTCGAATCCCTTTGTGCCGAGCACTTCCACGAGCTTTTCGATTCCCCATGAATTGAACATGTCGGCTCCGGCTCCGAACAGATCAAGTCCGGGACCGTTCTTCCATGCGACATAATCAATACCGAGGTCGCGCAGCACGCTTTTCCGCACCTCATAGACTTTCAGGGTCAGGGCGACCTGAGGAACGGGACGGTCGAGTGCCGCCAGCCATTTTTCTATCTGTTTCCCTTTGGAAACGGAGCTTTTCCAATAGATCATGGCACAGGCGACGTCGGCATAGGCGCGGCCGTTGTCGTCGAGAATGTTCCTGTTGACGATGTTCTTCATTTCCTGACTTGTGCGGTATTTGGTGTAGTAGACGAAGTTGCTGATTCCGGTTCCCTCAATGTTGGAGCCCATGGCGTCGGTTTTGGGGGAGGGGCGGTCAAGTGCCCGGATGATCTCGTCGACATACGGCAGCATTGCGGTTCCCGTTGAAACGACCAGATACTCCTTTCCGCCGTCCGCGTAACTCAGCCGTTGAATCCGGGAGTCGGTCCGGTAACGCTTGACGGCTCCCTCGACAAACGGCGTGAGGTCCGCCGCCCTGACATGCTTGAGTTCATAGATTTTTGTCGACATGTATTTCTGCGCATTGTCCTGCAACCATTCAATGCGTTTTACTTTTTCTTTTCCCGGCTCCTCCCCGCCGAAAAGAGAAGTTGTACAGGCGACAAGAAAAACTCCGATCGAAACAGTGAAACGATTGTTTGTCATTTTTGTGTCTTTCCGTAGTTGTTTTGTTCGTGTTTCTGAAAATAAATATTCAACGCAGCGTTATTTTTCTGATAAGCATTTCATGTGCCAACCGGGGGCGTTTCTGTTTTACACTTGAAAAACGGCGGTTTGCCGGAGGGCGGATTTACAAAAATGTAATTCTGCGGGTTGACTTTACAAATTCCGTTCATTCCGTATTGTTTCGTTGCGGCCAGTGTCTCCCGCCGTTTGAACAGGATTCGACCGGATTCCATGAAAATATTTTTACGGCGGATTTGTTTTTTGCAAAAAGCGGATTATAGTATCAAGTTAGAATTTTAGTTGACAAATTATAGTTTGATTGTTCAAACCAAAAATTAACCAAAAAGGAGTATCCCGTGAGCTACACAATCATTGTGTTTGTGAAGCAGGTTCCGGACACCCAAAACATCACCGGCGACGCGATGAAGGCGGACGGCACTGTCAACCGGCAGGCGCTTCCCGCGATCTTCAATCCGGAAGACCTGAATGCTTTGGAGCTGGCACTTCAGCTGAAAGACCGTTATCAGGCAAAAGTTACTGTTGCAACCATGGGACCTCCCGCCGCCGCGGAAGTTCTGCGCGATGCTCTCTGCAGAGGCGCCGATGACGCCGTGCTGCTGACCGACCGCGCGTTTGCCGGCGCCGATACGCTCGCAACCAGCTACGCTCTCAGCAAGTGCGCCGCAAAGATCGGCAAATTCGATCTGATCCTCTGCGGACGTCAGGCCATCGACGGCGATACCGCCCAGGTCGGACCGCAGATCGCTGAAAAGCTCCGTCTTCCCCAGATTTCCTATGTGGAAGAAGTTCTCGAACTCACGGAAAAATCCGTCAAGGCACGCCGCGCGATCGAAGGCGGTTATGAGATTCTCGAATCCCCCACACCCGCGCTCTTTACCGTGATCGACGCCAACGAGCCGCGTCCGAAAAACGCAATGCGCATCATGAAATACAAAAAAGCGAAAACCAAATCGGAACTCGCTTCCTCCAAGACCAGCAATTACGTCGGTTCGGAAGCGGTTGCCGCCGATCTTGAAACGTTGTCGGCAAAGGGCCTGCTGATTCAGGAATGGACCGCCGCCGATGTGGAAGCCGACACACAGCGTATCGGTTTTGCCGGTTCTCCGACCAAAGTCAAACAGATCCAGAGCGTTGTGCTGACCGCGGGCGACTACAAAGCCGTCGAAGCCACCGACGCCGGGGTTTCAAACCTCATTCACGAACTCATTGAAGACCATACATTAGGGTGATTATCATGTCTGAACAAATTGGAAATGTCTGGGTTTTTATTGAGCAGGAAGGCGGCAAGATTGCGGACGTCAGTCTAGAACTCGTCAGCAAGGGCGCGGAACTGGCTTCCACGCTCGGCGTCGATGTCGAAGCCGTTCTGCTCGGCTCCAATGTGGAAAGCTGCTGCGGCACGCTGTTCCAGTACGGCTGCAAAAAAGTCTATCTCGCCGATGATCCGCGCCTGGAGCCGTTTACGGTTCTGCCGTTCGCCAAAGTCATCATGGACCTGATCCGCGAACACAAACCGAACATCCTGCTGTTCGGCGCGACCATGAAGGGGCGCGAACTCGCTCCGCGCATCGCTTCCGAGAAGCTCGCCGGACTCACCGCCGACTGCACCGACCTGCGGATCGACGATTTCGACGACAAAGTCAACAAGAAATTCTATAAAAACAAACTGATGCAGATCCGTCCGGCATTCGGCGGAAACATCATTGCGACCATTGTCAACACCTGGGACGATCCGCAGATGGTGACCGTCCGCGAGGGCGTCATGAAGATGGCGGAACCCAAGGCGGATGCGACCGGCGAGATCGTCAAAGTCGATGTCGCTCTGACGCAGGAAGAGACGGTCGTCAAAGTGATTGAGCGTGTCCGTCAGGATAAAACCGTGAATCTGAAAGGCGCCCAGATCATTGTGGCGGGCGGCTACGGAGTCGGTTCCAAGGAAAACTTCAAGCTGATTCACGAACTGGCACAGGCGCTCGGCGGCGAAGTCGGAGCATCCCGTGCGGCGGTTGACGCCGGCTGGATTGACCATGATCATCAGATCGGTCAGACCGGTGTGACGGTCCGTCCGAAGCTGTACATCGCCTGCGGCATCAGCGGCTCTGTCCAGCACTGCGCCGGAATGAGCGAAAGTAAAAAGATCATCGCGATCAACACCGATCCCGCCGCGCCGATTTTCTCGGTTGCGCACTACGGTATTGTCGGAGACCTCAATCAGGTCATTCCGATGATGATCAAAGCCTACAAAGCCAAAGCGTGAGGAGAATAGAGAATGTCCAACTTTTTTACCGACAATCCGGATCTGATGTTCACGCTCCGGAATCTGGAAATGGAAGAGATCGTCGCGCTTCGTGAAAACGATTACAAGCAGGCGGAACAGTTCGATTTCGCACCGGAGAATTACGAAGATGCGATGGATAACTACAAACGCGTGATGGAAGTGATCGGCGAGATCACCGGCGAACGCATCGCTCCCCGTTCCCGGCAGGTGGACGAAGAGGGGCCGTATTTCAAGGACGGCGTGGTCAAGTATCATCCGCTGACCGACAAGAATCTCAAGGATCTCAAGGACGCCGGAGTCATGGGCGTCATGCTTCCGCGTCAGTACGGCGGACTCAATTTCCCGACTACCATCTATACGATGATGACGGAAATGGTCGCCCGCGCCGACGCTTCCCTGCAGAACCTGATCGGTCTTCAGGATATTGCGGAAACGATCTGCGAGTTCGGTTCCGAGGAACAGCGTCAGAAATATCTTCCGCGTTTCGCTTCCGGCGAAGCGGACGGTTCCATGGACCTCACCGAGCCGGATTCCGGTTCCGACCTCCAGTCCGTCCGTCTCAAAGCGACGCAGGGTGCCGACGGCAAGTGGTATCTCAACGGTATGAAGCGCTTCATCACCAACGGCTGCTCGAAGATTCATCTCGTGCTTGCCCGTTCCAAAGAGGGAACGGTTGACGGACGCGGACTTTCCATGTTCATCTGCGAAGCCTGTCCGGAACTCAAGGTCCGCCGTATCGAGCACAAGCTCGGTATTCACGGCGTGCCGACCGCCGAACTTCAGTACAACAACGTTCCGGCGGAACTCTGCGGACAGGAACGCCGCGGTCTGACGAAGTACGTCATGAGTCTGATGAACGGCGCCCGCGTGGCGATCAGCGGACAGGCGCTCGGCATTGCCGAAGCCGCTTACCGCGAAGCGAAAAAATACGCCGCCGAACGCGTGCAGTTCAAGCAGAGCATCGACCAGTTCCCCGCGATTTACGACATGCTCGCAAAGATGAAGATCAAAGTCACCGCCGCCCGCGCGCTGCTTTACGAGACCACGAAGATGGTCGATCTGCGGTATTCGCATATCGCGCTTGACGAGCGTTCCGAGAAAGCGAAATTCTATTCGAAGGTCGCCGCCGTGCTGACTCCGATGTGCAAGGCTCTTGCCACGGAAATCGCGAACCAGGTCGCCTACGACTGCATTCAGATTCACGGCGGAACGGGATATATGCACGATTTCGATGCGGAACGCTACTACCGTGACGCCCGCATCACCAACATCTACGAAGGCACCACTCAGCTTCAGGTCGTCGCGGCGATCGGCGGCGTGATGCAGCGCGTCCTTGATCCGATTATCACGAAAATGCTCGGCATGTCCTGTGACGGACTCGACTGCCGTCTGCTGAAGATGGTCGACGAGATGTTTGAAAAACAGAAAGCGGCTGTCCAGTTCGTTGCGGACAGAAAGGATTCCGCTTATCATGACCTCCGCGCGAGAAATCTGGTCGAGAATGAAACGTTCGTGTTCGTCTCTCTGCTGATGCTCCGCGATGCGAAGAAGGATCCGAAACGTGTTCCGCTGGCGGAACGCTATATCCTTGATGCGGTCCATGACTTTGAACGAAACTATCAGATCGTGATGAGCGGCGATCTGTCGACGATCGACAGACACCGTGACGTCATTGATTACTGATTTCAGGAGAAACTGATACCATGAACAACGATTATCTGGAACGGGCCCGGCAGGTTGTCCCGGATGCCAAAACGCTGATTCTTCTGGCTTCCAGAAGAGCGAACGAGCTTGCCTGCGGAGCGCGCCCGATGGTGCGCTGCAAAGATGAGAACCACATCGACGTGGCTCTGCTGGAGATCGCGGAAGGAAAACTCGCCGCCAACTTCGACGGTTCTCCGGACGATTTCCTGAAGGAGATCAACGCCGTCAAGGAAGCCGCAAGGCGCGAAAACGGCGAGATCAAGATGAGAAACAATCATCCGGCCAACGACTGATCCGTTCCGGATGAAGCAATTACGGCGCGCCGCTTCGGCGGCGCGTCTTTTTTATCAAAGAGGAGGTTCCCATGCCGGAAATTGCCATAATCATGGGCAGTAAAAGCGACCTGATTTCCCTGAAAGGCGCTTTTGACACGCTGAACAGTTTCAATGTCGGTTTCACTGCGCGCGTGATGTCCGCGCACCGCACACCGGACGCCGCGGCTGATTTTGCGAAAAACGCGGAGGCGGAAGGGTACAAGGTCATCATCTGCGCGGCTGGAATGGCGGCGCACCTGGCCGGAGTGATTGCCGCGCATACCACGCTCCCCGTCATCGGCATTCCGATGGCCTGCGAGCCGTTTAACGGTTTCGATGCGCTTCTGGCAATGGTTCAGATGCCGCCGGGGATTCCCGTGGCGACAGTAACCGCCGGAAAAGCCGGAGCGAAGAACGCGGCTTTGCTTGCGATTTCCATGCTTGCGCTTTCCGATTCCGGACTTGCCGAGAAACTCAAGGCGTTCCGAGAGGAACAGAGCCGCAAGGTCGAAGAGGCCGATGCGTCTCTTCAGGAAGAACTCGCAAAGCTGGGCTGAGTCGATGAAGCCGTTTTCCGTTCTGCTTGCGCTCGGACTTCTGATCCCGCTTTCCGGGGAGGAGCCGTCCGCACCGGAAACGGCGAAACCGCTCCTGTTCAAAGACTCTTTTCAGCGGGAGTTTCAGGAGCTGACCGAAATGCTGGAGCGGGAATATCCGGCATTCCTGCAATCTCTGTCACCCGCAGATTCCGGGCGGGCGCTTTCCGCCGTGATGGGGTCGCTCCGCAGCGGAGTTGTGCCGGAAGCGGAAGCGAAGCCGGCGTCCGTTCCCGCAAAAGCGGAGCCGGATGTTCCGGCATTCCGCTTGAAAAACGGACTCTGGTATCTGCGGATCAATACGCTGAATGAAAAGACGTTTGGCGAGCTGCTCCAAACAGTGCGGAAAGCGGCGCAGTCGCCGGGGCTGATCCTGGATTTGCGTGGCTGTTCCGCCGGAGATTGGACGGTCTGCCCGGAGTCGCTCCGGACTCTGCTTGCGCCTTCCGTGCTGCATACTGCGATTCTGCTGGGACCCGGTACGCACGGGGCGGGAGAGATTCTCGCCGCTTTATTGATCGCTTCCCATCGCGGGATCGGGATCGGTGCGTCGACTGCGGGGTGTCCGTTCCCGCGCAAAATTGTAACTGTTTCGAATCGCAAGTGGCTGGTCCCGGTGCCGCCGGATGGGGCGGAAGCGGTGCGCTATGAGCGTCTTGTCCCGCAAATCCGCGTAGCTTCATCGTTGCGCATTCCGGTTGATTCTCTGAAAAAGGCGGACGATCTTTCCCGGACGGGGGATCGTGCCTTGAGCCGGGCGTCCGATCTGTTGATCGGTTTGGATCTTTTGGAGCAAAAAGGCCTGAAGAAATAGGCGTTGTTTCAATCTCCTTTATTATTCTGTACCGGGAATTTTCCTTTTTTCTTTGTGTAAATATTTTCGCAACAAATTTTCTCTGTTGCGCTTGATTTTTTATTGTACAACGGTACATTATTTGCGAAAACAGAAGGATCAGACAGGTGAGAAACAGGATCACGATTCAGGAGTTTGCAGAGAAAACGGGGGTGTCGATCGCCACGGTTTCCCGTGCGTTCACCGGAAACGGGCGTATCAGCCTGGAGACCCGGAAGCGGATTTTGAACAGTGCGCAGAAGTACGGTTACTTTGCCGGATCGCGCAAGCTGAAATCGGAAAATGATATTCCGGAACTGGTTTTTTTCTATCCGGAGATCTATACCGGCGAACCGGATTATTTCATATCGGAGATCACGGTCAATATCAAACGTCACCTTGGAAATGAGCATGTTTTCACCGTGACGCCGTTCGATGAGAACGACGATCATATCATTGATTCCGCCAAGGCGCGGATGCTGAGCGGATCGGTTGCCGGTGTCATTGTGGTCGCGGGAACTCCGGGTGCCGGGAAACTTGCCGGAATGGCGGAAAGCTGTTCCGTGCCTTATGTCCTGATCGGAAAAATTCCCGGTTTTGATTATAATACCGTTCTGCATGATAATGAATACGGAGCCTTCCTTGCGGGAAAATATTTTCGCGAAACGGGACGCCGTCATCCGGTTTATCTTTCGGGACATCTGGACTCCGCCAAGCGCCGCGGCTTCAAACGCGGCTTCGGCGGAACGGAGCGGATTCCCGTTATCCCCGGCGGAGCGGGTTTCCGGTTCGGCGTCAATGCGCTGAACTATATCCGTGCTCACTATCCGGAGGCGGACTGCGTACTTTGCGCAACGGACATTATGGCGATGGGGCTGCTGAAAGAAGCGGAAGGCCGCGGCGTCCGGATTCCTGCTGATCTGGCGGTGATCGGATTCGATGATATTGCCGTTTCGCGTTTTTTCACGCCTGCACTTTCGTCGGTTTCGCTTCATCTGGGAACGATCGGCAAGGTTGCTGCGGAACTTCTGGAACGTCAGCTGAACGGCAAAACGAATCTTCCGCCGGAAGTCGTGTCCTGTGATCTGATCTTACGTCAATCAACATAAAAGGAGAGAGTCAAATGATGGAAAAAACACTGGTTCTGCTTGCCGCCGGAATGGGCAGCCGTTACGGCGGACTCAAACAGCTTGATGCGCTCGGTCCGCACGGCGAAACCCTGATGGATTATTCCGTGTTCGACGCCGTTCGTGCGGGTTTCCGGAAAATCGTTTTTATTATCCGCCGCGATATTGAAGAGGAGTTCAAGCGCGTGATCGGTTCGCGTTATGAAGCGGTTGCCGATGTTCAGTATGCGTTTCAGTCGCTGGACGATCTTCCGGCGGGATTCACGGTTCCGGAAGGGCGTGTGAAGCCGTGGGGGACCGGGCAGGCGGTTTATGCCGCGCGCAATCTGGTCAAGGGGCCGTTTGCGGTCATCAATGCGGATGATTTTTATGGTGCGGACGGTTTCCGCAAGCTGGCAGGTGCGCTGGAATCCGGCGATCCGAAAGCGTTCTGCATGTGTGGATTTTTCCTGAAAAACACGCTCTCGGAAAACGGATCGGTCTCCCGCGGGATCTGCGAACGGAATCCGGACGGTACGCTCAAGACCGTGGTTGAACATACGAAGATCGAACGGAAGGATGGAAAGATCGTCAGCACTCTTGAGGATGGAAAGACGGTTGTTTTTACCGGTGACGAGATCGTTTCCATGAATATGTGGGGATTTCAGGCATCCCTGTTCGATGCGCTTGAAACACAGTTTACGGAGTTTCTCGGAGCTCATGGAACGGAACTCAAGAGCGAGTTCTATATTCCGTTTGTGGCGGATACGCTCGTCCGGCAGGGAAAGGCGTCGGTACAGGTGCTGACGTCGGAGGATTCCTGGTTCGGCGTTACCTATCAGGAAGACAAACCGGTGGTGAAGAGCGGGCTGGATGCCCTGGTAAAAGCCGGGAAATATCCCGAAAAACTGTTTCAGGTGTGACGATGAAGACGATGCATGAGATTCGGAAACTGTGTTCCGCGTTTCAGATTCCCGGTGATTTCATTACGGCGGAGCCTTACGGCAGCGGGCACATCAACGATACGTTTGCCGTGGCGTTCGACCAGGCGGGCAGCCGGATCCGCTATATTCTTCAGCGGATCAACACCTCCATATTCCGCGATCCGGTCCAGCTGATGGAGAATATCCGGCGCGTGACCGAACATCTGAGTTCCAAGGCGGGGGATTCGCGCAGTACTCTGACGCTTGTGTCCGCTCTTGACGGTAAAACGTGGTTCCGTGATGCAGACGGCAGTTACTGGCGCGTCTATCTGTTCATTGAGCACGCGAAAAGCTATGATGTGCTCAGAGCCGGGGAACAGGCGTATGAAGCCGCGCGTGCATTCGGACGTTTTCAGGCGGATCTGGTCGATCTGCCGGGACGTCTTGTCGAAACGATCCCTGATTTTCACAATACGCCGAAACGGATTGCCGATCTGGAAGAGGCGGTCCGTGCCGATGTCTGCGGACGCGTCAAAACGGCGGAGCCGGAGATCGAATTCGTTCTTTCCCGCAAGGGGGAGGCGGAGACGCTGATCCGTCTGAACCGCGAGGGGGCGATTCCCGAACGCATCACGCACAACGATACCAAGCTCAACAATGTGCTGATTGATTCCGTGACCGGGCTCGGCAAGTGCGTGATCGACCTTGATACCGTCATGCCCGGACTTGTGCACTACGATTTCGGCGACATGGTACGGACGGGGACGAGCCCCGCCGCCGAAGATGAGCGCGATCTGAGCAAAGTCACAATGCGTTTTCCGATGTTCGAAGCGCTGCTGCGCGGGTATTGTTCGTCCGCCGGAGCGTTTCTGAATCCCGTGGAGTTTGAGTACCTGCCGTTCAGCGGCAAACTGATCACGCTGGAAATCGGAACGCGTTTTCTGACCGATTATCTTTCCGGCGACACTTATTTCAAAACACACCGCGCGGGCCATAATCTGGACCGTGCACGAACCCAGATCGCATTGGTGGAATCCATCGAACAGCAGATGGACCGCATGAATGCACTTGTCAAAGAGGTTGGCAACTTATGAGAATCCTGATTACAGGCGGTGCCGGTTTTATCGGCAGTCATATCGCAGAGTATTTCAACGGAAAAGCCGAGATCCGCGTGCTGGACAATCTGCGTTCCGGATACCGGCATAATCTGAACGGGCTTGACGTGGAGTTCATCGAGGGGGATATCCGCGACCGTGCCGCAGTGGCGAAAGCCGTGGAGGGATGCGATTATGTGTTCCATCTCGCAGCGATGATCAGCGTTCCGGAATCCATGTTCAAAATGCAGGAATGCGTGGACATCAATGTCAACGGTCTGCTGATCGTGCTTGAGGAGGCGGCGAAAGCCGGTGTGAAGAAGCTCTGTTTCAGCACCAGTGCGGCGATTTACGGCGACAACCCCGTTGTGCCGAAAGTGGAAACGATGATCCCTGAACCGAAGAGCCCTTACGCGATCACGAAGCTGGACGGGGAATACTACTGCAATATTTTCACGCAGACCGGAAAGCTCCAGACCGCGTGCCTGCGCTATTTCAACGTGTTCGGTCCCCGTCAGGATCCGAAGAGCGCCTATGCCGCCGCAGTTCCGATTTTCACCGCGAAAGCCGTTGCCGATGAGGATATTACGATTTTCGGAGACGGCGAGCAGACGCGCGACTTTATTTATGTCAAGGATATTGTCGAGGCGAATGTCTTTATGGCGACCCATGATTTCACGGGCGTTTACAACGTTGCCTACGGCGGCCGCATCACGATCAATGATCTGGTGAAGCAGATCATGGAGGTGACGCATTCCGGAAGCCGCGTTCTGCATCTGGAGGAGCGTCCCGGCGATGTGAAACACTCCATGGCGGGAATCGACAAACTCAAATCGACGGGTTTCCGTCCGAAGTTCGATTTTGCCTACGGCATGGAGCAGACCATCCGTTTCTTCTCCCGGAACGCATAAGCCGGTCCGGTTGGAAAAACAGAAAGCGCGACGGATTTTCGAGTCCGCCGCGCTTTTTTATGGCGTTTGACAGCCGGATCAGCGTCCGGTGAGGTCGTGCTTGACGATGTCGCCGGGAAGAGTGCACTGATCCGCCCAGATTTTACGTCCGGGATAGATTGAGGTGTGAATGCCCGTGTGGACGTTTTCGCCGATGATCGAACCGAATTTGCGCCGTCCGGTGTCCAGCAGTTTGCCGCAGACTTTGCTGGTGTGGTTCTTGCCGTCGTGGCGGAAGTTCGAGGTGATTGTTCCCGCTCCGAAATTTGTAAAAGAACCGACAATGCTGTCGCCGATGTAGCTGAGATGTCCGGCGGAAACTTTGTTCATCAGCATGGAGTTTTTGACTTCGACCGCCTGACCGACATGGCAGTTGTCGCCGAGCGACGTATTGCCGCGGAAATAGCAGTTCGGGCCGATCTTGCAGTTTTTGCCGATTACGGTGACACCTTCCATGTAGACTCCGGGGAGTACAACGGAGCCTTCACCGAGAATCAGGATGCCGTCGATGTGTGCGCCTTCGCGGACAGTCCCATCGATCCGGCTTTCCTTGATTTCCGAAAGCACTTCTTCGTGTACTTTCAGCAGATCCCACGGATAGCGGATCGCGAAACTGGCTTCATCCACGGGGATCCGTGCCGCATTTTCCGGCAGGGCTCCGGTCGGGGAACGCCATGCGAGCGGCTGGTTTTCCGCATCGGCAACGATCCAGGGCGCGGGAAGTGCCGCGAGCTGGGAAAGCAGCTGTTTCGAGGGCCAGAACGCAATCGTCGCCGTGAGCATATCGGTGCTGGCGAAATCGCCGACCGCACCCTCCCAGCGGGTCAGAATGACATCATTGACATTGGTTCCCGCCATTTCCAGTTCGGCGAGGGAACGGTGGCAGCAGAGCGGGGCAAGCGTGTCCCGGTTTTCATTGCGGAGAACTTGAATCAGCATCAGCAGAGCTCCTTTTTAATATGATCGCAGAGCGTTTTGATCCAGCGGTCGGCGAGTTCAGCGGATTTGCATTCGACGAGGACACGGATTTTGTTTTCCGTACCGGAGTAGCGGATGACGACCCGTCCGTTTTCACCGAATTCCTGCTCCGCCTGTGCGATCAGTTCCGGGAGGCCGGTAATTTCGGCGACGGGACGTTTTTCCCGTACTTTCATGCTTTCGAGATGCTGGGGATATTCTTCCATGAACGACGCCATTTCCGCGAGCGTCATGTTCTTTTCCTTCATGAGTTTCAGCACATGAAGTGCGGAGATGATGCCGTCTCCCGTGGTGGCGTAATCCAAAAATATGAGGTGACCGGACTGTTCCCCGCCGAGCTTGATGTTTTTCTCTTTCATCCGCTCAATGACGTAACGGTCGCCGACGGCGGTGATTTCCACGTTGATTCCTGCCTGCTTCATTGCGGCGATGAGCCCCATGTTGCTCATGCTGGTGACGGCGATGGAGTCGGAAGAGAGTTTTCCTTCCGCTTTGTAGTCAAGTGCGCAGAGCCCGATGATACGGTCGCCGTTTACGACATTGCCGTTTGCATCGGAGAAGATAACGCGGTCGGCGTCCCCATCCAGCGAGATGCCCACGTCCGCATGGTGTTCGCGGACAAGACGGCACATCTCTTCGGGGTGCGTGGCTCCGCAGTTTTCGTTAATATTGGTTCCGTTCGGCGTGGTGGAGATTGCAACGACTTCGACGCCGAGTTCCTTGAGGATCAGCGGAGCGATATAGTAGGCGGCTCCGTTGGCGCAGTCGAGAACGGCTTTGATGCCTTTGAGGCTGCGGTTCCGGATGGAGCTTTTGGCGAATTCGATGTAGCGTCCGCGGGCGTCTTCGATCCGGTATGCTTTGCCGACATGGGCGGGTTTGATCTCCGGGACTTCACCGAGGATGATTTTTTCGATTTCATCCTCCACTTCATCCGGCAGTTTGAATCCGTCCGAACTGAAAATTTTGATTCCGTTGTCATCGGAGGGATTGTGGGAAGCGGTGATCATGATCCCGCAGTCCGCACCCATGGACCGGACAAGGTGGGCAACGGCAGGAGTCGGCAGCGGACCGATCTCAAGTACATCCATTCCCATACTGAGCATACCGCTGGTGAGTGCGGTTTCGAGCATATAGCCGGAGATACGGGTATCTTTGCCGATAACGGCTTTTGCCGTGCCGTTGGATTTCGCATAGATCTGCGCGACCGCTTTTCCTACTTTGAGAGCGATTTCCGGGGTGATCGGATATTCATTTGCTTTACCGCGGATTCCATCGGTTCCAAATAATCTTGCCATGTTCGGACATCATCCTTTCTGAGAAATTTTGTTATATATATACAATAGACCGTAAAGCCGGAAAAAACAACTTTTTGATGAAAATTTTTACGCAAAAATCAATTGCAATCCGGCAATGTATCCGGTCGGAGAACATGGTACCCGCCGTTCCGGGGAGCTCCGCGGAATTCGATGATTCGTCCGGTTTTCAACCGGTGCAGATACCGTTCCACACTCCGTTGCGGAATTCCCAATTCACCGGAAATCATGGTTGCCCGGCAGCCGGGATGCCGTGCGACGTAGTTCATTACAGCATTTACTCCGCCATTTACTCCGCCATTTACTCCGCCATTGGTATGTGCTTTCAGCGTATTCCGGATTTCCGTCAACATAAATTCGATAAAGATTCCGGAATCGGTCTGTTCCGTACTGTGGTTGATGGCGGAGTAATAACCGGATTGATTATCGTGAATCATGGATTCGACCGGAAGATACCGGAAGACCGGATGCAGTTTGCCGAGGATCAGCGATTGCCAGAGACGCCCCATGCGGCCGTTGCCGTCTTCAAACGGATGAATATATTCAAATTCATAATGAAAAACACAGCTTCGTATCAGCAAATGATCCTTTGAGTGTTTCAGCCAGCGGAACAAATCGTTTATCAGTGCGGGGACCCGCTCCGCCGGAGGAGCCAGGTGAATAACCTGCTCGCCCGCCGCAACTCCGACACTGCGGGTTCGGAAACGTCCGGGATGCTCTACAAGAGAATCCGTCATTCCGGCATGAGCTTTCAGAAGGTCGTCAACAGAGAATGGATCAAAACGGGAATAGAGGTCATAGACTGCAACGGCATTTTGAACCTCCCGGATTTCACGGGGCGGAGCTATAACGTGTTTTCCGTTCAGGATTGCCGTTACTTGACCGATTGACAGAGTACTGCCTTCGATTGCGAGCGTGGAACGGATTGTGCGGATCCGGTTTGTTTTGCGGAGACGCAGAGAATCCGACTGTTCCAGGCGGATCGCGTAGCGTTCCGCGAGCGCGGATATTTCCGCAACCAGAGAGATCGCGTCTGCCGTCACGGTAAAAGGCGGTTTGTAACTCATCAATGTTTGCTCCCGTTCTTGCTTTTCAGTACTTATAGTATAAATCCTGATTTTCCTTTTTCAACCGGATTTTTCATAATATTTTTCTGTCATTGGTTGACTTTTCTGCCGGGGACGTTAGATTATTCAGAATTCGGAAAAGCCAACCCCCCAGGCTGTAACGATTCGGCATTATTGTATTGGATGTTTCCGCGTTGCGTGAATGCGGAAGTTTCGGTATTTCATAATAAAAAGACAGAAACAGGGGAGAGACCGGTTATGAAAAAAGAATCACTGCTGCATGACAAAGGGACTAGTTTCGTCGTTCCGTTCATTCTGATCACTTTGTGCTTCGCTCTATGGGGATTTGCCAACGACATCACCAATCCGATGGTCAAGGCGTTTTCCAAAATTTTCCGTATGAGCGTAACCGAGGGGGCTCTAGTGCAGGTTGCGTTTTACGGCGGGTATTTCGCGATGGCGTTTCCCGCGGCAATGTTTATCCGCAGATATTCGTATAAAGCGGGGATTCTGTTCGGGCTCGGACTCTATGCGTTCGGGGCTCTTGCATTTTTTCCCGCCAGGATGACCGGCAGCTACTATGCGTTTCTGTTGGCGTATTTCGTTCTCACCTGCGGGCTTTCGTTCCTTGAGACGAGCGCGAATCCGTATATTCTTTCGATGGGACCGGAGGAGAGTGCGACGCGGCGTCTTAATTTTGCCCAGGCATTCAATCCCATAGGTTCGCTCTGCGGCATGTATGTGGCAATGCACTTTATTCAGGCGCGTCTGAACCCGATGGGTACCGCTGAGCGGGCGCAGCTCAGCGAAGCGGAATTCGAGACTCTGAAAAATTCGGAACTCTCCACGCTCATCGCTCCGTATCTGCTGATCGGACTCGTCATCCTCGTTCTGTTCTTTGTGATCTTTTTTGCGCGGATGCCGCATAATCAGGACAAGTCGCACCGGATTGATTTCCTGCCGACGCTGAAGCGCATTTTCCGCATTCCCGCCTATCGGGAAGGAGTGATCGCGCAATTTTTCTATATCGGGGCGCAGATCATGTGCTGGACTTTCATTATCCAGTACGGAACCCGGCTGTTTGTATCGCAGGGGATGGAGGAAAAGGCGGCGGAGGTGCTTTCCCAAGAGTACAATATCGCGGCGATGATCCTGTTCTGTGCAAGCAGGTTTGTCTGTACGTTCCTGCTGCGGTATTTCAAACCGGGAAAACTGCTGATGATTCTTGCGCTGCTCGGCGGGATTTTCACGCTCGGCGTGATCGGATTCCGGAATATCTGGGGGATGTATTCGCTGGTGGCAGTTTCGGGATGTATGTCGCTGATGTTCCCGACGATTTACGGGATTGCGCTGGACGGTATGGGAGATGATGCGAAATTCGGTGCGGCGGGATTGATTATGGCGATCCTCGGCGGTTCCATTCTTCCGCCGTTTCAGGCGGCGATTATCGATATGGAGACCATTGCCGGTTTTCCCGCGGTGAACCTCTCGTTCAGTCTGCCGCTGATCTGCTTTATCGTTGTCATGATCTACGGCTGGCGCACCTGCCGCGGTGTTCCGTCTCACGGGAAACCGTATGCGGAATGACGAAAAAATATGAAAAAATCTCGTATGATGAACTTTATCCGGGAAAGAACTTCCGGTGCCGGATTGAGGAATGGTATTATGCCCCCGGAGCAAATGCTGCGTTTTTTCCGCACTGCGTACTGGACACGGTCCGTACCGGCAGGACCAGTGTCCGGCATATTCATTATCCGTATCTTTCGATTGAAATGGTGCTGAGCGGGGAGCTGACTTATTTCCGCGAGCAGGAGAAAGTACGGATCGGGCCGGGGGAGGTGTTCCTCTGCCTGCCGGGGGGAACATCGGGTTTTTATTCAACCGATTCGGACCGTTATGAGAAACTGACTCTGCTGATCCGCGGTTCCGCACCGGATCTTTTGCTGAATGCGCTTCATCTGAACGATGTGATGAAGATCTCTCCGCTTGAGCCTGCGGCGTTTGAACGCCGTTTCCGGGAGATACAGCAGCTGCTTCATGACCGGAAACCGGGAATGGAACAGCGGATTTCCGAGCTCGGAATGGGGATGCTTCTGATGCTGTCGCGGGAAGTGCTGGCAGGTGAACAGCGGTATCCCGATGCACTGCGCCGGGCGCTGGATTATCTGCATGGCGTTTATACCCGGTGTTCCGTTTCGTTGACGGAACTGGCACAGCATACCGGTGTCAGTCCGGCGACGCTTGGGCGGTTGTTCGCCCGGTACTGCGGTAAAACGCCGATGGCGTATGTGACGATGATGCGCATGGAGCTGGCAAAAAATTTGCTGCGGACTTCTGCCCTGAGCATTAAAGAGATTGCCGTCCGGACCGGTTACGAGAATCCTCTCTATTTTTCTTCCGCGTTCCGTCATTATACCGGACTTTCCCCGAAAGTTTTCCGGTGCAATTATCGGATCGAATGATCCGTTTTTTTCCGGATTTTATATTTTTGACGATTTTTCAGATGTTTTCTTGGTTTTTCCCTCTTGACTTTGCCGCATTTTTTTATATAATTAATAGCAAGAAACCGTATTTTATGGAAAACGGAATAAAAACAAGGGAGAGGATAAATGATAAAAACGGGTCGCTCATTGAATAGATTTACCATTGTAGAACTGCTGGTCGTTATATCGGTAATTGCAATTCTTGCAACGCTTCTGCTTCCTGCTCTGAATTCGGCGAGGGAGAAAGCGCAGGAAATCAAATGCATTGGGAACATGAAACAGCTTGGAACCGCATGGGCGTTGTACGAGGATGCTTTCACGGTTACTCCGCAGATTTATGTTAATGGCATCAGCGGACCGGGGAGGGGGTGGTTCGGGCAACTTTATCTGGGCGGTTTTTTGAAACCGAACATCCGGAGGGTGGTTTCTGACGGTGTGAGTGCGGTCAACTGTTTTACTCTGCGGTGCGATGTTTCGTTCCGTCTGGTGGGACCGGATCATCCGCGTAATTACGGCTGCAATGCCTTGATTCCACAAAAAGTGTTTAAGATTACGGAATCGAACTATGCCGTCAGCAAGACACTTTCTTATAAATCTTCCGCAGTTTCCCAACCGTCGCAGAGGATCCGGGTGGGCGAGAGCATGGATTGGGTGTGTACTCAAAGCCCGGTGAGTGATACAATGGGCAAGTTTGTTCCAACCGCTTATACCCTGATCTCATATCCTCATCAGCGGTTTACAATGAGCAATTTTCTGTTCGTGGATGGTCATGCCGGCGGTATGAAGCATCCTTATATGCTGACAGTGAAAGCGCGGAAACTGCATCTGGCGTCGAACGGATTGTAATTCAAATATTAAAGATTATCAAGGAGCACAGAGCATGAAACGGATCGTATCGGCGATTCTTTGCGGATTGTTTGCCGCAACAACTCTTCCGGCGTTTACCCCGGAATGGAATGACAGCGTAATTCTGGAAAAGGACAGCCGGCAGGGGGCGTACTGGTTGAAATCCGGAGACAGAAAGAAGTTTTACGGCGGTATCATGGGAAAACGTCATGTCGATGCCGGCAAAGTCAAAGTCTGGATCGGAAACGGGCGCATTCATGTGGATCTCCGGAATGCGTTTCTGAAAGAGACGGGGTTTATCGACATCGGTTTCCGTATCCCGCTGGACAAAGTGGACCGGACACGGCCCGCGTGTTTCTCTATGGAGATCGGCGGAACCGCCGGACTTTCCGGTCATATCGGGCTCAACGGCGTTTATAAGGATGGAAAGCATTACTGGAACAACAAACCGTTCCTCGTTGCCGGAGACGGCGCTTTGCAGTATTATAAAAAGCTGATTCCGGAAACGGTCCGGCGCGTGGACCTGATCGCCCGTATGAGAAAGCCCGGTATCTATACGTTCGGGAAGGCTGAGTATGCACCGGAAAAAGAGATACCGGTTGATCCGGACAGGAACCTGATCGTGAACGGCGGGGCGGAACGCGGCTGGTATTCCAGTGGAGTCCGCAATATGATCAACTGCACCGCCGGAATGGAATATTCCCCGTTCTGGGGTTCCAACACCTACCGCTATCCGCTGATCGCGGAGACCGATACTGCAGAAAAACTTTCCGGGAATGCGTCGTTCAAATTCACGGTCCGTCACGACAAGGAGAAAATTGACTCCGATTCCCATTATATCATGCACTTCAATCAGGTCCCGGTTGTTATGGGCAAACCGGGCGTACTGACTCTTTGGATGAAAGCGGACAAGCCGGGGCGGAAAGTGCTGATCCGTCTTCATCATGCGCCCGGAATGGGTTTTTACGGTTTGAATGCGACTGTGGGGACCGAGTGGAAAAAATATCAGCTCCGGATTCCGAAAATGGGCGGTCCTGCTGAGAAAGGATATGGCTGGCAGAGCGGGAAATTCAGTAACTTCCTTTATCAGCTGCTTACTCCGCGTATTGAATTCCGGACGCCGGGGACTTACTGGATCGACAATGCTTCATTTTTCATTGCGGACAAAGGGGAATACAAGGAAGAATCCCTGGCAGTCAGCGGTACGCTGAACAAGGATTCTACTTACTATTTTCCCGGCGAAGCGATCACAACAACGCTGACAATCACCAGTGTGAATCCGGCGAAACGGTCGGTGAAGCTGCATTGGAACCTGTATGACTTCTTCGGCAAAAAAGTGAAGACGTCGCCGGAGACCGTTATCCCGCTGAAAAACGGAAAAGCGGAAACGGCGGTCGTTCTCACACCTCCCGCGAATCTGCGCGGCGCCATGCATTGGGAACTCGTCACGGACGGGGTGAAGCATGGCTATTATCTCGGTATTATTGACAAATCCGGAACGGCGAACCCGCGCCTCGGCGTGAATCTGTCACAGCACAATACGGAACTCGGAATACGCTATCTGAAAGACTTCCGCTATTCCTCGGTCCGTATCTGGGAGTTCAACGGGATGATTCCCGGAGAGAGCCTGATTGAACCTTACCACAAAAACGGCTTTTATGTCCTGTTCTGCCTGAGCCGCGCTGTTCCGGAACATACAAAGCGTCATCTGTTCCCGAAAGATCCGGAACCGTGGAAACGGAAGCTCCGCCGTCTCGCGACGCGATACAAGGGCATGGTGGATGCGTGGGAGATCATCAACGAACCCAACGCCCGCGCCGGGATGGCGAAAAATCCCGATCCGGAGCGTTATGAGCATATTACGCCGGAGAGTAACGCAAGGATTATCCGTACCGTTGTGGAAACGATGCGTCCCATTGATCCGTCTGCGAAATTTGCCGGACCGACCACCTGTCATACCGATCTCGCATGGACCTCCAGCGTTCTGGCGCAGGGAGCATGGAAGTATCTGGACATTATCACCGAACATCCGTACCTGACTCTTCCGGAGCTTCCGGATTATGCGCAAACTCTTGCTTCCATGCGGAAGGACGCGGAATCGTACGGAAAACGGTTTCCGGTATTTGCAACGGAACGCGGTACGATGGTCCCGGCGAATCCGGCGGACAACAAGTTCGACAGCAGGTTCCGGAAAGCCGCCGCGAATCTTCTCCGCACCATGATTCTCTGCTATGCCGGAGGCGGTGAAAAGTTTTTCGATTTCAGTTTCGATACGGGAAATTATGCGATCACTTACAATATGGTGTTCAGCGGCAATCCGGACAACAATTATCTGCCGAAACCCGGTTATACCATGTATGCCGCAAAAGCGCTTGCCGACCGGATCGAAAATGCGCCGATGGTGAAACAGGTCCGTCTGGGACTCGTGTTCCGCTGTTATATTTTCGATCATGGGCACAAGCGTACCGCCGTTCTTTGGAAATGGAGCGGAGCACCGGAAAAGATCACGTTCAGGCGCCGGTTCGATATTTATGATTTCATGGGGACCCGGAACCAGGCGGATTCCGTTGTTCTTTCGGAATACCCCTGCTATGTGGAGTCGGAACTCTCCACAGACGAGCTCGCCGGGGAGATCGCGAATGCGGAACTCCGGGGCGATAGTGATCCGGTCCGCGCGACCCTGAATATCAAAAACAGCCGCGAATTTGCGTTTGATATCCGGAACCTTACGGGAAAAACGCTTCCGGCGGGAACGGTCCGCATTTTCAGTGCGGGCGTGACGAAGCAGCAGAGTGCTCCCGTTCCGCCGGTCACGCCGGAAGGGAAAACGGAGGTTTCGTTTGAAACAGTGCGTCCGATCGGTCTGACGCCTGTTCCTCTGAAAGCGGAGATCAACGGCAAGCCGTTCACGTTCCAGCTGAAAGGCATTACCGCAACGTATCGGAAAACTGCTCCGTCGATCGACGGCGATCTCCACGACTGGAACGGGATCCCCGCAATTACGCTTACCGCGAAAGACAATTCGTTCCGCTACTGCAAATGGAGCCCGGAAGATGAAAAGGCGAAAGCGGAGCTGCGCTTCGCCTGGAATACCGACGGCTTCTACATGGCGGTTACGGTTTATAAAAACGGCTTTCATCCGGTCGATGAAAACGGAACCGGCGGGACATGGCGCGGTGACGGTTTGCAGATCGGCATGGATACTCTGAAAAATGCGCAGCCGGGAGCAAACGGGTATCAGGATGACGATTTCGAGTACGCTGCCGCCATGTATAAGGGGCGTCCGATCGTGAACCGCACTCTTGGTTCGCTGGCGCTTCATGACAGCCTGAGCAAGAAACTCGGCGTGGTGGACGATGTAAGATCCGCGATCCGTGTGGGACCGGGGAGCGTTACCTACGAACTGGCGTTCCTGCCGTTCGCCGTGAGTCCGTTCCGTCTGAAAGCCGGGGAGTCCATGCGGATTTCCGTGATTGCGAATCTGAACGACGGAAAAAAGCGGATCGGCTATCTTCAGCTGACTCCCGGACTTGGCTCCGCGAAGAAAGAACCCGCACAGTTTATTGATATTTTCCTTGCACAATAAAGAATGATGGAGTACCGAACAAGATGAACAATACGACTCACCACATGCTGTACCGCCTTCCCTACGGAAAATTCCTGAAAGAGGACACCGAAGCGTTGGAAACCATGAAACGGGCGGGGATCCGGCTGATTTCCATCTCGCCGATGCACACTTCCAATGCATTCGGAGAGCCGTACAGCTGTTATCCGCCGATTTGGAAATACGATGAAAGTTACGATTTCTCTTCGCTGGACCGGCATATCGGCGATGTGCTGGATGTTATTCCGGACGCCCGGTTCATTTGTGCGGTCGATCTGAATTCCCCGCTGTGGCTGGCGCGGCGTTTTTCCCTGGATTCCTTTTACTCCCTGAACGCGTGCGCCCTGCATCCGGAATGGCTGGAGCTGACGACGAAGTTTCTGAATGCGTTTCTGGAATACACCGAATCAAAGTACGGCGACCGGATGGCTGGTTATGTGCTTGCCTGCGGGCGCACAATGGAGTGGATCAATCATAATTGTTATGAGGCGGATGGACTCAAAAGCGGGTATTACGCAGAGTGGTGCCGGAAACAGGGACTGCCGCACCGTCCGATCCCCGATTCCAGAGAACTGAAGTCGGCCCGGCACGGTTTTATCCGTGACCCCGGACAGGAGGCGCATGTGATTCAGTGGCTGCGATATGCCAACTCGCTGATTGCGGACCTTGCGATTCATTTCGTGTCCGCCGCCCGGAAAAAAGTGCGCCAGGAGGCGGAGATCGGGCTCTTTTACGGATCCGTGTTCCACATGATGGCGGATGCGCAGCATGAGTGCGAGCGGGTGTTTGACACCGCTCCGCCGGATTTCATGATCGGGGCCTCCTGCAACAGTACGCGGGATATGGGAAATACCAGCGGGTATATCGCTACTCTGCACATGCTGAAACGCCGGGGGATCCGCTATCTGCATGAATGCGACCGCATCACCAGTACCACGAACCGCAAATTGAGCGATTTCATTACCGTGGAGGGCGCAATCTGGAATGCGTGGCGGAACCCGCAGGAAGATGTTGCCGGACTGCGGCGGGAGATGTGCCTGAGCATTATCAACCGTTTCCATCTCTGGTGGTTCAACATCTGGGGACACTCCTACGCATCGCCGGAAGTCAAACTGGAGATGGCGCTTCTGAAAAGCGTCTGGGACCGTTATGCTCCGCTCTCCACTGGATCCAGTGCGGAGATTCTGCTTGTTCACGATCCCGAAAGCGATTATCATGTGAATTTTTATGATCATCCGCGGCAGTACTTCCTTGCGCACGAACTGCGGAACGTGTTTTCCCGTGCGGGGCTTCCGTTTGACACCGCCGCGTGGAACGATCTTGCGCATATCGACCTGAAACAATACCGCATGGTTATTTTTCAGAACGCAGTGATCCAGTCGGCGGAACGCGATGCCGTTTTTGCAAAGGTCTGCGGGGATTCCCGCCTGATCGTCTGGATCCATGCGCCCGGCATTCTCCGCAACGGCGTTTATGATCCGGCGAATGTTACACGTTTGACCGGATATACGTTTGGGGAAAGCGATTTTGCGGTCCGGGACCACGGAACGTTCCGGTCGGTCTATGCCGCGGAGGGGGAGGAGCTGACGGATGAGCGTTTGCGTTCTCTGGCGGAAGAGGCCGGTGTACACTGCGTCTGTCCGCCGGGAACCGCGGTCTGGCAGTCGGCGGAATTCCTGATGCTGCACCGCGGAACTGCGGCGGAGATTCCCGTTGTTCTGCCCCGGAAAGCGCACACTGTGACGGAGGTGTTCCGCGGCAGATGCATTGCCCGTGACACGGATCGTTTCACCGTCGGTTTTTCCGGGGCGGAAACGATGCTGTTTCATATTCAATAAAAATAAGGAATCGTGTCGATGAGTGCACAATCGGATGCTTTGGCAGAGAATTTTCTGGCCAACGAACAACAGTTTCATCTGGGATTTCTGCCGACGGAGCAATCCAATCCCGATTCGGCGGGACTGGAAGAGGATTTCCGCGCGTCGGCGGAGCAGGGAGTCCACACCCTGCAGCGGTGCGACCGTGCGGTTTTGACGATGGCGGAGCGGGTAATGCAGTCGTCCGGATATCGTCTGTTCTGCCGGAAACTGCATGAAACTCTGATCAATGGCGGGAACATCGTCTTTTCCGGCTGCGGCGCCACCGGGCGGCTGAGCATTCTTCTGGAAGCCATGTGGCGGCGCGCTTGTGCGGAGGAGCCGCGTCTTGCCCGCTGGTCCGGCTCGGTTCGCAGTATTATGACGGGCGGAGATTTCGCGCTTGTGCGTTCTGTGGAGTTCTTTGAGGATTTTGCGGAATTCGGACGCCGGCAGGTGCAGGAAATGAACCCCGGAAAAGGAGATATGCTGGTTGCCATTACCGAGGGAGGGGAAACTTCGTCCGTTCTCGGAACGGTCGATGAAGCGCTGAGCCGGGAAATGGATGTGTTTCTTCTGTTCAACAATCCGGCGGATCTGCTGAGCGGCCGTCTGGAACGTTCACGCAGGGCGATTCAGGATCCGCGGGTTACGGTGCTGGACCTGTTCTGCGGTCCGATGGCGCTGGCGGGTTCCACCCGGATGCAGGCGACGACTTCGGAACAGCTGATTGCCGGGGCGGCGCTTGAGACCGTCGCCTGCGGGTTGGCGGGGATGACTCCGCCGGATTACGCCGCGGAGTTTCTGCGTCTGCTTGAGGTCCTGGAGTCGGAACGGAATGTCGCCGCAACAGCCGCCATGATCGGGTTTGAGGAACAGACGTACCGGAACGGGGGAAAGATCACCTATTTTTCGGACCGTTTTCTTCTGGATATTTTTACCGACACCACGGAACGGGTTCCGACGTTCATGCTGCCGCCGTTCCGTCGCAGGGATATGCCGGAACTGCCGCAGTCGTGGGCGTTTGTGAAGAATCCGCGTTTTCCGACCCGTGAGGCGTGGCGGCAGGCATTGGGCCGTCCGCTCCGCTGTCTTGAATGGACGCCGGACGATTACCGCTGTCTGGGAGCTGGCGGGGCGATTGCGGACAATCCGCCGGAAATCGGAGCGGATGATCTGCTGATGTTTGAGATCGGCAATGAGCCCGCGCCCGAACGGCGTCTGCGGAGAGATGATGCCGCAGTCCGGATCCGTGTCGGCGGAGAAGCTGATTTTCCGGTCGGGGAGCCGTTCCCCGTGGAACGGCTTCTTTCGATCGGAGCGGAGGAAGGAGACTTCCCGGTCGCGCTTCCGGAATGGACGGAACCTCTGGAGCTGATGCGTCATCTGGCGGTGAAGCTGGTCCTGAACACCGTTTCCACCGGCACGATGGTCCGCATGGGACGTGTCACGGGCAACTGGATGAGCTGGGTGGATCTGAGTAACAAAAAACTGCTGGATCGCGGTACCCGTCTGCTTTCCGAACTCGGAAAGATTCCCTATGCCGACGCATGCCGTCTCCTGTTCGCCGCAAAAGAGGAGTGCGAAAGCCGGGCGGATGCTGCACATGAGCGTGAAAGCGTGGTACAATACGCGCTGCGGAAACTCCGTTCCTGACGTTTACTGCGCCTTGAGCCGTTCCTGTTCTTTCCGGAACGCTTCAAGGGCGGCGGGGAACGGGGACAGAACGCGTTCCAGCACTCCCCGCACATGCGAGATGCACATGCCGTAATTGGTGACGGGAACCCCCGCTTTTGCCGCAGCCTGAATCCGGGAAAGCACCTCGCGGCGGTTCAGCATACAGCCGCCGCAGTGAATGACCAGTTTGTATTCGGACAGGTTGTCCGGATAGTCGCGTCCCGCGTAAACGGTCACATCAAGGTCCGCGCCGACGTATTGACGGAGCCAGTTCGGGATCTTGACGCGCCCGATGTCGTCGTTTGTCGCGTGGTGTGAACAGGCTTCGGCGATCAGAACCTTGTCGCCAGCTTTGAGGGTGTCGATCGCGGCGGTCCCGCGCGCCATGAGCTCCATATCGCCTTTCAGTCTGGAAAAGAGGATCGAGAACGTGGTGCAGGGGACTTCCGGCGGAGTCTCCGCGACCATTTTTGTCACGACTTGCGAGTCGCACACCACGAAGTCCGGCGGGGTACGGAGCTGATCCAGCATCCGTTTGTAGCCGGTTTCCTTGACGGTGATGATGGAGGCGTCGGCATCAAGAGCATCGCGGATCGTCTGGACCTGCGGAAGAATGAGGCGTCCTTTCGGCGCCTGAATGTCGATGGGGACGATGAGTATCGCCGTTCCGTTCGGACGCAGAAGGTCGCCGACCAGCGGGGGGGCGGAGATGAAATCTTCCGGCACGTTTTCGATCAGCGCCTGTTTGAATGCGGCAAGACAGGTGTCGCGGCTGTCTCTGCGGATGCTGCTTGCGGTGATGACCGACCGGATTCCCGCGTTGCGGAGTTTGGACAGAAATGCGTCGCCGGGAGTGCGGAGATCGCATTTGTTGACGACCGCGATGACGGGGATGTTTTTCTCTTTTGCCGCGGCGAGAATGGATTCTTCCGGCGCGTCCCAGTTATCCGCTTCACAGAGGATGACCGCGATGTCCGCGCGGTTGAATGCCTGCCTGCTCCGTTTGACGCGTTGAGCGCCGAGTTCGGTGGTGTCGTCGATTCCGGCGGTATCGAGGAAGACGACCGGGCCGAGTGGGAGCAGTTCCATGCTTTTTTCCACTACGTCGGTTGTGGTTCCGGGAACGGGGGAGGTGATGGCGGTATCCTGTCCGGAGACCAGATTGAGAAAACTTGATTTTCCTGCATTGGTGCGTCCGAACAATGCAATTTGAAGCCGCAGAGATTTAGGTGTCGTATCCATGTTCCGGTCCTTGCCGCCTCCGGCGGCGTTTTGGGTCTGTTGTTTTTCTGCGGTAATATGGACTGAAATATGCTGAATTTCAAGAGGGGATTGCCTGATTTTGACAATTTTTGCATACCGGAAGCGATTTCCGTTTTTCTGTGCTGAAACGGGCGGTTTTTATGGAAAAAAGGAAAAGTTACAAAAATGTATTACAAAAATGTAAGTTTCAAAATTCGTTTTTTTTCCAGCCGGATGTTGATTTTTTGCGGATAATACGGTAAATTATACAACATAACAACTTTTTATTTAAAAAGAGAGGTAACCATGAACAGTTATGCACAGAGAGTGCTTGAGAACATCAAGCAGACCGCCGGTTGGGAAAAGGAATTTATCCAGAGCGTGACCGAAGTGTTCGAATCACTCGGCAAACTCCTTGACCGCGACAGCAAGTATGAGAAGAACAAGGTTCTTGAGCGCATGGTCGTTCCGGAACGCGTCATTCTCTTCCAGGTTCCCTGGGTGGACGACAAGGGCGAGATTCAGGTCAATCAGGGATACCGCGTTCAGTTCAACAGCGCGATCGGACCTTACAAGGGCGGTCTCCGGTTCCATCCGTCCGTGAATCTCAGCATCCTGAAATTTCTCGGTTTTGAACAGGTCTTCAAAAACTCTCTGACCACGCTCCCGATGGGCGGCGGCAAAGGCGGCGCCAATTTTGACCCGAAAGGCAAATCCGACCGCGAAGTCATGGCGTTCTGCCAGTCTTTTATGCGTGAACTTTACCGTCACATCGGTCCCAGCACCGACGTTCCGGCTGGCGACATCGGTGTCGGCGGGCGCGAAATCGGTTATCTGTTCGGGCAGTACAAGCGCATCGTCAACAGCTATGACAGCGTTCTGACCGGAAAAGGCCTGAACTGGGGCGGAAGTCTGGTCCGTCCGGAAGCGACCGGATACGGCAATGCCTACTTCGCCACCGAAATGCTCAAGACCCGCGGAACTTCCTTCGACGGAAAACGCGTGCTGATCTCCGGCTCCGGCAACGTTGCCCAGTACTGCGCCCAGAAAGTCACCCAGCTCGGCGGTAAAGTGCTCTCTCTCTCCGACTCCAACGGAACGATCATCGACGAGGACGGTATTGACGCCGAAAAGCTCGCCTACATCATGGAGCTCAAAAATGTCCGCCGCGGCCGCATCAAAGAGTATGCCGACCAGTTCAAGAGCGCGAAGTACGCCGAAGGCAAACGTCCGTGGCAGCTCGTTGCCGCCGACATCGCCATGCCCTGCGCGACTCAGAACGAACTCGACGTTGAAGACGCCAAAGCGCTTGTCAAAAACGGCTGCATCTGCGTTGCCGAAGGCGCCAACATGCCGACCACTCTGGAAGCGACTCAGGTCATTCAGGGTTCCGGACTTCTCTTCTCCCCCGGCAAAGCCTCCAATGCGGGCGGCGTAGCCACCAGCGGACTCGAAATGAGCCAGAACGCAATGCGTCTCAGCTGGAGCCGCGAGGAAGTCGATCAGAAACTGCACGGTATCATGGTCAGCATCCACAACTCCGCACGCGAAGCCGCCACCGAATTCGGCGAGCCGGACAACTATGTGCTCGGTGCGAACATCGCCGGTTTCCGCAAGGTTGCCAACGCGATGATTGATCAGGGTATCTGATCTCCGTCCGAAAAGCGGATTTTCCGGGAATATCCCTGCTTTTTCAGGGATATTCCCGTTTTTTTAATGAAAAATCAGCAAAAAGAATTTGCACGAAACAATTTCAGGTATATATTCCGGGATACGGAGAATTTTTGAGACCGTTTTAGAAAGATGAGAAAATGACACGAAGAATCTGCCTGATTGTTTTGTTCGCCGGGCTGTTGACCGGATTTTTTACGCACTCCGCCCCGGAGGCACAGGCGATCGACCCTGTGACGATCGCTATTCTGACACCGATCGCCATCAAGGCGGCGCAGATTGCCGCACCCTATGTGTACCGCGCGCTTGCCAATATGGGAAAAGCGTCGCTGAAAATCTTTCCGGATCTGCTCAATGTTTTTAAATTGCCGCTCGGTTTCGGCATGATGCTGATCGGGTGGCCGTTTCAGGGAGCGTTTGCCCGCGGAGCAGTCTACACCGTGCAGGGATTCTGCGCGCCGTTTCTGCTTGTGTGGCATACGCTGATGATACCGGTGGCGGCATTCGGTGTCAACGTGAATAATTAGCGACGCTGCAGGATTATTGTGCCCAGACGAAATGACAGTATAGACTGGCTGCGCCGTGACTGGTACGGCATGGAACGCGGTCGGTCCGAGATCGCCGCCCGCCAGCCGGCACCCGTTCCGATTGCCGAAGCATTGGATCAGGCGGTCCGGTCGATCCTCCCGAAATCCATGGTCATTCTGGGTAAAGTCTGTTCCGCATGGCCGGAGATTGCCGGTGCGGAAAATGCCAGGCGCACGGAACCGCTGTTCCTGAAAGACGGCATTTTATTTGTCGAGATTTCTCATCCCGCCTACCGCATGGCGCTGGATACTCCCCGTGTCCGCAAACTCCTGCTGGAGAGATTGCAGGAGCGGTTCGGCGCATCGTTCTGTTCCGGGCTCCGGTTTGTTCCCGCCGGTCGCCGTGAGCGCTGAAACCGTTTTATTTTCCGTCCGGAAAATTTATTTTTCAAAAAAATACCGTTTCCCTGTTGACTTTTCTGTAAAATCGTATATAATTATATAGAAAGTGAAAATATTTACAGTTTTACGCTCAAATATGAAAACGAAAGTGACAATACGGGACATTGCGGCTGCGTGCGGTGTGACAACCGCGACGGTTTCGCGCGTCATCAACAATCAGCCGGGAGTCCGGAAGGAGATCCGGAAGTTTGTGCAGAGGCATATCGACCAGCTCGGATGGCAGTGCTCCAGTTTGAAGACGCGTCTTCCGAAGTCCGGCAGCGTAAAAACGGTGTTCATTCTTTGTAATATGGAGACTTTGAGCGGCGGTGGACGTTATTCCATACAGTCTGCGCTTCAGCTTCTGATCGGGCGGCTGGAGGAAGCGGGGATCATTCCGTTTGCCGTATTCGGGAAGACGCTTCAGATGCTGGACGAGTGCCGGCGGCTGAAACCGCACGCTGTTCTGCTGCTTACCAAAACGCCGTGGCAGGAGGAAGCGGTGCGCCGTCTGGCTGGAACGGGAACCCGTGTTGCTGTTGCGTATGGAGACAGGTTCTGCGGGAGCTGTCCGCAGGTCCGTTCCGATTATGAAGCCGCCGCCCGGAAAGCGGTCCGGCGGCTCCGGTCTCTGGGCTGTCGGCGGATCGGGCTTTTCGCCGGAAACGGCATGCTGGTGCATCCCGGCGGTCCGGAGGATGTGATGCAGTTCTGGGTGCGTTGCATTGCGCAGGTTCTGATGCGGGACATGCCGGGATTTGTCCTGGAACGGGATATGGTCAGCGATTGTTTCAATGCGCCGGATGAACTGCGCCGGATGGTGGGCAGCGGAGATTACGATGGCTGGATCTGCTGTGAGCATGAACGTGTGAAGCGGTTCTGTCAGGAAGCGGAGGCATTGGGGATCCGTGTACCGGAACAGCTGCCGGTTGTCGCGTTCTGCTCGGAGAATGCCGGGTATGAGGATGTGCTCCGGATGGATCATTTCGTCTCGCAGGTGGAGAAGATCGCGGATCAGCTGTTCCGGTGGGTTACGGAAGAGACATTTCCCGAACCGGTGGAAGTCGTGATTCCGTATTTGTGGCAGAAAGGTACGGCGCTTTTGCCGGATCAATATAAAAAGAAACATCAAAACAATAAGGAAAGGTAATGGTATTATGAGAATGTGGAAAAGGTATGAGTTTACTCTCATAGAATTGTTGGTTGTAATTGCGATTATTGCGATTCTTGCGGGTATGCTGCTTCCTGCGCTGAATTCGGCGCGGGCGAAAGGACGGGATATTTCCTGCGCCTCGAATTTGAAACAGATCGGCACCGGATTGCGGATGTATCTGGACGGCAGCGGGGAGTTCATGCCGAAGACCAATGGAAATTTTAACGGATCGAATCAGGGGAAGTGGGATGATATGGTTCTCAGCACGCTGTACCCTAACCGTCCGGCGAAAGACGGCATGATCTTTCCGGACCCCAATACCACCTCGCTGGCGATGCGTCCGCTTGCCCCGTTTGACTGTCCTTCCTCCGAAGCCGCCGCACCGAAAGCCACACGCAATGATTACGGGCTGAATTCGCAGACGGTCGGGCGCTCCATGAAAAAGGTCCGGCAGCCGTCTCTCCGCGGCATGGTCATGGACATGGTGAAGCATGGTTCCAATCATCCGACTCCGGTTCTGACCGCGGCGGTCGGCGGCGATTGGGACGGCTTGTTTTCCACGGAGTTCGAGGTGAAACGGCACATGTCCGGTCAGGGAATCAACGTGCTGTTTTTTGACGGTCATGTGGAGGGAAAACGCCACTCTTCCATTCCCCGCAGTTTCGGAACGGAAACGAGACACTATTTCTGGGGTGGCGGCAGCGACGGAAAACAGGGGGACCTCTGATGATGAAATTCTGCATATCGGTTTTACTGCTGGCACTTTGTGCCGGACTTCGGGCGGCGCCGTTTCAACTGGAAAAGAACGGAACGGTCCGTGTCGGTGAACAGTCATTTTTCATTACCCATTACGGTGAAAGCTGGAAAAATCATTCCTCTCAGGCAAAGGCTGTCCGCGACGGCAAACTGGAGCGGGAGGCGGATGGTACTGTACGGATGAGCGGGACTTTTTCCGTGTTCAACGGCGGGTTCCGGCTCCGGGAATTAATGAAACCGGCGGGCGGCGGTGCGTTCCGCTTCCGTTTCCGGCTGGATTCGACGGAAGCGATCCCGACCCGTCAGCTTGCGCTTCAGTTTTCATTGGATCCGCATCTTGCTCTGGTGCGTCCGGTGCGGATGGACGGGAAGCCGTCCGGATTCCGGGAGACGCTGAATGACAAGCGCTGGAACGTGCCGTTCCGCGATGTGAAGCGGATCGAGCTTCCGCTTGCGGACGGAACGCTGATTCTGGAGGGAAAATTTTCCGGCAATATGGTGGACGGACGCATGTATCACTCTCCGAAGTGGGAGATCCGGTTTGATTTCACTCCGTCGAAAGGCGCGCTCCGGGAATCATCGCTGGAATTCGTCCTGAGCCGCCGCCCGCTGAACAGTACGCCTCTTGATCTGCGGTCCGCGATGAATATGGGATTTGTCGACCGGGTTGCGGGAGACGGAAAGGGCGGCTGGTCCGATCAGGGGCCGGACAACGACATGAGCGCGTTGAAACCGGGGGAATTGTCGCTTAACGGTTTGAAATTCGAGGTTGCGGATCCCGCAAAGAACGGCGGGCACTCCTGTATTGCGATGAAGAGCGAACGGATGGCGGGAATGCCGCAGTCGGTTGCCGTGGAGTTTGAAAAGCCGTCCCGCGGTAAATATCTGTATGTGCTCCATGCACTTTCGTTTCCCGGCAAAAAAGGGACCGAGGTCGGGGAGATTGCGTGCAGACTGGACAGCATTGAGGCGGTGGAGAAGCAGACTCTGTTGTTTCCGGTGGTCAGCGGGGTGCATGTCGGCGATTTCTGGATGCCGCGCGACCGGGAAAAAGGAATCGTGGCATGGCGGGGAAGCAATGTCAGCGCTCCGGTCGGACTCTATGCGACCTGTTACGAATTGACGGGCGAACCGGTACGCCGGATCACATTCACGTCCCGCGGCAACGCCAACTGGCTGATCGTCGGAGCGACGCTTGCGGATGTCCGTCTGGATTCGGCGCGTCCGGAACCGGTTGTGATCCGGGCGGGCAAAGACTGGCTGCCTGTCCGCAATCCGGGAATCGTGAAGCCGGGCAGCGCGATTGATTTTTCCCGTTTTCTGGACGCGCCCGCCGGAAAATACGGGCGAGTGGTGTGCAGGGGGAATCAGTTCGAATTTGAAAAACGCCCCGGCGTGCCGTTCCGCTTTTACGGTTCGAATATCGTGTACTGGATTCATTATCAGCCGAAACATGTGGTGGACCGCGTTACGGAACATTACGCGGCGACCGGATACAATATTCTGCGCATGCATCTGTTCGATATCAACCAGTCGGTCGTTACGGAAAACGGCGAAGTGAAGATCCGTCCGGATTTCATGGATAAACTGGATTATCTGATCGCATCGCTCAAGAAACGCGGCGTTTACGTCACGCTGGACCTGTTCGGGACGCGCGGAATCGGCAAAGGGGAGCTTCCCGGATTTCCGGACCGTGGATTCACGCACAAGGAGTTCAAAGGGCTGATGTTTCTCAGCGAGAGCGCATTGAAGAATTACGAGTCGTATGTTTCCGGTCTCATGAACCATGTGAATTCTTATACGGGGCTTGCGTGGAAAGACGATCCCGTGATCGCGACCGTTTCGCTGGTCAACGAGGGGACGATCTTCAATAACGCGTTCCGGGGAGAGTTGCAGCCGTTGTGGCAGGCGAAGTTTACGGAGTGGCTCAAGGCGCGGAGACTGGATCCCGCCGCCGGGGAGAATACACGGTTCCGCCGCGAATTCCTGATGGAGCTGTACACGAAAACGTATCGCCGTCTGAAGCGGTTTTACAGGGAGACGCTCGGAGTGAAGGCTCCGCTGACGGACCAGAATTTCTGGACGACCGTTCCGCTGGCTGTTCTGAGAGAGCAGTTCGATTATGTGGACAACCATTTTTACTGGGCGCATCCGGTATTTCCGAACGGCGGATTCAATTCACTGCCCTCTGTCGTGATGAACGAGAGCGCGGTCGGGCGCTACGCGGGCGGTGTTTCGTCCATGTTCATCTCCCGCGTACTCGGCAGACCGTTCACGATCACGGAGTGGGATTATGTGAACCCGAACTGCTATAATGTGGAAGGCGCGTTTCTCACGGGGGCTTATGCCTCGCTTCAGGACTGGAGCGGGCTCTGCCGCTTCAATTATGCGCAGGACGTCCGGCAGATCAACCGCCCGGAATGGCCGCTGACGTGGTTTTTCCCGAGCGTGAACGATCCGCTCCGCATGCTTTCGGAACGGGCGGGATTCCTCTTCTTCGTCCGCCGTGACGTCCGGAGATCGGAGATCGTCTATCCGTTCCTGATTCCTGCGGAGTCGATGAAAGATCCGTCCCGTCCCGATGATTTTCCTGCGCTTCCGAACCGCCTCGGTCTGATCGGGCGGACCGGGACCATGACGGTTCCCGTCGGGAAGACGCCGGTTTTCCCCGACGGAACGCGCGCTTTGCTTGGGATGGAGAAAGCGATGGACGTTCCGCTGCCGTACATTCCGTGCGGAGTTCCGCAGGAGGACCTGAAACGGATGGCTGACGCAAAACTGATTCCTGCCGGATGCTATGACCCTTCCGCGGATGTATACACCAGTTCCACCGGGGAGCTCCGTCTGGAGCGTCAGGCAAACCGCTTCCGCGTTTCCACTCCATACAGCGAGGGGTTCGTGCTGAAAGAAAATCAGAGCCTGAACGGAACGTTTGCCTCCGTCGCGAACCGTCTGTGTTTCGGTGCGTTTCTTGTCGCGTCGATCGACAGCCGTCCGCTTGCGGAGAGCGGCCGGATCCTGATTCTGCATCTGACCGATTCCAAAAACAGCGGAATGCGGTTTACCGGACCGGATATGAATACCTGCACGGATCACGGCGGGCTTCCGCTACTCGTGCGGCGCGGGGAAGCCGAACTGACGCTGAAACGGATTTTCCGCGGATTCCGCTGTTATGCGCTGGATCTGGACGGATCGCGCTTCGCGGAGGTCGCGATGAACGTAAAGGATGGCTCCACCGTTCTGTCTCTGAAGACCGCGAACAAAGGAAAAGTCATTGCCGCTTATGAGCTTGTCAACGAACGGAAAGGAAAAGAAAAATGAAACTGTCTGTTATCGCCGCCGCTTTCCTGACCGCATGGGGGTGTTTTGCCGCGCCGTTGGCGCCGGAGATCGCCCCGGCGGATCAGTGGAAACTCGGGAATGGAGTCTCCCGCGTCCGCAGGGACGGCAGGGAACTGATCGTATTGAATGTGAAAGAGACGGAGAAAGCCGGCCGTCACTATGCGGAGATTCCGCTGGACCTCACCGCGCACGGCGGAAAGCACACCACGTTTTCCATCCGCGTGCGGAGCCAGGGATGGAAACAGGACAAAACGGAACGTTCCCGCCGGGGACTGCGCTTCATGGTGACGTACCGTCATCCGGAAACCGGACGCGCCGTTTGGCATCACTCCTGGGATACCTGGGACACCGTGGACTGGGAGAAATACGCCGGACATAAGAAAGAGGAGTGGCGCGAAATCTCGTTTTTCTCTCCGCTGGATGCGAAGATATCCAAAGCCGTTCTGATGCTCGGAACAGAGAACAATTCCGGCACGGCGGAATTCGATCTTTCCTCGTTCCGCGCCCGTCAGGTGTTCCGCGACGACGCATCGGATCATATCTGCGAATATTCGGACCGTGTGAAGAACACGCCGGTTCTGTGCGGAGTGAACAACTCACCGAATCCGCTGACCGAAAACGACCTGAAGACGCTCCGTTCCTGGAACGTGAATGTCGTCCGCTACTGGATTTCCGCCTACGCGTGGGTGTTCAACGGAAAGGATCTGACGGAACTCCGGAAACGGATTGAAAAACGGCTGGAGAATTTTGACCGGATCGCGCCGCTTGCGGAGAAGTACGGGATCCGGCTGATCCTCTGTTACGGCCTTCCGCCGGGAGGGCGGCGGAACGATGCGACGCTTGAAATGCAGTGCGATCCCGCGCTCGCGGACTATTATGTGAAGATGTGGGAACTGATCGCCCGCCACTGCAAAGGCAGCAAAGCCGTCTGGGGGTATGACCTCATCAACGAACCGCAGCAGACGACGGAGCTTGCGGTCGATTATCTGGAGATCCAGCGCCGTGCGGCGGAGGCGATCCGCAGGATTGATCCCGATGTGCCGCTGATCGTTGAATCCAACCTGCTGGCTTCCCCGGAGATGTTCCGCTTTCTGGAACCGCTGAAGATGAAAGACGTGATCTATCAGGCGCACATGTATGTTCCCGCCGGATTCACGCATTCCACGCTCGGACCTTATCCCGGCAATATCCGGGGGGAATACTGGGACCGGGAGGCGCTGCGCAAGGTTCTGAAACCGGTTGCGGAGTTCCAGAAACGGCACAAAGCGCGTATTTACATCGGGGAGTTTTCCGCGCGGGCGAGAGCGGAGGGCGCCGACCGTTATCTGCGGGACTGCATCGAACTGTTTGAGGAATACGGCTGGGACTGGACGTATCACTCATTCCGTGAAGCCCCCACCTGGGATGTGGAAAAGGAGTGGAAAGACGGCAGACACGTTCCTTCCGCCGGAAATGCCCGGAAAACCGTTCTGCTCAATGCGTTGAAGAAAAACCGGTGATCCGGAAATGCGGCGGTTCCGGATCATGCGTCCGGAGTCGCTGCCGGTCATGACTGCCGTTTGTCCCTTTCGTTGAATACTTCATTTGCAGCGAATACGGCATTGACCGCGGCAGGGAAGCCCGCGTAGACGGACAGCTGGATGAACACTTCAAGGATCTCGTTACGGCTCAGCCCTGCGTTGAGTCCCATGTTGATATGGGATTTCAGTTCTTCCTTTGCGAACCCGAGGGCTGCCAGCCCGGCAATGATGACGAGTTCATGATCGCGTTTTGAGAGTCCCGGACGGCTGTGCACGTCTCCGAATGCGTATTCCCGGATATACTGATAGAGCGGCGGGCACATTGTTTTCATGCAGGGGCCGATACTGCTGCTGCATCCCATCTCCGTCAGACGGTCACTGCCTTTTTTGAAACGTTCCGATTGTTCCATTGTTGCTTTCCCTGTGTTTTTATTCGCGCCCGGATCGGGCGTTGAGTCCGTATTGATTCAGGATTTCCGCCGCATGACGGAGCTGGCCGTCGTCTGGCGGTTCCACATGCGGCATGGTGTCGGGCAGGCCGAGAGCGAGATATTTGCTCCGTGCAAGCGAGTGGTACGGCAGGAGTCTGACGCAGGTTATTCCGCGCAGGGATCCGAGAAACCGTCCGGCGGCCTCCAGGTTGGCGTTGGAATCGTTGCAGCCGGGAACGAACGGTATGCGTATCTCGATCGCCGCCCCGCTTTCCGAAAGAAAACGCAGATTGTCCAGGATCGGCCCGTTCGGCTGTCCGGTGAGTTTGCGGTGTGCGGCGGAGTCCGCATGTTTGAAATCGACGAGAAACAGATCGGTTACCGGAAGAACCGCCCGGAGAGCTTCCCGCGGAACGAAACAGCAGGTGTCAAGCGCGGTGTGAATTCCGTTTTCCTTGAGCGCGGAGAGAAACGCCTGTGTGAACTCCGGCTGAACAAGCGGTTCTCCGCCGGAGAGAGTTACGCCGCCGCCGGATTCCTCGTAAAAAGAGCGGTCCTCCAGTGCGAGACGGAGAGCTTCTTTCACCGTGGTGCGCCGCCCGTACAGTTTCAGAGCCCCGCCGGGACATTCCGGCTCGCAGCTCCCGCAGGTTTTGCAGAGGGCAGGGGAGAATTCGTGCTTTCCCGACCGGATCGTATGCGCGTGCTGCGGACACAGAGGGACACATTCGCCGCAATGGAGGCATTTGTGTGCGTAACAGGCGAGCTGAGGTACGGCGGAGATGCTTTCCGGGTTGTGGCACCAGATGCAGTGTAGCGGACAGCCTTTGAGAAAAAACGTCGTGCGGATGCCGGGTCCGTCATGTACGGCAAACCGTTTCGGATCAAGAAGGAGTCCGGTTGTATTCATGGCGTTCTCCTGCGGTTTGTCATTCTGCAATATTGCGGGCGCGCTCAATGTAAGCGTCCTGCTCTTTTTTGCAGAGGTCGTTGAACCGGATGTTCCAACCGCAGACGCGGATCTGGAGCCCGGTGTATTTTTCCGGATTCCGCTGAGCGTCTTCCAGCACGGCGGCGTCGAAGATGTTGAAATGGATCGCGATTCCGTGACGGTCCATATAAGTATGGAGCAGGGCGCGCATGGCGGCGAGTCCCTCTTCGCCCTGCACGGTGGCGGGATGCATCATCACGTCAAGCGGAAAATCGCCGGGCAGGTCGCTGCTGTCGATGGCGGTTGCGGAATGGATCAGCGCGGTAACTCCGTTTACATCCGCGCCCATTGCGGGGGAGATGTTTTTGGACATTTCTTCGCCGGCTCTGCGTCCGTCCGGTGTGGCTCCGGTCTTTTCGCCGAGACGGATAAAGGTGCGCGCCGAGTGCCCGGAGGCTTCATAGAATCCGCCGCGCGCGTTGGGACGCAGATTCAGTTTTGCACCGAGAAAATGCCCGAGAGCCGCGGCATAGCGGTCCGCTCCGGCATCGCCGTTGCCATAGCGTTTGCGTGAGCGGAGGATCCGCAGACGCAGTTTTTCGTGTCCTTCCCAGTTCCGGAGGAGAATGTCGCGGAATCCGGCAAGCGTGAGTTCCCGTTTCCGGAACACGAATTCCCGCACCGCCATCAGAGCGTCCACAGCCGTTCCGAGTCCGGCGCAGAGGATCGAGGTATTGTTGTAGACGTTTCCGTCGGAGAATGCGTCCCTGGCGGTTTTCAGGCTGTTTTCGATGGTGATGGAATAGAGCTGTGCGGGGTTGATGAGATGCAGATATTGTTCGAAATCGTTCGCGCAGAGAACGATTGTTTCAATGATATTGTTGAGATACTTCAGATATGCCGTATGGAAGTCGTCGAACGAGTGAATGTTTTCCAGCGGTTCCGCTCCGCATTCACAGCGGAATCCGGTTGCGGGATCGGTGCCGTTGTTGAACACCAGCTCGATTGGTTTCAGCATGTTGATGTGCCCTGCGCCCGTTGTGTTGCCGTGTACACGCGGCGTAAACTCGTAACATCCGCGGATGTCGCAGGTCCGCGCGGTCTCTTCGGAGTAGCCGAGTCCCATCATCGCCCGGCGGATGGAGTCTTCCGAAACGAAGACGAGACTGTTGTTGCCGCGCCGTATCATATCCAGAGCCTTGTTGAGAAATGCGTCCGGAGTGTTCCGCGCTGTTTTGATCTGAATTTTCGGGGTGGGGATGGAAAGCTGATCGAACACGTCGAGGATCAGGAAAGAGAGTTCGTTGATCTCACTTGTGCCGTCCGCTTTTGTGCCGCCGAGATAAAAGGGGTGTCCCCAGTAATTGTTGATGGAGGCCCACTGCATGAGAAAACAGGCGAAAAACTCACGGATCTGCGCTTCCGTGTACCGCCCCTCGCGCAGATCGCGTTCATAGTACGGATAGATCGTGCGGTCGAGATTTCCGAGGGAACGGACCTGCATCCGGTCGATATGTTCGCTGAACATGAAATGCAGGTAGATGATCTGGAGAACTTCGTAGGTGTTGCGCGGCGCTCCGGTACGGAGCTGTTCCAGACATGCCGTTTCCGCTTTGATGCGCGGATTGCCGGGGTGCTTCTTCCGGGCGTAGTCGATGAATCTGCCGATGCACTCCAGAACGGCGCATATCGTGATGTCGAGTCCGTCGAAATACGCCCGCGCTCTGTCGTCAAGAGTGCCGTTCTTCTCCCGTTCCGCGCGGAAACGGCGGGCCCGGTCGCGCAATCCGGGAAATCCGAGCGTGAAAACCGCATCCCAGTCCGGAACCGAATGGTCGAAATCTTTCCACATGAGATGGAGCCCGGCGGCATTGCGCTCCAGGAGAAGAGGGTAGGTGTTTTTCAGATAACGTTCCGTTACCTCGTGATCCCATTGAGAGATCAGCGGTGAGATCGGGCGGTCATTGCGGTCGAAACAGCCGAATCCGGGAAACCAGTCGTGCGGATTGACGTCGATCTGCATATTGCGGCAGATGTATTCAAAACAGCGGCCTTTGATGACTGGATGGGGTTGACCGCTCATTGACTCCGCCAACGGCAGGATTCCGGCTTTTACGGTTTCATTGTCCTGACCGGCGTCCGGTGCAAATACCGGATGGCGGTATTTACCGGTGAGATACTCTCTGTCCTGTTCAAACGTTGCGTAAGGCATGGTGAAATCCTCCTGATTTGGTTTCCGGATATACTATAATGCGGCTGTTCCGGAAAAAGAATGCACAAAAAAGGAAAAAATTTATACTTTTGTGATGGAAAAGCGGGGAAGCAGAGCTATATTGAAAAGCGGAAAACAGAAGAAACGGAGGAAACTGTATGCCGGTCGTCAATCTTGACAGAATCATGCACACGGCAAGCCGGATGCATCTTCAGCTTCATCATTTTGCGCGGGGAACCTATCCGGAAGCGGCGGGGGAACCTTCGGCGCTTCCGCTGAACCGCTTTTTTCTCCCGATTTCCAACCCCGACGGCGAAGCGTGTTATATCCGGGACCGGAACCTCCGTTTTTCACTCCGTCCCGGTTGTGCGTACTTCATTCCGGTTTACCACATGGCGGAGGTGAAACTCAGCAGCCGTCTGGTTTTTCTTTCCATTCAGTTCACGCTGGAATGCTACGACGGAGTGGACCTGTTTTCCCGTTTCCGTTCGATCCGGGAAGTGGAAAATCCACGGTGGCTGGAGCGGGCGGAAGAGGCGTTTCAGACGAAGGAGACGTTTGCCGCCGCATCACGTCTGCGTGGAGTTACGCAGGATTTTGTTTCGTTTCTGTTGGAAAACGCCGACGGGGAGGCGCTGGAATCCGTCACCCGTCTCGCGGAGTTCCTGCCGGAACTGGATTATATCCGGTCGCATTGTTCCGCAGCAACGAGCGTTGAGGAGCTGGCTGCGGTCCGGGGTATGCGCCGCGAGGTGTTTTCCCGCGCGTTCTCCCATGCCGCGGGGATTCCGCCGAAGCAGTTCCTGACGCGCGCCCTGCTCAACCGCGCATGCGGACTTCTCCTGCGCGGAAACCGGCAGGTGCGGGAAGTCGCGTTTGAACTGGGCTTTGCCAATGAGTTCTATTTTTCCCGCTTTTTCAGAAAACAGGTCGGCATTCCTCCGTCCCGTTTTGCAAAACAGTATACGGAGGAATAAACCGCAGTCCGTTTCAGCGGACCGTGTATTTGCCCGTTCCCGTGACAGTCTGGATCGGCTGACCGGGCAGTTCGAGCGTGGCGGAGCAGCCGTCCGGTATCCGGATTTCGCACTGAATGCCGTCTCCGGTGCGGCGCCAGGACACGGAGAGTTTCCCGTGCGGCGTTTCGTGTGACATCGTGACATGGTCGAGCTGCGGGATGAAACACGGTTTCAGACGGAAACCGCGGAATCCCGGTGTTTCAAAGCACGGAGCCGCGCCGCCGGGATACTGGAACATCCAGGCGGAAATATCGCCGAACATGATGTGGTTCTGCGATGAACACCCGTTCCACTGTTCCCAGAGAGTGGTTGCGCCTCGTTTGACCCAGTTTCCCCATCCCGGAAATTCCGGCTGGGTGATGAGTTTGAACGCGTCTTCGGCATAACCGTATTCGGAGAGAACGCGCGGAACGTATTTTGCTCCGAGGATGCCGAAGTCGATTTTGTGGTTCCGTTCCCGGACGAGCCCGGCGAGTTTTTCCGCGGAGAGTTCGCGGTTTGTTTCCGCCAGGCCGAAGTAGAGGGCGACCGCGATGGCGGTCATGCATCCGTTGGCATAAGTGCCGTCGCCGTTGTAATATTTTTCATTGAAACTTTTCCGGATTGCGGCTGCGAGCCCGTTGTAATAGTTCGCGTCATCCTGCTTTCCGAAGAGTCCGGCGAATTTGGCGAGCCGGACCGTATCATGATAATAGTAGCCGGTGGAGGTCACTTCCACGGGAGCCATGTGCCTGCGGTCCCAGTGGCACCAGTCGCCGAGACCGAACCGCACCAGATTGTTTTCCGACATACCGCGGCAGTATTCAATATAGCGGGCCATGGCGTCGTAATGTTCGCGCGCGGGTTCGGAATCTCCGTAGAAAAGATAGATCTGCCAGACGCCTTCAAACAACATGCTGTCCCATGCGGGGCCGCTGCCCCAGTTGTATCCCCAGCCGCCGGAGGGGGCTATGCCGGGAAGCTGTCCGCTTGGACGCTGGGTGTCGGCAAGAAGACGGAGAAAATGGATATAGGCATTTTTGCCGTCGCAGTTCCATAATCCGGTTTCGCAGGCGAGCTGCGCATCGCCGGTCCAGCCGTTTTTTTCGCGGTGCGGACAGTCGGTCGGGATTCCGGTGAAGTTGGAAAGATAGCTCTGCCGGGTGAGCTGCTGAAGACGGTTCAGCGTTGCGTCCGAAGACTCGAATTCTCCTGTCCGGCGGAATGAGTTGTGGATGAACTGCGCCTTGACCGATTTGATCCGCGTGTTTTCGTTCCAGCTTGTAATGCGCATGTAACGGAACCCGTGATAGGTGAAATGCGGATGAAAACGTTCGACACCTTTTCCCTTGAGACGGTAGCGGTCGCACTGGAACCCGTCTTTTTTGATGAACATTCCGATCTCGCCCGTTTCGATATTGCCGTTTTCGCGGACCTGTTCGGCGTATTCGAGGACGAGTTCCGCTCCGGCTTCCCCTTCCGCTTCGATTTCACACCATCCGGTGAGATTGGTGCCGAAATCGTAAACGGTCTGCTGCGGTGTGAGGAAAGTCTCTTTGACAGGCGCGTATTCCTGCATGATTTTACAGGGTTCCAGGTCCTCTTTGACGATTATGCCGCCCGGCGGATTACATTGAACGGCGTGAGTCCATGCGGAGTCGTCAAAATCCGGATCGGCGAAACCGGGGATTTCAAGACGGGCGTCGTAATGTTCCCCGTTGCGGAGCGCATCGAACGTGACGGGACTGTCGTGTGTGACCCATGTGGTATCCGACTTTGCCAGCAGCCGGCCGTCCGCAATGATGTCGCAGAGGAGCTTGGGCCAGTCGCGCCATGGTGCTTTGTCGAAACTCCAGACTTCCGGAGTGTGGCAGTTGTACCAGCCGTTGCCGAGCAGGACCGCCACGGCGTTTTTCCCCGGTTTCAGGAGCCCGGTCACATCATATTCAATATAGGAATCGCGTTTGTCGTACTGCGTCACCACGGGAGCGAGAACGCGGTCATCCGCTTTCCGTCCGTTGACGTACAGTTCATGCCAGCCGAGTCCGCAGAGGTAGATTTTCGCCTGTCGCGGCGCGGCGGCGCAGTCAAATGTTTTGCGCAGATAAGGGGCGCTGCCGACCTCTGTCGAGGGGGCGCCCATCTGTTTTCCGGTATTGATCCAGTAACCGTTCCAGTTGCGTGTCATGTGAAGAATTCCTTTTTTTATGTATTGCCGTGTATGGGAAACCATAGCCGGAAAAAACGGGATTTCAAGTGCGGAACGGTTTTTTTTCCGGAAACCGGTTATTCTCCGAATCCTTCATCTTCCATCAGGTTTCCGCCGTCGGCTGCGGTGGTGGCCAGTTCGTCGCAGCGGTTGTTTTCCGGATTGGAAGCGTGTCCCCTGACCCAGATGAATTTGCATCTGTGACGTATTTTTGCGACGAATAGCCTGCGCCAGAGATCAATATTTTTAACCGGATCTCCGGTTTTGTTCTTCCAACCGTTTTTGCGCCAACGGTCGAGCCAGCCTTTTTCCATGGTGTCGATCAGGTAACGGGAATCGGAATAGATCGTGAGAATGCACGGTTCTTTGAGAGCTTCGAGCGCGGCGATGACGGCGAACACTTCCATGCGGTTGTTCGTGGTGCGGCGGAATCCGCCCGACATTTCCTTGCGGAAATCGCGGTATTTGAGAACGACGCCGTAGCCGCCGCGTCCGGGATTGCCCCGGCAGGCTCCGTCGGTATAGACTTCCACTTGTTTCATGCTGGTTCCGTACAGAAAAAACGCGCGAACGGAAAAGAGTCCGGCCGCGCGTTTCCGCAGAGCTGTGCGTCAGACGCGTTCCACGGTGATTTCAGGGTCGATTTCGTCGCGGAGGACGCGCTCGATACCGTCTTTGATGGTCATGGTCGCGTGGGGGCATCCGCCGCATGCGCCTTTGAGTGCCAGTTTGACGGTCTTTCCCTCTATCGCGACGATTTCAAGATCGCCGCCGTCGGCCTGAAGATAGCTGCGGAGCTCTTCGAGTCTTGCTCTGATTTTTTCTTCCATGATGAATCGTTCCTTTCGTTAAATGGTTCGTTCAGCACTATAACCGCTTTTAGTAATTTTTCAATACCTGATTGAAAACCTTTTTGAAATGTTCCGCATCTTCCGCGCGGGTATCGTCCCAGAACGAGAGGCGGAGCGCTCCGAATGCGAGTGCTTTTCCGTATCCCATTGCGGTCAGTGTTTCGGATGGCGTCGGGGTTTCCGCCATGCAGGCGGAACCGGCTGCCGCGGAAATGCCCTCGCTTTCCAGAATCCGAACCAGAACGGCTCCCTGATGATCCGGGAAGATCAGGTGCAGAATGTAAGGCGATGCGTGAGCGTCCGGGATCGTGTCGATCACATTGTATGAGACCGGGATGGAGGAGCGGACCGCGTTCCGGATGGAGGCGGCGTGTTCCGCCCGTTCATTCTGTCCGGGGATCAGGCGTTCCGCGACTTCGGCAATGGTTGCCGCGGCTGCCGGGATACAGCGTCCGACCCCGTGATGCTGTCCGCGCAGCGCGTGAAGTCCTTTGGATATTTGCCGGTCCGGTGTGTCGCGCCACAGCAGGGCCGCTCCGCACGGAGCACCGGTTTTGCAGCCGGAAAGCGTGATGAAGTCGAGCCGCGCTTCCTGCCACGGAACCGCGATTTTGCAGACCGACTGTGTCGTGTCCGCAAGAAAACGTGCTTTGGGCGCGAGACGGTCGAGTTCCCCGCGCAGGCTCTGCAAATCCTGAATTGCTCCCGTTTCCGCATTGACGTGATGTACGGCAAGCAGCGATGTGCGCGGATTCAGCAGAGAAGACAGAGTGTTCATGCGGATCATGCCGTCCCGTCCGATTTCCGCGTAACGGATTGTCAGATCATGATGGGCGGCAAAGTACCGGAGCGCCTGTTTGAGTGCCGGATGTTCCGCTTTGGTCGTAACGATTTCCGTGCCGGGATGGGACATGCAGTGGGTGCGGACTGCGGCGGCGAGCGCTTCGGTTCCGCTGTTGCACCACAGTACGCCGGAACCGGGGGCGAGGACCGCGGCAAGACGGGCGGACGCCTCTTTTACCGTTTTTGCCGCACGGAGTCCGAGAGCTCCGGCTGCTTCCTGATTGCCGAATGATTCCCGTGCGACGACGGCGAAGTGTTCCAGTGCCCAGTCGAACGGACGGCACGAGGCGGCGTTGTCAAAGTAAATAGAGCCGGACATTTCAGCGTTTCCGGTCAGTTTTCTGGGTAAACGTGATGTAGCGGTACTTCCGCTGGCGGTCCGGACGGGCCTGTTTCGCCGGGACCGGACGCTGAACCGGCGCGACTGTCCGCTCCGGTGCGGTATTCCGGGCTTTCTGCTGTTTCTGCTCCTGCTGTTTGCGGAGCCAGCGTTCTTTTGCTGCGGCTTTCAGTTCTTTTTCCCGCGCTTCCGCATCGTAATCCGGTTTGACGTTCATATATTTCAGAGTCCGTTCGGCAATGTCGCGGAAGGTCGGTCCGGCGACTTTTCCGCCATAGTAGCCGCCCTGCGGCGTATCGGCGCAGACGACGAGAACGAAACGGGGATTATGTGCCGGAACAAATCCCGCAAAGTTCGCGATATATTCCTTTTTGGAATACGCTTTGCCGACGAATTTCTGGGCGGTTCCGGTTTTTCCCGCCGTGTGGTAACCCGGAACAGCGGCGAAGCGTGCCGTTCCGCCAGGTTCCGTTACACTGATGAGCATTTTCAGAAGCTCCTGATGGGTCTGCGGGGATTTGAACAGCGAGTGCGTTTTTTCCTGAGGCAGTTTGTTGACGATCCCGGTAACCGGATTTTCCAGACGGTCCACCAGTCTCAGTTTTACCGGATAGCCGCCGTTTGCAAGCATACTGTATCCGCGTGCGAGCTGGAACGGAGTGACTTCGATTCCCTGACCGATGCTGACACGGCTTATGGTGATCTTTTTCCATTTTGAGAGCGGACGGACCTGTCCCCGCGTTTCCGGTTTCAGCGGGATTCCGGTACGCTGACCGAATCCGAACGATCGGATCGTCTCGTCCACTTTTTTGTTTCCCATCAGCAGAGCGATTTTTGCCGTTCCGATGTTGCTGGAATGCTGAATGATTTCGGAAACCGTCAGATTTCCCATCGGATGCGAATCTTTGAGGCTTTTTCCCCCGTAGAACCAGAGGCCGTTTTCGCAGTCGAAACGGGTGTCCGGTGTGACGATTCCCTGATCAATGGCTCCGGCGACGATGAACGGCTTCATAACGGAACCGGGCTCGAATGTATCTTCCGCAATGCGGTTCCGCCATGCTTCGGGAGTTATGCTGTTGCGGTCGTTCGGGTTGAACGTCGGGCGCTGGGCGACGGCGATGATGTCGCCGGTCCACGGGTCGACCATTACGGCGTATGCCGCACGCGGACGGCAGCGGAGCATGAGTTTATCCAGTTCCTCTTCCAGAATGGCCTGTATCGGTTCCCGGATCGTCAGATAAACATTGAATCCGTCCTGGTCTTTTTGGGTCTGCGAATTGCCGTAAGCGAGCGGCAGTCCGTCGCGGGAACGTTCGAAGCGGGATTCCCCCTGAACGGATTTCATGTTTTTATCGAAGAATTTTTCGAGTCCGATCACGGCAACGATGCGGTCGCGGTCGATATTGGTAAATCCGAGAATATTGGCAAGCAGCTGATTTTTCGGATAGTTGCGTTTGGTCGTTTCGCGGAAAAAGACGGTTTTGTAACCGAGCTTCTGCGATTCCAGTTTGAGGCGTTCCGCAATCTCGTAATCGACGCGCGGTTTGATGATGACGAATTTCCGGGCACGGACTTTTACCGTGCCGTCCTTCTGTCTGCTGACGATTTCCTTGTCCATGAGTTTTTCATAGACGTCATTTGCATTGATCATGAGGCGTTTCGCAAGGAATGCGGCGATTTCGCGGCATTTTGCGGCATCGCCGGCGAGGGAGGGATCGGCGCAGACGTCGGAGCAGGGGATGTTGCCGACCAGCAGATTGCCGTCGCAGTCGAAAATCTCTCCCCGGTTCCCGGCGGTCCGTTTTACCGTGGTGTACTTCATGCGTGCTTTCCGGTAAAGTTCGTCGTGCCGTTTGATCTGGACCGTATAGAGCGAATATGCCAGATACGCGGCAAGCATCAGAAACAAGCAGAAGAGGACAAACATCCGTTTGCCCATCGCAGTGAATTTCGTCATGCGCACCTCCCGGTGTTAAAGGTCAAGGCTTACGGTCCGCCGGGGGGGGATTGCGGCGGTCCGCTGTTTGTCCGCCACCCGGTATTGCCGGGGGAGTTCGATACGGAATACCTGATTCGGATTTGCCTCGCGGAGACCGAGACGGTACCGGATGATTTTGGAACGGATTTTCGGCCACGAACTCAGCTCCTCCCTGCGGTTTTTCAGATTGGCGATTTCCCGGTCCAGCTGATGAATCCGGGATTTGGTGCGCGCAATGTCGCGGTTTGCCTGTTCCGCTTTCTGATTGAAAGAGATGCGCAGATTGAATGCGGCAAAAATCAGGACGAACATGATGATCACGGGCAGCACCATGGTGGAGAACCAGCGGTTTTTTCCGCCGGTCTGTGAATAACGCCGTTCTTCGTCCGCCGATCGCATTGTTTTGATGTTTCTCATTTGTTCTGCCCTCTGTTTATCGTTTTTCCGCCGCTCTTAATTTTGCACATGCCGCTCTTGGATTGCGGTTCTTTTCCTCTTCTTCCGCCGTCACCGGATGCCGGGTGACGAGTTTCAGTTTCGCGCTCCAGCCGCAGACGCATACCGGAAGCCCCGGCGGGCATTTGCACGATTCCGCCATGTCGCGGAAGAAATTTTTGACGATTCTGTCTTCCAGGGAATGAAAGCTGATGACCGCGATTCTGCCGCCCGGATTCAGCAGGGGAACCGCCGAGTTCAGCGCGTGTTCCAGTTCCTCCAGCTCCCGGTTGACTTCGATCCGCAACGCCTGAAAACAGAGCGTCGGCGCAGGCGGTCCTTTCCGTTTGTGCCGGTTCAGGACCGTTTCGCAGACCGCCGCCAGTTCGGAAGTCCGGGCAAACGGCTGCTTTTCCCGTTCCCGCACGATTGTTTCCGCCAGACGCGCGGCATCCCGTCCATCCAGTTCTCCGTAGTTCCGGAAGAGCGTCCGCAGCGCCTCTTCGCTGTATTGATTCACGACACGCGATGCGGAAAGAGGTGAGCTGCGGTCCATCCGCATGTCAAGCGGTCCGTCATGACGGAACGAGAAGCCGCGTTTCGGGTCGTCGATCTGCGGGGAGGAGACACCGATGTCCATCAGAATGCCGTCCACGTTGTCCCAGCCGAGTTCCGCCGCCAGTTCCGCCAGTTCGGAAAATCTGCCTTTTTTCAGATGCACCCGTTTCCCGGCGAACGCAAGGCGGTTTCCCGCCCGCAGAAGCGCTTCGTCGTCGCGGTCGATGCCGAGAAGTTCCAGTTCGGGATTCCGTTCGAGCAGCATTCCGCTGTGACCGCCGCACCCGACGGTGCAGTCGATAAGGCGTTTCAGCGGACGCGGAGTTTCCGAAAGGATGGAGACCGTCTGTTCTGCGAGAACGGGGATGTGGGTGAATTCGGCGGAGTCCATCATCTGCCCTCCGGGTCAAGTTTGTCAAAAATATCATAGCAGGAACCGGCGTCGCCGCCGTCTCCGTCGCGCATGGCGTTCCAGACTTCCGGCGGATAGAGCAGGATCATGGAAACGGAACCGACCAGTGCCACTTTATCCTTGAGACCGGCATGGGCGGCGAGCTGCTGAGAGAGCTGAATACGACCTTGTTTGTCGCAGACGCATTCCTGCGCGCGTGAGCCGAGACGCGCCAGATTCCGGGCGTCTTCCACGTTTCCGAGCGAGAGCTTTTTGGTTTTGTCGAGCACCATTTCACGGAATGTATCGACCGTCATCATTTGAATGGAGTGATCTTTCGACGGCAGGAGTACAAAGCGGCTGCATCCCCGCCATCCTGCGGGAATCGCGACTCTCCGCTGAGAATCGAGCGTGTGCTCGAATTCTCCGAGAAAAAATGTGGGTTCCACCCCTGCCGCCATCTATCTGCTCCAAGTTGATACTATTTTCACCTATTTACCCCTATATGTCCCTATAATAGCCTTTTTTCCGATATATTCAAGGAAAATAATGAAAAAAAACAGAAAAAAATTCCGGTCTCCGGGAAGAGCGGTAAAAATATTGCCGTGCGGAGAATACGCGTGGGAAGACGGGGCGGTCGGAGCGCCGTTCCCTGAACCCCGGGTAGTCCCGTCGTGGAAGCCCGGTTTCATGGCGCCGGATCCGTTTTCCATAAAATTTCCTGATTTTTTTCTTTTTCAAGGGTTGACAAAACGGCAGTTTTATTGTATAATTTAAAATAAACCAAGTGGTATGTTTTGATTATCCGGGAGATTTCATGGGACAGATACGCAACAATCAGCCGCGGACGGTGACGGAAGAAAAGATCCGGACGCTGATCCGTCAACTTCTTGCACAGGAGCAGACGGCGTTTCCTTCGGAACGCGATCTTGCGGTGCGGACCGGCGGTTCCCGGAGCGTCATCCGCGAAATCCTTGAGGAACTGGAGCGGGAAAAGCGGCTCCTGCGGACGGCAAACGGACGTATCATCAATCCGCAAGCCAATCAGATTCCGGTATTGTTCGTTGCCCGTGGACGGAACATGATCGACAATCCGGCATGGGCGCGCCTCTGGCTGGCATTCGTCAACCGGACAAAAAACACGCCGCTTGCCCCGGAACTTTATCTTATGAGATACTGGCCGGAAGAAATCGAGGAAGACCTGCGCGAACTTTCCCGCAAACAGGCAAAGTACATTATTCTTTCCACAAACCTCAATTTGGAACCGATGATCCGGCAATGGAGCGCCGAAGGGAAAAATATCGTTTTCACGGATGAAGCCTATCTGCGTTACGGATTGCCGGTGATCTCGCTGGACAATGCCAGAGTGGGGGAGCTTGCGGCGGAGGAACTGTTCCGTCACGGATTCCGCAGTCCGGCCTTGCTGACGCCGGATTTTTCCGATCACAGATATTCGCCGTATCTGAAACGGATCAAGGGCTTTTCCCGGAAATGCACAGAGCTGAAAATGGATTTTCGGGAGGAACGGGACTGCCGCCGCGTATTCTTCCAAAAGGGACGGCTTCAAAGTTATATCCGGCAGACAACGGAGATCGCGGAACAGATGCGCTACGACTCCCTGTTTCTGACGACGGACGACGTACTGCCTCTGGTGCTGGAGGTCCTGCACGACCAGCAGCGTTACGTTCCCGGAGAATTCGGCATGATCACGCTCAATTCCCAGAACAACGCGGTAACGGGCAACACCCGCGTCAATGCTGTTTCAAACGTAACGAACGAACTCGCGGAGAAACTTGCGGACAGTTTGCTGGCTCACGCCGATGGACTGATTCCGCAAATTCCCACGATCGCAATAACCCCAACCCTTCACGATGGAGAAACCTTATGTATCAGGAAAGCAAAGTAAGAAGAGAGAAAAAGATCAACTTCACGCTCTTGGAACTCTTAATCGTCATATCTATAATTGCAATTCTTTTTGCATTGATGCTTCCCGCATTGAATTCGGCGCGGGAAAAGGCGAAGTCGGCACAGTGCCTGAACAATCTGAAACAATGCGGAACGATGGCGGCTTCCTATGCGGATTCGTTCAACGGGAACTTCTCCATTCAGATGCCGAAGTCCAGTTGGAGCCGCAGTCTTTATGAAGGACTCGCCGTGACGGGAGCCCCTGTTTATTTTTCCTGTCCAGTGCGTGGAAAAAAATTTGCCTGGGATACGGGGGAACACGGACACAAAACCGTTTACGGCTCTTTCGGGATTAGCGGGGATGCGAAGTTCGCCAATTTTGCAAACTCCGGAAAAACGCCGTTTCTGTACTATGTGGATGCAAGCAGCGATTATTTCGTCATGCTCCGGTTTCACAAAGCCAAAATGCCCTCGTCCTCGCCGCTTCTGTTCGACAGTTTCGGTCCGATCCGGCAGTTTACCAGTCCGATGGTTTATTACAACCGGGATGATAACGCGTATGCCACGCTGCGCCATCAGGATCAGATTAACTCCGTTTACATCGACGGTCATGCCGCATCCCGGAAAATGCATTCGTTCGCTTCCGATTGTTATGCCGCGTATCTCAACTTCATGACTTACAACAGCGGCATGTATTTCCGCTCGCAGGATTTGAAAACGCTTTTGGAAGTCAAACACTGAAAATTGGGAGGATGTGACGTATGAACAACGGAATTCCTAGAAAAAGCATCGCGGTGCTGCTCGTATTGTTTCTGACTGTATCTTTCGCGGCCGCTTCGACGACGGTTCCCGCGCAGCTGACGTTCCGCAAAGTCCGGAACTCAATAAACTGCGTACCCGTACTGCGGAACGGAAATTACCTGTATACGGCTGGATGGAAAGGTTTTGCTGTGTACGATCTCAAAAATCCGTTGGAGCCGGAGCTGATTCTGCGGTTTCCGGAAATCTCCGGAAGGCAGATGGCGCTGTCGGGCGGCACTCTTTACATTACGGCAAGAGAAAAAGGACTTTGGATTCTGGATGTCTCCGCTCCGGAGAAGCCGGTTCTTCTGACCCGTTTCGACACGGTCGAACTGGCGACGGGAATCGCTGTGACCGGAAACATCGTTTTCGTCGCCCAGAGAATCTACGGAGTGGAAATTCTGGATTGTTCCATCCCGGAAAAGCCGCGCCATATCGGATTGATCCGGGGCGGGGAAATCCAGTCGGTTGCGTTTCATAACAATCTTCTCTATGGTGGAAGCTGGGGGCACGGGCGTATACACATCTGGAATGTCGCGGACCTGAACCAGCCGAAAGAAGTCGGGCGTATTCATCTCGACGGCTTTGGCGACGGCATGGTTATTTCGGGCAGCCTTTGCTATGCGGCGACCGGAATGCACGCGAAAACCGGTCCGGTGGAAACAAGGAAAAACAGGGGGCATGGACTCGAAATCTTTGATGTTTCCAATCCGCGGAAACCGGTCCGGACCGGGAACATCAAATTTCCACCGTCGCCGACTGTGTTTTTCGATTCCTGGACCGTCACTCTCTCCGGCGAAACCGCCTGCGTTGCGGATACCGTCAACGGAATCTTCCTTGTCGACGTATCCAATCCGGCGGCTCCGAAGCTCACTGCATGGGGAAAGCTGCCGGACTGTTCCGGGAAGCCGAATCCCGTCGGGGCTTTGGCGGTCGGCGAAGGAGTCCTCTACGTCTCCGGTATGGACGGATTGTATACGGTGGTTCGGCACGGCATGAAACCGCCGCGAACACCGGAGAAGGAGCCGGTTCCCGCGGAGTCCCGGAAAATTCCGGCGGAACTGCCCGGTTTCCGGAGATACGACGTCAAAGGACAGGTTCGCCGTTTGTTTACGGACGGAGACATTCTGTACGCGGCATGTTCCCATCAGGGGATCATGACATTCAGGCTTACGGAAAAAGAACTGATTCCGCAGCGGCGGTTTCCCCTCGAATGCAGTTACGACATTGCCGTCCGGGACGGAATGCTTTATTCCGCGGAAGGTCCGAAGGGGCTGGCGGTCTACCGGGTCGACTCTTCGGGCGGACTTGCGGAACTCGGCAGAGACCCGGCGCCCTGCTTCCATCTCCGCACGGTCTCCAATCCGCGTTTTCTGATCTGTTCCGCCGGAGGCATGATGCTGTTTGTCAAGGATGTTTCCAGACCGGAAAACATCAGGACGGTATTCAAACGCCGGGTTCGCGGCATATTCTATACGGATACCGCAGCCGACCGGGACATCAACGGGATTTTCCCGGTAAACTGTCACGGCGGCGGTGTTTTATGGCTGGATTTGAACGGGGATACGCCGGTACTGAAGCATCATCGCACGGAATTCCTTTCCGGGCAGAATTCCGCACCCGGTGCGCTGAAACGGCAGTTTCTCTTTCCCGCATCCGGAAAAAACGGCTGTGTGCTGATTGATCCCCGCTGTCCGGAACAGGAGACCGGGCGGGTCTTTCCGGTAAAGGGATTCCGCAATCCGGCAGGAACAGTATCCGTGGAAGGAGATATTGCAGTGTTTACCGATCGGCATACGGGGACGATTACGACAGTGGATTTTTCCGATCCGGAACAGGCAAAAGTGATTCCGTCACGCTCTTTCAAGGGGATTCCCGGTTCTCCCGGTCGCGCCGTCTTCCGGAACGGCCGCATTCTGATTCCGGCGGGGCATTACGGCATTCTCTATGAGATTCAGACTCCGGCGACGGATATGAAAGGCAAATAATACAAAACACTGATTTATGGAAAGGAAAAATAGAAAATGAAATTCCGGGCATTTGTCATCGCGGCGCTGCTTGCGCTGAACCTGAACGCCGGAGAATGGGATGATTTCTCCGCCAGACTCAACCGGACAAAGCGGGATCTTGCTCTGTTCGACGGGAGAACAAGAAAGGGATCCGTCCGCGATTTTCAAAAATCCGGACTCGTGGGGGCTTCCGTCAAAGACGGCATGCTGGTTCTGGACGCCAGCCGCTTTCTGAAAGAGTTCCCGGGGAAAACTCTGGATTTTTATTACTTTCTTACTCCGGTTCCGGGCAAAAACGTTGTTCTGGAAGTCGAACTGGCTGGACCGGACGGGGCTTCCGCCGATCTGCTCTTTGAGGGAAGAACCGACAAGCATTACTGGAAAAAGAAGAGCGTTTCCCTGAAACCGGAACCTTCGCTTTACCGGATGGAAACGAAACTTCCCGATCACCTCAAGTCGCTCGCTTTCCGTATCACGTTCCGGGACATTCCGCAGTTGAAAATCGGCAGAATCTTCTTCGGGGTCAAAGAGGACGGCACGAAAGTCGACGCCCGTGCCAATCATGTCAGCAACGGAGGCGCGGAACGGGGATTCTACAACGTCTATCCGCCCTCCGCCGTCCGGATCGCCAAGCCCGGAATGAATGTCGCCATTGACGGAAAGGAGTTTCATTCCGGCAGACATTCCTTCCGGCTTGATCCGGTCAGGGACGGATTCAACCGGCTGGTATTCAATGCAGTCCCTTACATCGTCGGGAAACCGATCGTATTTTCGATGTATATGAAAGCGGCAAAACCGGATACCCCGGTCGACATCGGTCTTTTCTCCGCACACGGCTCCGCCTATCACAAAACCGTAAGGGTCGGTACGGAATGGAAAAAGTATGAACTTTCCGTTCCCGCTTTCGGCGGAGATGCGCCGGGAATCCGAAAATTCGGCAATCCTGCCATGACTTCGGATTTCAGCCATGTTTCCCCGATTGTCACACCCTCCGGGCGGGTCTGGCTGGATGACGCCGTCTGTCAGCTGGCGGCGGAAAGTACGGACGTTCCGTCTCCGGCAATCGCGCTTTCCGGAAAACTGGAGACGGAATACGGTTATCTGTACGCCGGCAATCCGTTCCGCGGAACCATCCGTCTGGATTCTCCCGATGAAAAGACATGCCGTCTGACCTGGGAGCTGCTCGACTGGCGCGGCGGCAGAATTCTTGCCGGAGAGTTTCCGGAAAAGATAACTCTTCCGGGAGAAAAGAAGTTCTCAATCTCTCCGCCCGACGGAGCGCTCGGACCGATGAATCTGATCTTCACGGCAGAGACGGAAAGCGGGAAACGGTACTCTCATACGTTTTATACGGGAGTCCTCCGTTCGCCGGGCAAATCCCTGCGGCGCTGGGGGACGAATGTGCATGTCTCTCCTGCGGACTACGCTTTCACTGCGCGCCTGTTCCGGGATTTCGGAATCGGTGCGGTCCGCCTGTGGGCGAAAACAACGGAAAAGGACCGCGGCGGATTCAATTCTGCATCCGCATTCCACGATGCGGGCTTTCTGGTCATGATGAATATTTCGGGAGCACAGCCGGGGTCCTCGTTTTATATCAGCCGGGATTCCCGTTCCATCATCACCGGATACTTTAAGGAAGCCATTCTCCGGAATCGCGGCAAAGTCGATATTTATGAGCTGTTCAATGAACCTGAAATCTGGGCGGGACGGACTCCGAACCCCGACCCGGCGAACTATGTCGCGGCGACCGCCGAATCCTGCGCCGCCGCCACGCTCCAGATGGCAAAAGCGATCCGGGAACTGGATCCCCATGTCAAAATTGCGGGACCGGGCTGTCATATTAAACCGGATTTTCTGTACGCCTGGCTCAAAGCCGGAGCAGCGGAGACGCTGGATTATCTGACGGAACATCCGTACCGCCAGTTGCCGGAGATGCCCGATCTGGAAACGGCACAGGCGGATTTTCAGGCGGTGTTGAAAAAATTCCGTCCGGATCTCCCGATCCTGAGTTCGGAAAGCGGAAACGTCAATTTTCCGACTTTCCCGGACAACCGGATTCACCCGGTTTCCTGCAAACTGGCGGCAAGGGATCTCCGTTATGCCCTGATCGAATTCGCCTGCGGAATCCGGACGTATTTTCATTTCCAGGCGGCAGGGATCGACATCGGTTACGCATGGACCAGCGTGCTGGGTGATCCCGATCATCACTGGGCGCCGGGCTTATACCTGTACGCCGTCCGGAACGCTGCCGATCTGCTGGGGGAGGCGTCCGTTGCCTGCCGTGTCGGTCTCGGCGGGAACAAACGCTGTTACATTTACGACACCGGTTCCAGACGGGTTGCCGTTCTGTGGCAATGGAACGGAACTCCCGAAACGCTTGAATTCTCCCGCCCAGCCGCTTTTTACGACTGGATGGGAAACCGGTTCCGCACTCAAAAACTGAAACTGGATGAATATCCCGTCTATCTGGAAAGTTCTCTCTCCACAGCGGAGCTGAAACAGTTCATTGCTTCGGCAAAGCAGACCGGCATTGAAAAACCGCTGGAATATACCGTTGAACTCTGCGGTAAACATTCTTTCGGTATTCGTCTTAATAACGTGACATCCCAAACCCTGACCGGCAGCGTGGAATGCGCGGGACAGATTCAGCCGTTCAAAATCTACGGGGAAAAATCGGCTCTCCTGCAGTTCAAATCTCCCGCCCCGGTCACGCTGAATCCGCAGAAACTGACGATGAAGCTCCGGATCAAAGGTTTCCGCGATGCGGAGCACAAAATCCGCGTAAACGGCATAACGGTGCCGGAATCCCCTCACGAAATCCGCATCGACGGCGATCTTTCCGACTGGCCGGAAAATGCCGCGGAAACTGTGCTGGATGAAAAAAACTCCCGCCGTCTGTTCCCGTGGACGGAAGCAGACAGGAAGAACCGTGCGGAAATCCGCTTTTCCTGGACTTCCTCCGCTCTGTTCATGGCGGTTACGGTGTACAAGGCGGCGTTCCATCCGGAAGAAAAGTTCGGAAAACCGGCGATCTGGCGCGGCGACAGTCTCCAGATCGGCATTGACACGATGAAGAACGCCGCAGCGGAAACGAAAGGACTGCAGTCGGACGACTTTGAATATCTGATCGGCGAGTTTCAGAAAAAGCCGCTGGTCTGGAGGTTGAAAGCATCGTCGGCTTCATGGGACAGTTTCGGAAAAGCGACCGGAGAAGTGAACGATGTCAAACTGGCGGTCCGGCATCTTCCCGGAAAAACCATTTATGAAATGGCGTTTTCCCCCATTGCCGTAAGTCCGTTCCGGCTGACCGGCAATTCCGGCTGCCGCCTGACCGTGCTCGTCAATTTTTCCGATGGGACAAAACGGATCGGCTGGCTCCAGCTCTCTCCGGGAATGGGAGACATGCCCCACCGTCCGGCGGAATTCATGGATATCATTCTGCAGAAATGAGTTTTCTTTTCCCGGAAAATCCCGGAAATGTCTTCCGGATTTTCCGGGAAAGAAATTGAGTCGGGTACGGTTTCCATGTCAACGGTCGCGGCTCCAGAAAAAAGTCGGGAGTTTACGCCGGCTGTTGCTGCCGAAAGACGATAAGAAAGGAAAAGTGGTGCCCGGAGCGGGACTCGAACCCGCACACCTGTAAGATAACAGATTTTAAGTCTGTTGCGTCTGCCATTTCGCCATCCGGGCGGAAGTTTCCCTTAGCGGGAAACCTTACTATATCTCCGGAATCCGATCTTTCAAGGACAGCGGAGAAATTTTTTCTCAATGATCCGAAACCGGCCGGGCGTCCACCAACTGCAGCTGGCGCCGACGTTCGCCGTAATATTCATTGATCTGCGGGATCGCGACAACGTCCCACACGGAATGCGGTTCCAGTGTCATGTTGAACGCAATAAAGTCCGTCGTTCCGCCGTTGCGGTCACGGAGGATACCCTTTGTATGACCCGCCTTGATCGGGAAAGTCCGGGCGATTTCCACTCCGTTCAGCCGGTAACACGGCTGCGGGTTGCCGTGACCGAACGGCCCCAGCTTTTCATAATAGGAGAAGAAATCATCACCGAGATCCTCAAGGTTGACGGTGCCGTCATAGGAAACGCTGTCGATCAGGTCTTCCTGCGTAATTTCCGAACGGACAGTTTCCTCGAAGACCCGGCGGAATTCGGGGATGTTCTCCTTGCGGAGACCGAGCCCGACAGCCATCGGATGCCCGCCGTAACGGGTCAGGAGATGCGCGCATTTTGAAAGGACTTTGATCAGATTCAGCCCGCCGATGCTGCGTCCGGAGCCGTGCGCTTCATCGTCCTGAATCGTCAGAACGATTGCCGGACGGTTGTAGTCGCGGGCGAAACGCGACGCCACGATTCCGATCACGCCCTGATGCCAGCCGTCGCCGGCGGCGATGATTGAATAACTGCTCGAAAAGTCGGGAGCGGATTCCACATAGTGCTTGGCTTCGTTGAAGATCTCCTGCTCTTTCGTCTGGCGTTTCTGGTTGAAATGCTCCAGCATATCGGCGAAGCGGTAGGCGTCGACGATTTTCGAAGCGGTCAGAAGCTGAAGGGCGGAGATCGCGTTTCCGAGCCGTCCGGCGGCGTTGATCCGCGGCGCCATTTTAAAGGTGATGTCCGACGGTTTGATTGAGGACCCGGAGATCCGCGCCACTTCGATCAGAGCGCGGACGCCCGGACGGAGCTGGCGTTTCAGCATTTCCATGCCGTGCTTGACCAGAATCCGGTTTTCGCCGAGCAGAGGGACAATGTCCGCAACGGTGCCGAGTGCCACATAATCAAGCACTTCCTTGAGCTCCGTCATGTAGCCGCCGAGGTTATGGTCGCGCCCGTATTTCAGGAATGCGTGCCCGAGTTTGAACGCCACACCCACGCCGGAAAGGTTGTGCATATCCGCGAGTTCCTCATGAATCTTCGGATTGATGTTCGCCAGAGAATCCGGCAGAATTTCGCCCGGTTCGTGATGGTCGGTGATGATGACGTCGATCCCGCGCTGCGCGGCGTCGGCAACGGCTTCACTGCTGTTGATTCCGCAGTCCACGGTGACCAGTACGCCGCAGTCTCCGCCGGAGGCTTCCAAAGCCTTTGCGAGAGAATCGGGAGTGAAACCGTATCCGTCGTCGAAACGGTGCGGCAGAAAATTTGTCACAATCGCGCCGTTGCGTTCCAGTATCCAGGAGAGCAGAGCGGTGGCGGTAATGCCATCGGTGTCATAATCTCCATGAATCAGAATATGCTCACGGTCAACGATCGCCTGCCAAAGGCGTTTAACGGCTGTTTCCATACCGGGGAAACGGAACGGATCGCTCAGGTCGGAAAACGAGGCATTGAAATACATATCCATATGCCGGGTATCGACGCCGCGCGCCGCAAGATACATTGCGATCGCACGCGGAAGCGCTTTTTCTCTGATCAGGTCCCCTGTAATTGTTTCTTTGCCATCAGACGCACAAGTCCATAATTTTGTACCCATTTTGCCTTTCTTATCTTTATTATCTTTTGCAATACACCGCAATATACAATAGAAAGAGGCAAACATCAAATCCATTCTTGAAATTTACGGAAAAATTATTTCAGAACCTCTGTTTTGTGCGTGAAAAATGATGGAATAAATATTTGAAGTATAAAATA
>URKJ01000001.1 GCA_900548385.1 uncultured bacterium | reverse complement strand
GCAGCGTCAGATGTGTATAAGAGACAGCGCTCAAACCATGCTGATTTTATTTTACACAGGGAAATATCTTCTTGACAACTTAAGAAACTGCGCTATTTTAAAGCTGTCGGTATTATTGGAACAGGTCTGAAAATAGTGTTTTCGCTATACCAAGAATTGTACCAATAATATGTCGTTTGAAGACGTTTTTTGTTGATTGGATTACGCATAAGACATTGGTAATCAAGGCACTTGGTTACGCCTGTTAACCACTTGGTCGCTGGTTCGAATCCAACTGCCGGAGCCAGTTTTTTTTGTTCCAGCGTACATTTTGATCAAATCACACTAAAGAAGAAATACCGTTCTTCCCTTTTGATAAGCTAACGATATATTGCCTCCATTGAAACGTATGCTAAATTAAGAGAGTATTGGAAAGTAGTCAACAATGGACGGGCACAGAAAAGTTGGCTATCGTACTTCAAGGACTTAAAAAACGACAGCAGCATCAGCACATTGTACAACGATCAGGAATCACGCCTACTAAAATGGCGCGAAGCTGTTTGAGCACAGCGGAGTGGAGCATGCGCGCAAGCGCTTAGAACACGAAAACAGCAAGTTCAAAGAAACCATCGGCGAACGGACCATTGAGCGAAAAAACGACTGGCAAGGCGGCGTAGCGAGAACTGTAAAAAATTTGATTCTATGGCTGATGTATCGCGGACGCTTACCCTTAAACAGGAAACTCCCGGCGGCAATCTCGCACACCGGGAACCAGCAAAAGAGATCGGAAAAAGGAAGGTTTACTTACTTTGTCCGGAGAAACTCATAGACAAGGATCGGCTCCTTCCCGGAGGTGTTATCGGCAAGAAACGATAATTTTCCGTCCGGAAGCCGTTTCAGCGGAACTTCATACAGTCGCTTTCCCCCGTTGGAGCAGGCATAAAGTTTGCCGGAAGAAGCATTCAGAGTAACGACTGCTTCCGCACGGCGCAGCAGAAGCGGAAGTCTGCCATACTCCTCCAGAAGAGAACATGTATCATCCCTGAACCGCATTCCGGTATTCCGTACCTGTGTCAGGTGCAGAAGCAGAATGCGTGTGCTTTTCTGCAGAGGTTCCGAAGTTATGGAGGAGGCAAAGAAGAGCCCGGGCACCATCCGGTTCTGCACCGTCAGGAAACGCCCGGCCCCCCGCCCTTGCGCCTGAAGAGAAAACGCCTCACTGCCCGGGGTTACAACCGAAAAGCGGTGCTCTCGACGGTTCAGTTCAATCTCGCCCGTCAGACTCCGGTAAATACCGTTCTGAATTTCCGGGGAAAGAAGCTTCCTCTTCACAGCCTCTGCTTCGTCCCGTCCCAAATCAGCGGAAAGAGTCATAAACGGAACTTTCTCCGGAAGATTCCGATACCGGACGCCCGGAAGAAGATAAACAGAACCGGTCCCCTCCGGAAGAGATCCACCATCCCAAAGGACAGTTCCCGTCCGCTCTATCAGACCGAGCCGTTTCGTAAACGGAGGGTAGAAAACCGCTTGCGGATTCTGCTCCAGATAATCGGGAGGAACCAGAATGGTCCGGCAGCTCCCGCTGGTACGGACATCCCGCCGCAGAAACAGCAGAACCCCAATCCGGTCCGCAAGGTTTCGGACCGGATCACTGTAACAGGAAAACAGACCGACCGGCGACTCATTCATTCCTCCGTTTCGTCCGCCGCCGATCATCTGGAAATGGCAGAGAGCATCCCAATCGTTCAAAGCGCCATAGGCACTCGTCACCAGAGCTCCCTCCATGGCAAACGAAGCAGGATTGCAGTAATCCCATTCCGTAATCGTAAAAGGTTTGCCGAAAATGCGGGAAGCAAACATATCTCCAATGGGAGCGGCAAGCGATTGAACCGTGTCATCCGAAGAAAACGCAAACGGGAGCCGCCACGGAATCTCCGGGAACGCCGGATGCGAATGATAAAAATGATTGTCCACCAGATCATAATCGTTCCGCATGACAGTCAGGGGAACCGAAGAGAGGCAGTTCTGATCGCAAACCATCGCCCGAACCCCAAGCCCCCGCAGAAAAGCTTTCATCTCAGCGTAAGTCTTCCGATAAGACTCCACAATAAAACGTCTCCACAAACGGATATCTTTTCCTTCCGAATCCCTGAATCCGTTTGTCTTCAACCACTCCGGGTAACGCTTCCGGAACAGACGGTTCGCCGGAGAATCTCCATTAAAATCAAATGCAATATTCCCTTCGTTAATCAAATTGATTGAGATCAGTGCAGGGTCATCCTTCCAGGCAAGGCCTGTATATGGATTCACATGAGTCAGAAAGTTTGCGGCAAACTTTTTCCAGTTTTCCAACGCGGAAGGAGAAGCGATGATCAACTGTTTGAAGTCTTTCGCGCCGACAGTCTGATCCGGAAACTCCTTCACCTCGCCTTTTCGGAGAGGACGGCTGATGAAAAGATCAAGAGTCATATAGATTCCCTGCGCTTTGGCTTCAGCAAAGATGCCATCCATCCGATCCATTTTCACAGGATCTATCTCTGTGGAAACCGCAGGATTATTCCGGATCAAATCACGCCCGAAATGATGAAAACGGAGAAGATTATAACCGCGTTCCCGCAGGATTCGCGCAAGTTTCCGCGCAAGAGGGCGACTGATGAAATTTCCCTCGTAACAGATATTGGTCCCATAAAACCGAATCTGCTTCTCCGGAGCGTTCTCAAACCCGAGGCGTCCTCCGATATTGCGCACGAACCCATATTTTCCAGCAGGAGCATCCAGCATTTCCGAAAAATCCAGAACAGATCCGGGTTCCGCTTCAACAACAGCACGGATGGGATGCCATTCCGAGTCAGCCTTCATAACAAGCGGGACAGCATGATACATCGGAATGGAATCATCCGACAGACTCATTGCCGCAATCAGCCAGACGGAATTTCCTGCGGAAGTAAAGGTAATATCGCGAATTGTTTTGTTTTCCGTCCGAATCTTCGATACATAAATTCCAATTCCGGCGTTGCCGTTGTTCCCTCTCCAGGCGACAAGAGCATTCTTCCGATTTTTCGGCTGCCAGAAGTTTCCACAGTCCTCCTGCGAATTCAGAAGAACTTCTTTCACACTTCCGTCCTCATAACGAAAGCGAATCGTCCCAAGGTTCTTTCTCCGCAACGGCTCCCAACCTTCCGCATGGAGCAGATACAAATACCCAGCCTTTTTCCCCTCTCCGGATACAGTGATCTCCTTCGGATAAAACGGCGTGTGCGGATGATAAAATCCAAGACACCGTCCAGTCACCTCAAACGGAATTCCGCAAAAGCGCTGCATTCCTGCAGGAAGCTGATGCATATCGTTATCCCCCTGATCCGTCCAGCCGCCCTTTTGATCGCCGGAGATGTCATCTTTCAACAAGGAATTTGCCTCCTTCATTTTCAGAGGAGTTCCAGAATATTCCAGCCATTCCAGAGTCAGGTTCAATTCTGCTGTGCGAATCTTCCCTTTTGACGGAGTGAAGAGAAAACGTACCGAGGCTTTTTCCGAATGCCATTGCCGATTATCCTGATACCAAATGCCGAATGTTCCCGCAATCTTCAAACGTCCTTCCATCATCGGAATTTCCACTTGATGAGCTCTCTCCGGAAACGGATGAAGCATCTTTCCGTTCCAATTTTCCGGAAACGCAAAGAGCTTGCCATCCACAGAGATTCCCGATGTCAGAAGATGCGGAGAATCGGTGCCCAGAAACAACTGATTCGTCTCCACCGCCCTGGCGGAATCCAGACGAATCTTCAAGTTCCATTGCCGGGCGGAAACCTTTGTCAGAGTTTCCGTAAAACGGAATTCACCGCCGGGAACGCGGAAAATTCCTTCCCTTTGACTTTCAGACTGCATCTTGATCGAAACATTATGCGATCCGAAAACCCATTTTGGATTATAAAATCCCAGTGAAAATGTAAGATTTTCTACTTTCAACACTCCGTTTTTCCGGAGTTCCACCGGAACCGCGTCCGCTGAACAGGCCAGCAAAAAGGAAAAGATCAACACCAGACAATTCCATTTCATAATATTTCATCCTCTCCTGAGCCAATTTCAAAAATATTGGCTTTCATTGTTAATAACTTTATTTTCTCAAGCGTCAAGTCCGTCTTGATGCCTCCGTAACAACTTTTTTCCAAAAAGCCGTAAAAATCAGTTTTTATGCGAATCCTCCTTCCCTGTCTCTGCGGAAGTACTAAAAATTAATTTCCTGTCAAATCGAAACAAGCCATTCAAATGTATTAAAAAACCGTTTTTTCTTCCCGCCGGCTGAAAACGTTTGAAACGGCCTCTCCTCATTCTTATTTTGTAAAAGTTCCGTCATTATGATACCAAAAATTTTTATTCGGGGGACTAGAATAGGAGGGAACCATATTTTTTCGTATGGTTGCACTATTTCCGGTTACATACACGACATTCAAACTGAAGGATTCCCCATGCCGGAATGCATTTCCGCCCTTTGATTCAACAGGATATCCACCCGCGCCGATACCGTGGTCAACGACTGCCGACCAATCTGCAGTCCGTTCCATATCGGTAAACAGGGCTCTGGTGGATGGCTGATAAATTTTCTCCGGTCTCCTGCCGAAAGGACTGGGAGTCCCGACCCCCTTTGCTGAGATTGCATTGATATTGACTCCAATATAGCGTCCTTTCTCCGTATTCTGCGGTCCGTCGACCGTATTGAAGTGTTCCTGCGAAGGACAATCGAACGGTCCGAAGGGACGCCCCTTTCTCTTATCCCAATAACAATTATCCCCTGCGGCACCCGTTTTCAGATAGACCATCAGAAGATCATGCCACTTCCGCTCTCCGCTGAACAATCCACTCGGCATGAGATAGCCATCGTTGTCCCCATTGTAGGAAACCGTTAATGTATGTAACTGACGCATATTGTTCAAACAGGAGATACCCAGAGCTTTCCTTTTTGCACTGTTCAACGCCGGCAAAAGCAACCCTGCCAGGATCGCAATAATGGATATTACAATCAGAAGCTCTATAAGACTGAATTTCCGGATCCTGTAAACAGAGAATTTCCTGTCCGCGCCACGCCCTGAGTTTTGTTTCACTGTCATATCAATCACCTTTCCTGTGTTATTGTTTATTATTAATTATACAACAAAACACGAAAAATACAATAGGCAGAACAGCTGAAAAATAATACATTTCAACTCAAAATCAATATTTCCGTCTTTTCCTTGATCCTCATGCTTGAAAAAGCTGAAAAAACTGATATTTTTTTATAAAAACAAAAGAAAAAACAATAAATCTACCAAACAGAATAACTAAAAAAAGAACTTTTTGACTACAGCCGTCTATGAAAATACAACATTTTTTCAGGAAACAGAAGGGGGAATTACCGAAAATCCCCATGCCGTTTTATGTATCTTCTGTCGGAAACAAAATCCTGACGGAGAAAGAAGTCGATTTCGCTCCGGAGCAGAAAAATTACTTCGTAGAGCTTGTGTGGAGCACCTCCGGCATCGGGGAAATCGTGTTTTACGGCAAACATTTTCAGATGCAGGAAAACGACATCTTCTATTTTCTGCCCGGCGAGGATCATGAGCTGCGGGGCATTTCCAAAGAATGGCATACCCGCTGGCTCTGTCTCGACGGACCGTTTGCCGAAGCGAACTTTCTGGCATACAAGTTTCCCCGGTTTCAGCGGACGGAACACGAATGTCCCGTGGATTTGTTCGATGAGATCGCAAAATGGATCAGCGGCGAAGATCCTCTTCAGATCGGGCGCATTGCGGGGCTGGCACTGATGATCCTGGCCTACGCCCGCGGAACGAACCACCTTGCACCACATTCGCTCTATTCCCGCTGCATGGAATTCATAAACAGCAACTACAGCAACCCGGAACTCTGCATCGGAATGCTCTGCGACATGTTTCAGACCCCGCGTTCCACCCTGACGAAAGTTTTTTATGACAACATGCGGCGTTCTTTAGGCAATTACATCCGCGACGTCCGTTACGGAAACGCATTGACGCTGCTGCGGGGCACCGATCTGCCCGTCAAAGAGATCGCCCTGCGCTGCGGTTATACCGAACAGACCTCCTTTGCCCGGCTGATCCGCCGTGCAACCGGAATGAGTCCCGGCGAACTCCGGAAATGGAACAGAGAAGTACAGAAGAACCATCCGGAACAGTAAAACGAGTCCGTCAATCCATTCCTTTTCCGATATTGGAAAGAAACGCACGGGTGCGCTCGCTGCGCGGATTGTCAACCAGTTCCGCAGCAGGTCCCTCCTCCACGATCAGCCCGTCCGCCATAAAAACGATGCGGTCGGAAACATTGCGGGCAAAATTGATCTCGTGCGTGACGATCACCATTGTCATCCGCTCTTCCGCAAGCTGACGGATCACTTTCAGAATCTCTCCGGTCAACTCCGGATCCAATGCGGAAGTCGGTTCATCGAAAAAAAGAATCTCCGGTTTCAGCGCCAACGCCCGGACAATCGAAACCCGCTGCTGTTGTCCGCCGGAAAGCTGAAACGGATACGCGTGTTCGCGCCCTTCCAATCCCATTTTCTCCAACAGCGCCCCGGCTTCGGCAACGACCTCCGCTTTCCGCCGCTTCTGGACACAGACCGGAGCGTCGATGATGTTCTTCAGGACCGAATAGTGCGGAAACAGATTGAAGTTCTGAAAGACGAGCCCGAAGCGGCTGCGCGCGGTTTTGAGAACGGATTTCTCCGCATAACGCCCCTCCTTGAACACCTGCAGCCCGCCATACGACATCTCGCCGGAATCCATGGTTTCCAGCATCGTCGCACAACGCAGCAGGGTCGATTTACCCGAACCGGAAGGCCCGATAATCGAAACGACCTCCCCTTTTTTCACGGAAAAGGAAATATCTTTCAAAACATGCAGAGAACCGAAACTTTTGGAAAGGTTGGAAATTCGCAGGACGTCCATGTTTCACCTCAGCGATAATAATTGAGCCGTTTTTCAAGCAGTCCCATTCCGGCGGCGACCGCAAAATTGAACAGATAATAGAAGAGTCCGGCTACCACGAACGGAATCATCGTCGTATGCGCGCTGGAAATCTGTTTGGCGATCGTGAACATCTCCAGAACCGAAAGGGAAAACGCCAGCGATGTGTCTTTCACCAGCGTAATGACCTCGTTCGTCATTGCGGGAATAATCCGCTTGACAACCTGCGGAAGAATGATCTTGAAGAATGTCTGCGGCGACGAATACCCCAGCACGCGCGCCGCCTCGTATTGCCCGACCGGCATTGATTCGATGCCGCCGCGGTAGATCTCCGCAAAATAGGCGGCATAATTCAGCGCAAACGCAATAATCACCGCGGCAAACCGGTACCCGCTCGCAAGTGTTATATTGAAGATATAATACGGTCCGAAAAAACAGACCAGCAACTGAAGCATCAGAGGAGTTCCGCGCATGATGGAAATGTAAACCCGGAAAATATTGCTGATGATCCAGCATTTCGACATCCTCCCGAATGCGATCAGCAATCCGAGCGGAAGCGCAAACAACAGAGTCAGAAGAAAAATTTCCACCGACACCAACAGGCCGCCCAGCAGTTCGGTCAGCATAATCCGGTAATCCATGCGCACAGCCTCGTCAGGGTTTGAGGATCAGAACATTGCGTCCGTTGAAATACCGTCCGGAAATCTCCGCGGCGGTACCGTCGGCGACCATCTCCCGGAGCGTCTTCTGCACGGCGTCGCGCAGCTGTGTATTGCCCTTTCGGAACCCGATCCCGTATTTTTCGGAAATAACCGACTCGGAAAGTTGAATAAACCTTCCGCCGGACAGCAGTTTCATCTGCGCCACGCCGATGTCCATCGCCACAGCGTCCACCGATCCCGCCTCAAGCTCCATCACGGCGTTGTTGTAATTCGGAGAGACGATCAGCCGTTTGAACGTTTTGCCGAGCTTCTCCCGCGCTCCGCCTTTCATCAGAGCTTTCTGCACCGGGGTATCAGTTTGAACCGCCACAATCTTTCCGGCGAGTCCGGCGAGATCGCGAATCCCGGATTCCTTTCTCACAAGAACGACCTGGCTGTTGTCCACATAGGGATCCGACCACTCGTAAGCATGTTCCCGTCCGTTCATCGTGAACCCGTTCCAGATACAGTCGATAGAGCCGGAATTGAGCTCCATATCCTTTGCGTCCCAGTTGATCGGCTTGAGCACAATCTCCCAGCCGTTCCGCTTTGCCACTTCTCTGGCGAGGTCAAGATCAAATCCTTTGTAGACGCCGTTTTCCACATAACCGTAAGGCGGAAAATCGGAATCGAACCCCACTGTGAACTTTTTTGCACCGGATTCGGAGTCGGAACAGCCGGACAGCAGCACAACCGCCGCACAGAACAAACCGGCAAGCAGACGTTTCAACATGGCAAACCTCGTATTATTTCATGTCAGATTCATTCGGAACATACCGTCCGGATAATATAGCCGTTTGCCGTTGTTTTTCAAGAACAGACGGCAGAATTGCGTCTTTTTCCTCCGGGAAACCGCCTTTCCGAAAAAAGAAGACCGCACCCGCATTCCCTTTCCGGAAATGCAAAGTACGGTCCACACTTTCAGCCGGAAACGGCTCAGGCGTTCAGGAGATCCTGATATTTCCGCCATTTCGGCTCATTGCGGAAAATCCAATGACAGTATTCCTTGTTCTGGAGTTCCGCGGCGGCGGCTTCGTCCACAACCACCGTGCATTTGGGGTGCAGCTGAAGCGCGGATGCGGAGATCATCGCCGTTACCGGTCCCTCAACCGCTTTTGCAAGGATTCCGGCTTTTTCCGCACCGGTCACAAGCATCAGAATGCTTTCGGCTTCCAGAATCGTGCCGACGCCCATCGTAATTGCGCGTTTCGGCATATCTTCCGGACGCGGAAACAGAGGAGCGTTCTGTTCAATCGTGGTCGGCGTCAACGCCTTTGCACGGGTACGGGAGGAAAGCGACGAGAGCGGCTCGTTGAATCCGATATGTCCGCTGCGTCCGATACCGAGGAGCTGAAGATCGACTCCGCCGCATTCCGCCATGCGTTTTTCATAGTTTTCGCATTCCGCCTCAAGGTCCGGCACATTGCCGAGCGGGAGATGCGTATTGCGGAGATCCATGTTCACTTTGGAAAACAGATGCTGATTCATGTACGAACGGTAAGAATTCGGATCGTCTTCCGGCAAGCCGATGTATTCATCCAGATTGAAGGAGCGGCAGAGGGAGAAATCGAGTCCCTCATCCCGGTGCATTCCGGCAAGCACGCTGTAAAGATTTTCCATCGTGCGTCCGGTGGCAAGTCCCAGCGTGGAATCCGGCTTGCGGCGGATCTGCTCCGCAATCAGACGTGCGGAAAGCAAAACCGCCCGCCGGGTATCCGGCATAATGACAACTTCCATAAAATCACCCCTGACTGTTTCAGACGTTGAAGAACTTTTTAGGCTCGGTGTAGCACATCATGACCGCGATTTTTTCCGCGATCTCCTGCGGCATCCGGCCTTTGAGGACAAGACCGCCGAGCACATTCGCCAACGTTCTGCGGAACATCTCGAAACGGGAGGCGTAAGAGAGAATTTTGCGGGAATCGGAAACCATGCCGCCGAAGCAGGTATACACATCCACATTGCCGATGTACTCCAGCTGTGTGGACATGCCGTAGGGCTGGTCGTTGAGCCACCAGGCGGAGCCCAGACGGACATTTTTGCCGAATGCACGGGCAACCGCCGTCAACGCCGCCTGATGACAGGGCTCCAGACAGTACAGTACGATCTTGAGTTTGTCGTCAAAATGATTCAGGAAGCTGCAAAGCGGTTTGACGATGTCGATCTGAAACTCGGAGACGTCGCCGCCGACATCCATTCCAAGCGCCTCAAACAGCGAATTGCGGACATCGCGCACCACGCCCATGTGCAGCTGATAGACCCAGCCCGCGCGCATATCCATCGCCGCGACCTGAAGCGTGAGATAATCCTGATAGGTGTCAATATCCGCCTGCGTCATCGTCTCGCCCGCCATCGCGCGCTTGAAGACGGCTTCCGCCTCTTCGAGCGTGGCTTTTCCGGGAAGCGGATGCGGGGTGTCGTGATCGCTCGCCCGGCAGCCTTTTTCCGCAAAAAAGTCGTGCGACATCTGGAGAACTTCCACCAGTTTCGCGACCGATCCGATCCTGACGCCGAACCGTTCGCCGAGTTTGGCGATGTAGTCGCGGAATCCGGGATAATGGATGCGCATGGACTTGTCGGGACGCCACGTCGGACGGATCACCGTGCGCCCGGCCTTTTCATTGACCAGCGTATGGTATTCGAGGGTATCGACCGGGTCGTCGGTGGAGCACATGACTTCCACGTTCATCGCTTCCAGAAGCGCAAGCGGTTTGAACGCATCCGTTGCAAGTTTCGCGTTGACTTCGTTCCAGATCCGTTCCGCATTGTCCGAACAAAGAACGTCGGTGATGCCGAACCGTCTGCGGAGATCAAGGTGAATCCATTCAAAAACCGGGTTTCCGGCGATCTCCGGCATAACGCGGGCGAGTTCCATCCATTTTTCTTTCGGTGTGGCGGATCCGGTGATGTTCTTCTCCTCCACGCCGCGTTTGCGCATGACTTCCCAGACATAGTGGTCGGTCGCGGCGAACACTTTCCACGCATCCGAATAATTCGCATTCGCGGCGATCTCCGCAACGTCGGCGTGATTGTGCGGGTCGATGACCGGAAGATCCTTCACCGCGTTGTAAATCGCAACCGCGGATTCGCTTTCCAGCAGATACTTGTCGTCAAGAAAAGACATTTGTCTGACTCCTTTCAATTTTGGTTTGACATCCACAATATAATATGAAAACGGGAAAAATCCAGTAAACGGCATAATTTTCGCAAAATTCCGCTTTAATCTGGGGAAAAAGCATGTATATTACTGCATGAAGAACTGAAACCGTAAACAATCCGAGGTAAAAATGGCTCCGAAAAAAGCAAAGCAAGTCTCAACTTACAAAGAAGCCGGCGTGGATATTGATCTCGCCACGGAACTGCTCACGCGCGTCAAGAAGAAACTGGCGTCGACGAAACGTCCCGAAATGCTCGCCCCCATCGGCGGTTTCGGCGGTCTCTTCCAGATCGACCTGAGCAAGTACAAACAGCCCGTTTTCGTATCCAGCATCGACGGCGTCGGAACCAAGCTCATGGTCGCCGCTCTCATGCAGAAATTCGACACGGTTGGTCACGACATCGTCAACCACTGCGTCAACGACATCAGCGTTCAGGGGGCGGAACCGGTTTTCTTCCTTGATTACATCGGTATCGGCAAACTCCGCAGTCCGCTTTATGAAGATATCCTCGGCGGCATTGCCGACGCCTGCAAAAAGGTCGGCTGCGCGGTCCTCGGCGGCGAAACCGCGGAAATGCCGGGAATGTACGGCAACGACTTCGACCTCGTCGGCGTCATCAACGGCATTGTGGAAAAAGATAAACTGATCACTGGCGAAAAGATCAAACCGGGACACGTCGCCATCGGCCTCCCCTCCAATGGTCTCCATACCAACGGCTTCAGCCTTGCCCGTCAGGTGCTGTTCCACAACTGCCGCTACGATGTGGACACCGAACTTGCAGAGCTGAACCACGAGACAATCGGGGAAGCGCTCCTCAAACCGCACACCTGTTACTGGCCCGCGATCAAAGCGGCAATGGACGCGGAGCTGCCGCTTGACGGCATCGCGCACATCACCGGCGGCGGACTCTATGACAACGTTCCGCGAATCCTGCCGAAGAACGTCAACGCCGTGTTCCACAAGAGCACGATCAAGAGCGCACCTCCGATCTTCCGCCTGATCACGGAAGCCGGCAACATCAACGACTCCGAAGCCTACCGGGTCTTCAACATGGGCGTCGGCATGGTGTGGTTCGTTCCCGCCGATGCGGCGAAACAGGCAATCGCAATCTGCAAAAAAGCAGGTTTCAAAGCATTCATCTGCGGCGAAATCGTCAAAGGCTCCAAAAAATCGCTTGTGGAAGACTGACCTTCCCATCAGCCGGAACGAAACGGCATCCGTTGCATAGAGTCGACGGATGCCGTTTTATATACTCTCAACTTTATTGAGAAAAACTGGTAACTTTTCAAAAACATACGTTGTCGTCATTTGATTTTCAAGAACCACATAATGACATAAAAGAAAAGCATTACATCAAACACTCCGTTCAAAAGAAGAATCTTCCAGAAAAAACGTCCGCTTGCACGGATTGCCGGTTCTTTCAAGAAAATCCTTATCGTCCGGGATAACATCAAAGTCAGGCGGGATGACAGCGGCTTGGAGACAATGGGAATCCGGTACTTCCTGCTGAGACCAAATTCTCTGGAATTATGACGGATCCGTCAGTAAACGCGCCATTTCCGGCAGAATGCGGGCGGAGAACCGATATATTTTTTGAAAATTTTATGAAAGAAATACTCGTCGTTCCAGCCGCAGCGGTGCGCGATCTCTTTGATCGGCAGGGACGTTTCCAGAAGAAGCCGCTGCGCACGGCACAGTTTGCGGAGAACGATGAACTGTTTCGGCGGAATCGTAAAACTTTTCCGGAATAAAGCGGAGAAATCCTGCCGGCGCATACCGGAAAGCGCCTGCAGCTCCGAAACAGCAATATCCCGGTGCAGATTCTCATCGACAAATGCAATCACACGGGAAAACGCACAAATCAGCTCGCGATCCTCAATCAGATGATTGGACATCATATCCAGAAACGGAACGATCAGACAGGAAAGATGATGCCGGAACTCCTCTGCGTCCCGGAACGTTGTAACGGATTTCCGGTGTTCCAGAATATAATCAATATGCGGTTTCCACTCCGCCGGATCGCCATTCAGAACAACCGGACGGGCAAAAACAGGAAACTGCGACAGCCGATTCGAAACAAAGTGAATCCAGTAATGCGTACTGGGCTCAATTCCGGAATTGGTCAGAGGAGTAAAACAGGGAATCAGGTACAAATTACCCGGTTCGAGCACGGTGACCCCGTAAGGGTCTTTGATCTGGAACCTGCCGCTCTCCAGACAGTAAATACGAAAAAAGACATAGCCGCAGAAGGCGTTCAACTTGGTCCAGTGCAAGGTTTTTTCGCCGATTCCCGCCGCGATGAATTCAAGATCCATCGACGCCATCAGCGATGCCGGATTGATCTCCCCCTCCGAAATACTGTTTTTGCCGTTTTTCATAATCGCTCCCTTTCCGGGAATATAGTCTGTTCCGGCAGTGAAATCAACCGGGGAAAAGTAAAAAATCAAGAGAAATATGATTGATCCCCGTACATTGCAACTGCATATTGGACAAAAAATACAAAAAATACATCCAAAAAAACCATTTACAAAATCCGGAATATGATGTATAATAAAATCAACAAAGCATAAATTATATGGAGAACCGGAAACGATGAAAAAAACTATGTCTGAAAGAGTTTGCGCATTCACCCTTATAGAGCTCCTCGTGGTAATTGCCATAATTGCCATCCTGGCGGCCCTGCTTCTGCCGGCTCTGAATGCAGCAAGAGAAAAAGCGCAATCCATTTCCTGCGTCAACAGTGTCAAGCAGAACGGACTCGGCGTGATTCAGTATGCGGCGGATTTGAAGTATTATCCCTGGCCCGCATATGTAGAAGGCAATGATGAGACATTCAAGGATGGAACACTTTGGGAAAAACTGATCCAAAGCAAATATCTGCAGCCGATCCGGGATAAAAAGAGAAATTATATAAACAAAGCGCTCCCCCAGAGCTATTGTGAAAAACACTGGGATTACAGTTCAAATTCCAGCGGAAACGCAATGAAAAACGCTTACGCGGTAATCACCGCGTTTTCTCAGAACACAAACTTTTTCACGGGAGTCTCCGGAACGCCGGCTCTTCCGAATTCTGCCGTTGCTCCGGAACGGGTATTCCGTCCCAGCGACAAAATCGGACTGATCGAAGTCCCGCTCCGTGACGGTTTCACGCATGATCTGAATTCCCCGGGACATCTCTATTATCCGACAACGACCACCAAACAGGTCACGCCGCTGATTGTTCACGGAGTCTATAAAACGGTCTGGTTTCACGATGGGCACGCCAAGCTCGCCAACACGATGACGGAACTCGGAGTGCCGACTCAGGACTGGGGACTCATGTTCACTCTTTGGAGAAAACGGTTTGCCTCCAACATGCGTTAAACGTTCCCGCCGTCCAGTTTCCGCTCCAGCAGCTGAAAAACGGATTCCAGATCATCGAACCGCCGCACGGCATACCGGTCGAGCGGCGTCGGCTGGCGGTTGACGATCACAAGATTTCCACCGGACGCCAAGGTGATACGGGGCAGCGATGCCGCCGGGTTCACGGTCAGGCTGCTTCCGAGCACCAGCAGAAGATCGGCGCGGCGCAGATCGGCTTCCGCACGGTCAAGCAGTCCGGAATCAAGCGACTCCCCGTAAAAGACGATCCGCGGTTTGACGATCCCGCCGCAGAGCGGGCACACCGGCACCCTGCCCTGCCCGACAATGGCGGCGATCTCCGGATAATCAAACGTTTTCCCGCATTTGAGACACTCGTGCACCGCCGGGCTGCCATGCAGTTCCCCCAGCCGCTTCGTCCCGGCGCGCTCATGAAGCAGATCAATATTCTGCGTATAGGTCATCTTCACAATCCCCAGCGCCTCCATCCGGGCGATCACCCGGTGCACAACGTTCGGCTGATAGCGTTCCAGTTCATAAATAAACGGTTTTGCCCAGCTATAATAGAGATCGGGACGCCGGAGAAACAGGTCGATCGAAAGAATTTCCTCCACGTCAAAACCCTGGAATTTTCTGCTGTATACGCCGTTTGAGCCGCGGAAATCGGGAATGCCGGAAAGCGTCGATATTCCCGCTCCGGTGAAAACGACGCAATATCCGGATTCCCGCAACATCCGGTAAAACTCATCCATAATAAACCTCCCGATTCGTTTCCGTGGTTTCAATCTACAGCAAGATCCGGAAAAAGCAACCGTTTTTGTCTAAAAGAAATCGTTTTTCTGCTTGCAAAAATAATAGTTGCAGCGTATATTTTGAAGATATACGCAGAGCAAAACCAAAAACATCGGGAAAGAAGGCCAGCAATCCATGAAAAGACTGTTGAAAAATGTTGCCGAGCCGAATCTTTTTCGGGAAATATTTTCCTATGACAAGATTCCGGCATTCAAACTGGACGGGAAAACAATAACTCCGCGTTTGCCGGATGATTTCTGGATTACCGACACGACGTTCCGTGACGGCCAGCAGGCACGCCCGCCGTACACAGTCGAAGAGATCGTACAGCTGTTCCAATTCATGCACCGGATCGGCGGCGAACGCGGCGTGATCCGTCAGAGCGAATTTTTTCTTTACGGGGAACAGGACCGCAAAGCGGTGGAAGCCTGTCAGGAACTCGGATTTGAATTCCCGCAGATCACCGCCTGGATCCGTGCGGTGAAGAAGGATTTTGAACTGGTCAAAGCCATGGGACTGAAAGAGACCGGAATTCTCACCTCCTGCTCAGATTACCATATTTTTCTGAAACTCCGCAAGACACGCCGTCAGGCGCTCGATTCCTACAAGGAGATCGTGGAAGCCGCACTGGAAAACGGCGTGCGTCCCCGCTGCCATCTGGAAGACGCCACCCGCGCCGATTTTGAAGGGTTCGTCATCCCGATGATCAACGAACTGAACGATCTCTGCGCCGGAAGCGGAACAAGCGTAAAAATCCGCCTTTGCGACACCATGGGGTACGGTCTTCCGTTCCCCAATGCCCCCGTGCCGCGCGGAGTTCCCGCCATGCTGGATATGATTCTGACGGAAACCGATACGACCTCCGAACAGTTGGAATGGCATGGACACAACGATTTCCACAAGGTCCTTGCAAACGGCGTCTGCGCCTGGCTTTACGGATGCTCCGCCGTCAACGGAACGTTCCTCGGATTCGGAGAACGCACCGGCAACCCGCCGATCGAAGGACTGGTTTTCGACTGGATGGGACTCTCCGGCATCAACGATGGCGTCGATACCACCGCCATTACGGAAATGGCGGAATTCTTCCGCACTCAGATCAAATACACGATCCCGCCGAACTATCCGTTCGTCGGCGCGGATTTCAATACGACCCGTGCCGGAATTCATGCGGACGGTCTGACCAAAAGTGAAGAGATTTACAACATTTTCGATACGGAAAAGTTCCTGAAACGTCCCTGCAAAGTGGCGGTTTCCAACACATCCGGACTCGCAGGCATTGCATACTGGGTGCAGGAGAATACGCCGCACGGCGCGGAAATCCGCAAAGACAATCCGGGAATCATCGCCATCCGCGATTGGATTGATGCGGAATATGCACGCGGCCGCACCACCTCAATCAGCGACGACGAGATGATGGAGCAGGTCCGCATTCATCTGCCCGGACTGCTCTGAACGGGAACCGTGCCATGATCCGTGATCTTTCCGTTCAATGCTCCGGCGAGGAAACCGACCTCGCACCGTTTGCAGTCAGGAACAACGAATCGGCGGGACGCCGTTATCCGGAAGTCAGCCACCCGTTCCGCACCGATTTTCAGCGGGACCGCGACCGTGTTCTCCACAGCCGCGCGTTCCGCCGTCTGGAATACAAAACGCAGGTTTTCCTGAACGGTTCGGGCGACCACCTGCGGACCCGCCTGACGCATACGATCGAAGTTGCCGCCATCGCACGAACCATCGCGCGGGCGCTCCGGCTGAACGAAGATCTCGCGGAAACGATCTCTTTGGCGCACGACATCGGCCACACACCGTTCGGGCACGCCGGAGAACGCGCGCTCCACAAGATCATGCAGTCCCACGGCGGATTTGACCATAATCTGCAGGCTCTCCGCATCATTGACGAGTTGGAAATCAAATATCCCGACTACGACGGTTTGAATCTCTCCTGGGAAATCCGGGCGGGACTGCTGAAACACCGGGAACACGCCATCTGGCTGGACGGGAAACCGCTTCCGCCCCAACCGTCGCTCGAAGCACAGATTGCGGACCTTGCCGACGACCTGACCTATTACGGACACGATACCGACGACGGACTTGATTCCGGTCTCATCACCATTGAGATGCTGGAGACGATCCCGTTATGGAACATGGCGGCGGAGAAAGCGGCGGAAGCAGGACTGCGGGAGAAGGACGAGCGTTACACCTCCTATACGGTGCGCTGTCTGATCGACATGATGGTCGGCAATGCGATCCGTCACTCCAATTCCCTGCTGGAGCAATACGCTCCGGGAAGTTCGGCGGAAGCACGCGCCCTGCCCTGCAAGCTGATCTCGTTCAGCCCCGATTTTGAACCGCTCACGCTTCAGTTGCGCGAATTTCTCTATCACAACCTTTATTTTCATCCCGACATTGCCGTTCTGAATACGGAATCGCTGGAAAAGATGCAGTTTCTGTTTGAAATCTTCCTGAACGATCCGGATCAGCTCGGCAGAAAAGCGCGGCACCGTCAGTCGCAAGATTCTCTGCACCGCATCATCGCCGATTACATCGCCGGAATGACCGACACCTTTGCGCTGAAAGAATACAAGCGCTATCACGGATAACACCACACCGCAACCGCCTCCCATTCCATAGCGGAAAAAGAACAGCGGCAAGCAAAAAAATCCCCCTCAAACACTGTTCCTGTCTTTGAGGGGGATTCTGAAAACCGCGTCCCGCACAATCCGCGGAACGCAGACCGGTTATTTGTATTTCGGCAGATAATCTCCATGAGCCTTGATGAGATCGTCGCACATGGCAATGATCTTGTCAATGCTGAGCTCGGAAGCCGTGTGCGGATCCAGCATGGCGGCCTGATAAATACACTCTTTTTTAAGTGTCAGAGCGGCTTCGATGGTCAGGAGCTGCACGTTGATGTTGGTGCGGTTCAAAGCGGCGCAGACCTGCGGAAGATCGCCCACGAACGTTCCCTGAACACCGTTGCAGTCCACCAGACACGGCACTTCAACAACAGCGTCGTGCGGCAGGTTGGTGATGATGCCGTTGTTCATCACGTTTCCGCCGATCTGGAACGTTTCGCCCGTCATGACGGCATTCATGATTCCCGCACCGTATTCCTTGGACGGCTTGTGTTCCAGGCTTTCTTTTGAGCAGAGTTCCTTATACTGTTTTTTCCAGCGTTCGATCTGATTCACACAGCGGCGCGGATATTCATCCAGCGGAATCTTATACTCATCAATCAGTTCAGGATAATTGGATTTGATCCAGTAGGGCATGTACTCGGCGTTATGTTCACTGGATTCGGTCACATAATAACCGAACTTCATCATGATCTCAAGACGGATCATGTTGCCTGGCTTGTCTTCCGCCTTTTTCGCTTTGCGCCACTGCGCCAGCTTCTTCGCGGCGACTTTCTTGACTTCCGGATAGATGTCCTTTCCGCCTTTGGTAAGGGTAAGCAGCCACGCCATGTGATTGATGCCGGCGATCTTGCCGAAAATATCGTTGCGCTCCCCCTCACCTTTATAGAGATCCAGAGAATCCAGCAGAGAAGAGATGCCGACCTGCACGGAGTGACAGAGACCGACCGTTTTGATGGAAGAGCCTTTCAACATGGCTCCGGTCAGCATCGCCATCGGGTTGGTGTAGTTGAGGAACCAGGCGTTCGGGCTGACCTCCTCCAGATCATGCGCGAAATCAAGCATGACGGGGATCGTGCGGAGCGCACGGAAGATACCGCCGATGCCGAGAGTATCGGCAATCGTCTGCCGCAAACCGTATTTTTTCGGAATCTCGAAGTCAATTACGGTGGAGGGCTCATAGCCGCCGACCTGGATCGCGTTCACCACGAAATTGGTATTTTTCAACGCTTTCTTACGGTTTGCCGGGCCGAGATAAGTTTTAACCGTGGCGCGGCCGTCGTTAATGCTGTGGTTCAATGCGGAAAGAACCTTTTCCGATTCTTTCAGCCGCGTTGCGTCAATGTCATACAGCGCGATCTCCGCATCTTTGAGGGCTTCTTTGTACATGCAGTCGCCAAGCACGTTTTTTACGAAAACTGTGCTTCCGGCGCCCATGAAGGCGATTTTGACTCCGTTTGCCATTTCTGTTTCCTTTTTTTGTGGTTTCTTACTCAACGATCGAGTTTATGATAATTAATGTATCGCTCTTTCCGCATTATGCAAACAGGAAAAAATTGCTATTTACAGTCTTTTTGTGCTTTCCTGCCAAAAAATCAGTCTTTTTCGATGAATGACACAATATTCCAATATGCGGAATTTTAAATAATATACAGAAAAAGAGTTGACAAACCGGTAAAAGCGGCTATAATATTAATATAGTTCTTTTTAAGGTTGTTTTTTTTCACAGAAAACCAATAAAAAAACAAAGGGAAACGAATGTCACAGAAGTATGATGAGATCAAAGCGTTCCTGAAAGAGGAGGCTTTGAAACCGTCGGGACGTCTCCGGATGCCGACGATCGCGGAGCTGATGCGCCGTTTTCACGCTTCGCAATCTCCGGTCAGCAGAGCAGTGCACGATCTGGAGAAAGAGGGAATCCTGATCTGCCGCCGCGGAACCGGGATCGTCAGCTGTTCCGGAAGTTCGCCGTACGAGGTTCTCCCGAAACAGGAAACGGTCTGCCATGCAAACGTAGTTTTTCTCTGCGTGGATTATTTTGCCGGACCGGTCTGGCAGATGGAACACACCCTGAACGCCTATTCCCGTCAGCTTGGCTTTGCCACAAAGAACTACCGGCTTCAGCGGGACAGCAACCGGCTTGCTCTGGTCCGGGAGCTGGCGGGGATGAAGGACCTCAAGGGCGTTGTCCTGATCTCCTCCGCCGACCGGCTGGAAGAACCGCTGCTGGAAGCACTGGGCGGACTGACGTGTCCGTGCGTCATTCTCGACAGCTATTTTGCTTACGACGAACTGCCGGAAAACGTTTCGCTCCTGATGCCGGATGCCGTTGAAAACGGCAGACTGTGCATCCGTTGTTTCCAGCAGAAACAGCACCGGAAACTCGGCTTCATCCGCGCCGTCCCGGACGGAACAATCCCGCAGAGGATGATCGCCGGAGCGTTCGAAGCCGCGGAAGAAGCGGGAATTGAACTGTCGCTGTTCTCCGGCCCCGTCAAATCCTGGGAAAGCAGCCGCGATGCAGGGAGAAAAGCCACACTCGCAGCGTTGGACGAGATCCGGGAACGGGAACTGACCGGATTGATTTACATCGGAGCCGGCGGAGCGTTCGCCGGACGGCGGGTCCTCTGGGAACACCACATCCGGGTCCCGGAAGAGATCGGCATACTCTCGCACGGCGACGACGCCATGCTTGCCGACGCCACCCCGGCGATCACCGCCACCAGAACCGATTTCACCGCAATGAGCCGCGACGCGCTGGACATCATCGCCGGCAATCTGCCGCGCCAGCCGGAAAAACGTTATCCCGCCGTACTGAATGAGCGGGAAAGTGTCACATCCCCTAAAGCCTCACAGAAAGGAACCCGCTTATGAATATGAAACGATATGGATTTACCCTCGTGGAACTCCTCATAGTAGTGACCATCATCATGATCCTCGCCGCCCTGCTGCTGCCGGCATTGAACAAGGCGCGGGCGCGCTCCCTGCAAAGCAGCTGCAACGGAAATCAGAAACAGATCATGGCGGCAGTCCTGCTTTATGCAACCGATTTCAACGACCGGACGCCTCCGCTGAATCTGGCGACCAGCTTTTCCGGAACCAATCCCACGCGCAATAAAAACTGGTGGAGCAATCTGCTCGTCTGCGGCGGTTATCTGCCCGTCCCCAAGGTATGGCAGAGCGAAAACGAGGGAAAAAGCGGCACAGGCGTACTGATCTGCCCGCTCACCAGTGCCGACAACCGGACAATCGGCATCTATTCCAGCACAACGTACGGCGTCAGCTACAATCACTCTCTGATGCTTTCCCGGATCAGAGAAGTTTCCACACGCACGCTGATCGGCGATACCAGAGGCAGTATTTCGTTCTATCCGGCAAAAAATGCCGCATGGGTAAACGAAGCTCCGCAGAGTTTCGACCCGCGCCACGAAGGAGGAGCCATCGGCGGTTTCCTTGACGGTCATACGGAATTCCGCCGTTATTCCAGCTGGCTCGCCGCCGACCGCGACTGTTTCGGCCGCTGAGGGAAAAGGAGGCATTATGAAATTCCAGGTGTTCTTTCTGCTGACAGCCGTTCTGTTCTGCTCCGCATCGGATACAAAGATCTATCAGGGGCGGAATTACCGGTTGGATTATTCGCGGCAGCTGACGGTCTCGATCCGCCAGCCGGACGGCTCTTTCGCTCCGTTTCTCAGTCGGATCGGATTCGATGCAACCGATAAGGCATGGGCTCCTCTCTTCCGCTCCACCTCCTTCTCCGCCCGTCTGATCGAACGGAACGGCAAACACGAACAGATCAGTTTTGAATACAAATTTACCGGACCGCAGGCGGACCGCATTGCACTGTCCGGTACCCTTGACGCCCGTCCGGATCTGCTCCGCGTGCGGTTCCGCGGAACGTATCGTGGCAATATGGATGATGCGTTTCACAAACGGATCATCTTCACCTACGCGAAAGAAGAGCAGCGTCTGCTCGGCTCCAATGCGAACAACGGCCCGGAAGGCGGGAACTGCGGACTTCGTGCCGAATTCGATCCGGGGCTCCGTCTCGCATTCAACCGCAAACAGAAGAGCAGTTCCGGCACTCCGCCGTGGCAGGGAAAAGACGGAGCGTATCACTTTGAGCTCGATATGGCTCTGACGCCTTATCTGGGGACTCCTCCGCTGTTCAGCGGGCTTTCCGATGAACCCGTGGAAATTGCGGTTCGGTTCCGGAGATACTGCAATGTTCTGCTGCCCGGCGACGCACCGGAAGCGGAATTGAATCTGCTCAACCGGACCGGGAAAGACTGGAGCGGAACGGCGCGTCTGGAAATCTTCGACCACCGGAAAAAAAGACTCGAAACACGTCTGCTCCCGCTTCAGGCGAAAGCCGGAACCGTCACCCGTCAAACCGTTGCCCTGCCCGCCGGGCAAACCGGTTATTTTGAACTGCGCCTGACCCGTGAAGACGGCAATGTTCTGACACGTTCGTATTGCGTGCTTCCGCCGGCGGAGCGGAAATTCAAGAAAAATTCGATCTTCGGCGGAATGCTTTATCCCTGGAACCGGAAAAGCACGGAAAAACTGGATCTGATGGAATGGATCGGAATCGGCACGCTCCGGGTCCGGGGAGCTTACCGGATCGTGCAAGACGGGAAAGCCGGTCCGGAACTTCCCGCCGACGGCGTTTACAGCAAAGCCGATACGGCGAAGATTTTCGGGGAACAGAACAAACGGCAGATCGACGCGGTCCCCCTCGGCTCCGAAAGCTGGAAATATCCCGCCGGAACATTCCGTCTGACGGAAGCGGCAAACGAAGTCAACGCCATCCGCCTGCCCGTGGATTTTGCGGAAGAAATGAAAATCGAATATGTAAAAACCAAACAGCATGATCCCGCGCTCATGGTCGGCGGCAGTGGACTGGCGGGAGTCGATACGCTCTGGCTGGAAGAATTTCAGGCAAACGGCGCATGGGATTATATGGATGCTCTGTTCGTTCATCTCCACTGCTTCCCGCGCGCACCGGAGGTCAACAACACCATGACGCGTGAATACTGGCTTCATGACCGCGTCACGCTCCTGCGCGGACTGATGGACCGTTTCGGGGAAAAACCGGTGTATGACAGCGAAAACGGGTATCTGACGCTTTACCCGGACCGCAGAGTTGAAAAATATCCGCTGCGTTCTGTTTCGGACCGCAGCATCGCGGCGGCGTTCATGGTCCGCAGTTATCTGCAGGGTCTCGCCTACGGACTCTCCGGCAAAATGTGGTTCACGATCGACAGCTATGGCGGTTTCGGGCTTACGGAGTACGGCCAGCCGCTCCCAGCCTATCCGGCATACGCTGTGATGACTCGTCTGCTGGACGGAGCCGGGTATGCCGGTGAACTGCTCTCTCCGGGACGGATTTCCAATGTCATGGACCGTGACGCGGAGTTCAGCCGCTCCTGGTTCGGACAGGCAACTCCGGGGCTGGAAAAAGAACTGCTTTCCGCCGACCGGGAAAAAACGGAACTCAACATTAATCCCGATCTGAAGCCGTATACCTATATCCGCGCGTTCCGCACGCAGGACAACAAGCCGATTCTCGTCGCATGGGCGACCCTCTACCGCCAGAAAGTGGTACCGGACCCGGTCAACACCCCCGCATGGAGCGATCAGAAACCGGGCACCTCTCTGCTGTGGAACGGACGCCCCGCAACCGGAGAACCGAAACCGCTCCTGATCCGCTTTCAGGTCAAAAGCAAGGAAGTGGAGGTCGTCGATATGATGGGCAACAGCCGGAAAGTGAAAACGGATCATGGTTTTCTGACGCTTCCGCTTGATGATTACCCGCAATATATTCTCGGAGCGAATCCGGATCTGCTGAAAGAAGCAGAACGTTTCAACCTGACTCTGTTCCCGAAAAAGTTCCAGCCGAACAACCGCTGGAAGACTCTGATTCAGGCACTCCTTCCCGCGGAAAAGCGTCATCCGAGACGAAAATCCGTGTTCGACAAGCTCAATCTTTCGGCGGAACTTAAAGCGAACTCTCCGTACACGGTCCACGTCCGGCTGACCAACCTGGATTCTCAGCCGGAAACCGGACGGATCGCTCTCCGTCTGCCGGAAGGCTGGAAAAGCTCTCCGCGGGAAATCCGCTTTTCCATTGCGGGAAAGACGGAAAAACAGATCGTCGCGACCTTTACCGTCACCCCGGACAAACCGGCGACAACGGCAAAGATCACCAGCATAACGGAGTCGGACCGGCTCGGCAGAATCGCAGACTCCGTTATGAACGTCAGCGTCCGCTGACTCCGTCAGACGGCGGAAACAAGTTCAAAGCGGACAGTTTTCTCTCCGGCAATCTGATTCAGAACGCCGGAGATCTCCGCCAGCTGTCCGCTGATCGTTTCCAACGTTGCGCCGACTCCGGTCAGGGAAGCGGAATTCAACGCATTGAGCACCTCCGGTCCGATCCGCTCCCCTGCACCGTCCGCACCGGAACTCTCCATACTGCCGGAAGCGTTCAAACCGTTGACAGCCTCCTCGCATTCCCGCAAAGATTCCTCAAACGGCGTGGTGTCCAATTCCAAAGTCAAAGAAGCGAAATCGCTCATCGTTCCCCTCTCATTCCCGCGATTCCCTCAAGTGCGGCAAAAAAATGTTCCGTTTCATCTTTGCGGACAGCATCCGGGCGGTCATATTCCGCGGAAAGCGCAAGAATCCGGCGTCCGGCGGCGACCGCCTCCAATGGCGCGGAATTCAGAAACGCAACAGCGTCGCTCACACTCAATTCCGGTTCGACGATCCCGAAATGAAGCGCAGCAACCAGCTTTTTCCATGGATTCAGTTCCGAGAAACGCGCCCGGACTTCCGGCAGGAGCGGAACGACTTTCAGGCGGCGTCCCGATGGCAGCAGCAGATCATGAGCGCGGACCGGCATTTTCCGGTGAATCAGCTCCTCGCGGGTACAGTATTTCATGATGCCACCTCCGGAGAATCCGCCACTTCCGGCAGGGATGCCGCGCCGCCGGCTGACTGGATCGTAATGATTGCGGTCGGCTGAGCGGAATCCAGAGAGACTTCTTCGGGCGTGTAGGAAGCGAACCACGCATTCGTGTACCGCACCTCGCGCGCGGAAGTCCTGCCGCGGAACGTGACGACGCCCTTTTTACCGATGATTGCAAGAATCCGGGCTTCCAGTTCAGGATCGTCCGGAACGGTCAGCTGACCGTCGGTGATCTCCACGAGTCCGCCCGGTTCATATTCCCGTGCGGAACGCGAACGGTCGGTGGTGATGTCGATTTTAGAAGCGAGACGGAGCCCCGGACGCTTCTTTGCTTTGCAGTTGAACAGGATCGCGGAATCCTGCGAACAGCTTACGATGATGTTGTATCCGCTTGGTTCGGCCGACATAGTTTCCTCCTTCGGTTAGACTGAACCGAAACGGAGTGTCAACCGAAAACGGCGGAAATCACGCTCCGGCAGGTCTGCCGGGCAGAAAGCTCAGATACCACGGGCGTTTCTCATACACATACGGAGCCCGTCCGTCTTCCGGCAGGGAACGGGTCAGACAGCGGCTCATCCAGCAGCCGAGCGAACCCGCCAGAACGTCGGCAAGCATACGCGCGGCAAACAGCATCGGAAGAGATCCCGCCCAGAGAGCCAGAAGAGAGAACGGAATCATCAGCGCCACGATCCGCAGACCGTTGAGCCACGCCGCCACGGAAGGCTGCCCGCATCCGGTGAAAAAGAACGTGGAATAGCGGTGAACCTCAATCATTCCGAACCCGATCGGAACGATCCGCATATACAGCACCATGATCTGCCGGACCTCCGGATCCGGAGAGAACAGTTTCACCAGATACGGCGCGGCAAGGATATAGATGATCCCCATCACGAGCAGAAAGAAGAATGCAAACCGCATGGCAAACCGACGGCATTGATTGATGCGGCTGTAAAGCCGGGCTCCGTAATTCTGCCCGACCATCGGCAGCAATGCGATACCGAGCGCCATCGGGAAAATAAACGCCACCATCTCCAGCCGTCCAGCCGCAGCGGATGCGGCAACCGCCGTATTGCCGAAATAAGCCGTGATCTTGGTCACGACGGCGGATCCGAGCGGCATCATCAGCATGCCGATCGTGGAGGGTATCGCGTAGCGGATGATCAGTGCCCAGGTCGTTTTGAAAATCGTAAACGGCATTCTGGCGAACAGAATCAGCCCGTGACGTTTTGAAAGAATCGCAAGCACCACGAATGCGGAAACAAACTGCGAAAGCACAGTTGCAACCGCCGCACCTTTGATCCCCATTGCCGGAACAGGACCGAATCCCATAATAAACAGCGGATCCAGAATCACATTCAGGATCATTCCCGCCATCATCATGAAACTGGCGATCCGGGAATCCCCGGCGGCGATCAGCAGGTCATTGCCCGCCATGCCGAGCGAGGCAGTACAGCAGCCGAGATACCAGATCGTCATATATGCCCGGATATCGGGCATCACCTCCGCATTGGCGCCGAAAACCGCAAACGTGCTTTCGATACAGTTGATGCCGAGCACCGCGAAGAAAACGGAAACCAGAAGGATCAGCAGAAGACCCGATGTGATCAGCTTTGCCGCTTTGCCGTTGTTTCCACTTCCGAGAGCCTGGGCGGCGGTCGTCATCACACCGACACCGAGTCCGCGGAACACGCACCCGATCAGCATGATAACGGGGAACGTAAATCCCATCGCCGCAAGCGGAATTTTTCCAAGCTGTCCGACAAAATAAGTATCCGCAATGTTATATCCGGACATTGCCAAGGTTCCGGCGAGCATGGAAACCGCAGTCGTCAGCATGGTTTTTCCGATGGGTCCCGTAGTGTAAGCCGCCTTTGATTCCTGCTTCTTCATGATCTTCCTCAGTTATTTCAAGCAGATAATATACCACGGATAAAGTAAAAAATCAAGATACCTAAACAAAAAACGGTCACGGTCTCTTTGCCGGATTCCGAAACAGATACCCCTCGGTATCGCTGTATTTGACGTCCTGTTCTGAATTGAAAATCAGCAGTCCGGACCGTTCCCGGAGTTTTGAAAGAACGGATTCCGGAATCTGATCCGGCACGGCGATCAATTCCAGAGCCCGGAGCGTCAGAAGCGGAGAAAAATCCTTGATTCTGGAACAGTTCGCGATTGAAAGAAGCGACAGCGGCTGATCGCGCAGCGGTTCCAGCGACACGATCGGCGTCGCATCCAGACGCAGCCATTCCAGAGGCAGTTCCTTCAACGGCTCCAGTTTCTCAACGGGATTCATACCCGCATCAAGACGTTTCAGCGGCATTCCCCGCAATGGTTCAAGGCTCTCGACGCTGTTTCCCCGGCATGAGAGCCGTTCCAAAGAAAAATTACGCAGAGCCTCCAGTCCGGGAATCAGGTTCCATGCACAGTTCAGGTCACGAAGCGAAGAAGCCGTCAACGGGGAGAGGTCGGAAATCTGATTGATCTGGCACGCCAGCGTTTTCAGCGGAATGCCGCGCAACGGTTCCAGCGACGAAATATGATTTTCCGAACAATCCAGATATTCCAGCGGCATTCCCTCCAGTCCGCTGAGAGCGGAAAGCTCGTTGCCGGAACAGTTCAGATAGGTCAGCTTCATTCCGGCAAGCGACGTCAAATCCCGGACTCCGTAGTTGGAAAGGTTCAGACGCGTCAGGTCGCGGGTTCGGGCGATCAGCCCCATGAACTCCGGCAGCAGATACTCCGGAAGTTTCACATGCGGCTGCTGGAGAATGTTCTTCATGATACCGCTGTTCGGACTCCGCAGCAGAATGTCGTTCACGATGGAAAGCGACGATTTGTAATTGCCGTCTTTCCAAAGCATCAGTGCATCAATCTCGAGGATCTTCGTCTGATATGCAAACGTTGCAAAGCGGGAGGCGATCCGGCGTTTGATCCCGATCAGGATCTGCGACCGGGTTTGCGGGTCATCAACATGGGACGCCGCCGTGACATACGCCTTTGCCAGAGCCTCTTCCGCAACCGGACCGCGCACATAATCATCGGCGATCATGATGTACTTCTCAATCGCATCGGCAAAATGACGCGTCTCCACCAGAGAGTCGCCCGCGACAACGGGGCTCGCCTTGAGCGGAAGCGCCAGACGGGACACCCGGAGACTCCGGATATGAATCGAGGAATCGAAAGAACGGATGCCGACCGATGCGAACTCCCGTCCGACAAACGGAAACAGGTCCATAGCGGAGATCTCCGTCCGATCGATCTTCAAACCCAGCCGCTCATTGCGGCGGGTAAATTCGATGGTATGCCGGTTTTCTCCCGGACGGAACTTCCGCGCCATGGAAACGGAAATCATCTCCGGAGCGGAAGACGGCGTTTCGCTTTTCAGGATCTGATCCATTCCGTTCAGAGTTCCGGCAGTCTGTGCACCATACCCCTGCGGGAAACCGTGCCATTCCTTCATCGGCGTCCGGCGGGCGTTGATGCAGATATCCAATCCGCCCACCGCCCCGCTCGTGGTAAATTCCACAACGACCCGGATATTCTCCCGGATGTTGGGATCGGTGAGCCAGAGCCACTCGCCGCGTTTTACCTGTAAACCGGAGCCGGTCAAACTCCACGGAGCCGTCCGTTCCCGGAGAAACGCATCGTAAAATGAAAATTTTTCAAGAGACGTTCCGCTGTCGGTGAAATTCATATCACATACGGGAATCCAGTCGCCATGCTGCGAATTATAGTCAACAGCGGCATAAATACCGGTTCCGAGGCCGAGCAACAGGGCGACAGCCACCGCAATGGACGTGATCTTATGCCGCCGCACCAGCAGAAACGCTTTTTTCCACGGAGTCGCCCGCTCCGCATGAGTCGCAAATCCGCTGAGGAATGCGAGAACTTCGTTGCGCAGCTCTTTTGCCCCGGAATAACGCCCCGCCGGATCGACCGTCATCGCTTTGAGCACAACGGCTTCCAGTCCGGCGGGAATAAACCGCTCCGGGGCACGCTGCGAGGGCGGAATGACATCCCCGCGGATCGTCGCGATCAGCAGTTTTTTTACGTCGTTTCCTTCCAGAGGATTGCAGTAAGTCAGAAGCGAATAGAGGATCGCACCAAGGGAATAGACATCGGTCCGGAAACTTTTCTGACTCTCGTTTCCGGCGGCCTGTTCCGGCGCCATATAACCGGGAGTCCCTTTGCGCACGCCGTTTCCGGTCCGGCTGCCCTGGGACACCACCTGGGCATCAAGCGGCGTGGAATCGTCGTTTTCCGGCACCGACACCAGTTTGGCGAGTCCCCAGTCCATCAGGATCACTTCGCCATAGTCGCCAAGCTGTACGTTTTCCGGCTTGAGGTCAAGATGCAGCACCCCTTTGGAATGGGCAAACGCCACACCGTTGCAGATTTTCAGGAAAATACGCAGCAGTTTATCAAGCGGATAATTCTCCAGATATTCCGGATCACCGTCATGCAGCTTCCGCAGAACGGAAGCAAGCGTTTCCCCGCGGATCAGCTTCATCGTAAAATAAGGGGAACCGCAGTCATCCACGCCGATGTCATGCACGGGAACGATGTTCGGATGTTCCAAACTCGCCGTAATCCGCGCCTCTTCGATGAAACTCAGAATCTCCTGTTTCGGACGGGACTGCGCATCCGGCAGCATCGCCATTGCGATGTCGCGGGTGGTATCGCGGTCCTTGACCTGGATCACGACCTTCATCCCGCCCTGCCCGATGCTCTTGCGGAATTTATACTTCTCCCGCGGTTTGCGGCTCAGCGTGGAAAGAAGATCTTCCGCGCTGAGTTCAAGATTTTCAAAGCGGATCGGCGCGGTCTGCTCCTGCGTCTCCGTGCCGGAAAACAGACCGTCGATGTCGATTTGGACCGTTTCCATCCCGCTCAGGGTATCGCCCGGCGGCTCCGGAATCTGCTGTGTATCGCCCATATCGCCTTTTTCTCCGCAGAAAGCCGGATGCGTCGGCGGCATCCGGCGGAATCACTTCTTTCAGAACGTGAATTCGGCGTCGGAAAGACGTCTTGCGAATTCGGCAAGCACCTCTTCCTCTTCCTTTTCACCGCCGCGGGCAACAAACGTGGCTCCGAAACGGATATAGGGTCCGACGTCATCCCACGGCACGGCGCTGATGAGTTTGTTCTTGATCAGCCACTGGCTGAAATCTTCGCCGGAGGTGAAGACCGTACCGTCGGCGGTCCCTTTCGGAGCTTTCACATAAAGATAGAAAGAACCGGCGGGAACCTTTGCGTTGAAGCCGAGTTTCTTCAGCGTCTCGACCATGCTTTTGAGTCGGCGCTCATATTTCGCGCTGATCATCGGCGTGATCGCCTCCTGATCGTCCAACGCGGCAATGGCGGCTTTCTGAATCGCGATGAACTGTCCGCTGTCAGCATTGTCCTTGACCGTGGCAAATGCCTTGACCGCGAGCGGGTTTCCGCAGACCCAGCTGAGACGCCAACCGGTCATATTGAAGCCTTTCGACATACTGTGCAGTTCGACGGCGACATCTTTCGCACCGGGAATCGACAGAATGCTGAGCGGCTTGCCGACAAAATTCAACGGTGCATAAGCGGCATCGCTGACGATCAGCAGTTCGTTCTTTTTCGCGAATTCCACCGCTTTCGTGAAGAATTCGACCGTGGCGGAAGCGCCTGTCGGATTGTTCGGATAGTTCAGGTACAGCAGTTTTGCGCGTTTACGCTGATCTTCCGAGAGGCTTTCCAGATCGGGCAGATAGCCGTTTTCCTCAAGCAGCGGCAGTTTGACCATTTCGCCGCCGAGGTATTCGGTCCAGGTTCCGAGTACGGGATAGCCCGGAATGGTAATAACGGTGATGTCGCCGGGATTGATGAAACACGCGGGCAGAAGCGTCAGGGCGGATTTGCTGCCGATTGCATGGCAGATTTCGGTTTCGGGATCAAGTTCCACACCGTAAAGCGACTTCATGTAACGCGCGGCGGCCTGTTTGAATTCCAGCACGCCGTTATCGGCATAGGTGCGGTTTTCCCATTTTGCGCACTCTTCCTGCAGAGCCTTGACTACGGCTGGAAACGCCATATCGTCCGGTTCGCCCACGCCCATGTCGATGAGTTTCACGCCGGGATTTTTCGCCATCGCTTCGCGTTTTGCGCGTTTGATTTTTTCAAATTTATAGATTTTCGTATCTTTTCCGAATGTTTCGCCGCCAATACGCCGGGCGAATGCGCGCTGAAGAAAACTTTCTGCCATTCTAACAGTCCTTTCCATTTCAAACAAGTTCAAAAAACTAATCCGGTAAAATACTCCGGCATTGCCGTTTTTTCAAGAACGATCTCCCGAAAATCTGAAAAAGAATCCCCGAAGCAAAAAGAAAACCGTTGCAATGTTCTTTTTCAGAATATTTATAAAGACCGCAGAAAAATAAAAATTTCAATCTTTTTATCATTTTATCAAAAACCGCATATTGACATTTTCAACAAACCGACTATAATTTATAAAGAACCACTATCTATTATTTACCAGATAATTACAAGTGAACAACAGGGGTGTGCAACATGGGTTACAAAGTCACTGCAGTGACAGGAACAAACGAAGGCAGTCTATACGATGCAATTCAAAAAGTCAACAAGGGAATTTACAGCAGCATTGAATTCGACAGCAGTCTGGATGGACAAACAATCCAATTCCCTGCCGGGGTTTCCATTGAAAAACCGGTCACGATCAGCGGCAATGTTATACTTGCCGGACCGGCGATTCTCTCCTCTGCCGACGTAACATTGGAGCCTGCGGGATTTGCTCTCTCTGTTCAGGAGCAGGAAGAGAAAGCCGTTTATGGAATTCAAGTGCTCAAGGAATCGGATTCCGATGTTATTTTCTCCAATCTGAAACTTTCATCTTTCAATGGCAGCATCGTAATCTCCGGCGGCTATTCCGAAGATGATATGAATAACAGCAACGCTGCTCTGAAAGCCGGTACAATCATATCGGACTACTGGTCTGTAAAAGGTTCTTCCTCCATCCAGATGGAGGGTTTCCATGGTTCCGTCAAAATGGATCAAGGACTTGCGCTGTATTCCGGGAGTACCGGCTCCAATATGGACTTTGGCGCCGGAGACTCCAGAATCACCTTGGGCGACTTTACCGGAAAAATCGAAATCGGAACGCCGCTTTCCTACGATCAGGAAAATGACGAATGGTCCGGCGGCGGAGCTTCCAAAGGAATTTACGCCATTGGAAATACCGCTGCAATATCTGTAGAAGAACTCTCCGGCGAAATCATCCTCTATGCCAGTGAATATAAGAACGGTGTTTGTGCCATTCAAGCCAGGGGTTATTCTGAAGAAACTGTGGAAACGGGCTCATCCATATCTCTCGATAAATTCAGCGGCAGCATCACGATCTCCGGCGGAATAAGTGGGGTTTCAGAAGGTGAATTTGACGGCAATGCGGCATTTTATTCCAAAGCATCCAGCGAGGGAGCATATGGCGACAGTGAGGATGAGTGGAACCGGAAAGCTGTAAAATCATCGGTGTCAATAAAAGAATTTACAGGGAAAATCCGACAGGATAAAGGGATCGCGATTTACTCGCAAGGAACGGAATCAACCATTTCTCTTGGAGACTTCTCCGGTGATATTGAGGTCGGGACACAACCATATTATGATCAATGGGGCGAACCGCAAGGTGGAGATGGAGCCGGCATAATCTGGGGAAAAGGAGAATCTTCCCAAATTACTATTGGAGAGTTTTCCGGCAATATGACTCTGCGAGCTAAAAAAAGTAATGATGGGGGAATTGAAGCCGCTGTAATAAAAAACGATACTTGCTACTGGTACGGAAGCAGTAAATCGTCTATCGTGTTGAAAAAATTCAGCGGAACTGTCACTGTAACCGGAGGTGGAAATGGAGGAATGGAAGGAAGATATTTCGGATCTTCCGCATTCTACTCTTATGGTTATATCTCTGAAATCTCTATGGAGGAATTTACCGGCACGATCAAAATGGATAGCGGAGTTGCCATTTATTCCGGCAGCTCATCTGAATCGTCGCAAACAACGTCAACCGTGTCTCTCGGCGATTATTCCGGAAATATTGAGATCGGAACGCCGCTTTCCTACGATCAGGAAAATAACGAATGGTCCGGCGGAGGCGCTTTCGGCGGAATCATTGCTTATGGAGGCAAAAATACCTCTATTACAATCGGAGATTTTACCGGAGCAATTTCCCTGATTGGTTCTATGGACGAAGAACGAGGACTGAATGCGATTTATTCCAGAGCCTCATACCCGGAAAGTGAAGACAATATTTCCACAGTTTCCATTGGAGCATTCAAAGGGAATATCCGGATGTCCGGCGGAAGTTATTCTGCCTGCGGAATAGAGTCTTCCGCAACGGGAATTCTTTCCTCTGTCGGCATCAAAGAGTTTACAGGAACAATGACGCTCGAAAAAGGCAGCGGCATTATTTCCAACAGCTATGGGAACTCGACCATTTCCGTCGGCGGATTCTCCGGAGAAATCGAAATCGGAACAATTCCTGTCTATGATGATGTAAACCATGAAGGTTGGTTTGGAGGCGGAGCCAGAAACGGCGTATACTCCAGAGGATCTTCCACCTCGACCATTTCTCTTGGAGATTTTTCCGGTAAAATCACACTCCATGGCGGAAAAGAGTCCGAATCCGGCAGTTCCGCTATAAAATCCTATGTGTCAGGAGACGGTAATGCGACCTCTGCAATCGTTCTTGGAAAATATACCGGAACGATCAATATTACCAACGGTTACGAAGGATATATGGATGAGTATGAAGGGTATAGCGGCAATGCGGCTATTTATTCACGCGCCCATTCATACGGAGAAGGCTATGACAAAGAAGGAAATCTGTATTACTTCCGCGGAACCTCGAATATCACCATGACTGAACTTGCCGGAACGATCACGCTGGAAAAAGGGATTGGCATCTATTCGTATGGACGGACAGAGTCCACAATTTCCATCGGCAATTTCTCCGGCAGTCTGGAAACCGGAACCGCTCTTTCCACCGACGAATGGGGAGAACTGTCGGGCGGAGATTCTTATGCGGGAATTTATGTAAGCGGACAAGATTCCCGCTTGCTGATGGACTCCCTTTCCGGAAAAATTACAGTCAGAGGCAACCCGGATGAAGCCGCAGCGGCAATCCAGGTACAGGCTATCGCAGACAACAATCAGGATCTTCCCCTTTCCGGTATGATCGGCGGCACTCAAGGAGGAGCATTGAATATCTCCGGAACGGTTTCTGTTGCGGCGGAAACCGCCTTTGCAATCCTCGGCAATGTGGAGAAACATCTCACAGTTTCCGGAACGATTACCGCGGAGAATTATGCGGGGAGTGAAACGAACGATTCAACCGGTTATGCAATTTTTGACGGAACATACTCAAACACCTGGTCTTATGATCCCAATACAGGCGGACATTATGAGAAAGAGCTCATTACAGCGTCTTCCGATGATATTATTGCGATTGATGCCAATGCGGAAATCAACGGGCACATCGCTCTCGGAGGCGGGGTCAATGAACTCTCAATAGACAGTTCCGCACAAGTCAAAGGGAATTTAAATGCGGATTCGCTGAATCTGATCTTCCGCCTGAATGGAAAAGCTTCCGGAAATTCAGCGTTGAATATCACTGAATCCGGCGTATTTTCCGGCGAGAATCAAATCAGCTGTTCAATTACATGCGACAACGCAGAATCCGGACGTTATATCCTGGTTTCCGGAGCGGAATTGAATTTTTCCAAAACGGCATTCCAGATCACCCGCGGAGGAGAAAACAGGTCCGTTACAGTCAACGGTGAAAGCGTTGTATTCTCCAACGGTGATACGGTTGCTCTGAAACAGGATGGCAATACGTTGTTTGCAGATACAGAGATCAAAATTCCGGAGCCCGTTGATCCTGTCGATCCTGTTGATCCCGTCGATCCGAACCGGCCGGAGCTTCCGGAATATCCGGTTGCACCGGAAGCGCCGACAATGGGCGGAATTTCCGAAAAATATAAAAAGTACAACGTCACCATCAAATGGGACAAGGCGACAACCGCCGGTAAAACAATCAAAATAGCCAACTATGAAATCCAGTTTGACAACAATGCTCCGATATTCTCGAAAAAGACCAGCTTCACAATCAAAAATCTTGATTTCGGAACTCATTATTACGCGGTTCGCGCAATCGACACAAACGGCAATGCCTCCGCATGGAGCGAACTGAAATCGTTTACAGTTGTCGATGAAACCGCACCGACCGCCAAGATCAGCAAAATCAGCATCGACGGTTACAATCTCACGGTCAACTGGAACAGCAGCGATAAAAAAGGCAGTGTTCAGTCTCACGAACTGCGGCTGAAAGCCCAGAACGGCGCGGAGATTGTCCGGACGTTTGACGGTGCTGCGCAGTCCGCCACATTCACGCTCGGCGAAGAATATGTCGGAAAACTCAACCTTGAACTCACGGCGAACGACGGCGTCAACAGCAGCAAGGTCGCAAAAAAGAGCATCAAAATCAAAGATGCGACTCCGCCGTCGAAAGTCGGCAATCTGGTCGCACCCGAAGCGGACGCCAGGTATCAGGCGGTTCTGAGCTGGGACCCCGCAATGGACAATTCCGGCAAGATCGGCAAATATGTGGTGGAAATCGACGGCAAAGAAAAAAAGACGTCGAAAAACTTCCTGAAAGTGTCCAAACTTACTGTCGGTTCCCACTCTTACCGCGTCTATGCGATCGACAAAGATAAAAATGCCGGCGAATGGAGCGAGTTCCGCACGTTTGAAGTAAAAGACGTCACCGCGCCCAAAAATGTTTCCGTACAGGCGAAAGTCGAAGGCAATTCGGTTGCGCTGAGCTGGAAACAGCCGAAAGACAACGTCGGCGTGGTCGGCTATGAACTGCGCTACGGTCAGAATCTGGAAACAAAACTGACGTTCGACTCTTCCGTAACCAGCTATAACGTGCAGAATCTTTCCGCCGGAAATTATCTGTTCCAGGTGCTCGCATTCGACGCCGCCGGAAATTACAGCGATCCGAAAATCAAAAAAGCAACCGTCAAAGAACTGGCGCTTGCCGTCGGAACGGAATCCCGCGGAATGCTCGCAGCCGTCTGACCTCAAGCACAGCAGACAAAAAAGAATCCGCGGCATTCCGGCTTGCCGGGTGCCGCGGATCATGAGAAGAACGGCGGAAAACGCCGTTTTTCTTATTTTGCGTATTTCAGAATAAAATCGACGATCGGCCGGGGATTCTCCAGACAATGCGGATGATGCTTCGCTCCCGGCTTGTAAATCACCTCAATATGACCGCCGAGGTCCCGATACCGCTTCTCCACGATTCTCGTGTTTTCTTCGGCGGGAACGACCTCATCGGCATCGCCGCAAAGATGAAGAACCGGAATCCCGGCATCGGCAAGCGGTTTGAGATTGTCGACCGGATTTCCGCTGTACGCCAGCGCCTGTTCTTCCGTAAATCCCCATGCATTCAGACACCGCTGCCAACTTTCCGCGGAACCGGGGCCGTTACCCTTGCCGCCCGGCCAGCTTTTGAAGTCGCAAACTGGATTATCCAGATACAGACAGCTTACCTTGTCGGTATTCTTTGCCGCCCAGTTATAAACGTCAAGCCCGCCCCGGCTGTAACCGACCGGAACACATTTTTTATTGAATCCAAGCGACGTCAGGAAGCCGTACAGCAGATCGAACCGGCGGTTGGACTCCGGTGAGCCATAGAGCTCATTGACTTCAATATGGGCAACATACCAGCCGAGATCCAGCATTGCCCAGTCCGCATTCGGGAACGCCCCGAAAAACCGTGCACGCCAAAACCAGCGCTTTTCCGGATCGGGCGCCACATTCGGTTTCACAAGACGGCATTTCAGACCGTTCAGCGTAAAATTGAGACATTCATATCCGCACCAGTCGGATACAAATCCCGGATAATCGGTCCGGAATCCGTTCACTTCAACCTCCAGTGAACGGGCAGTCAAAGCATCTTTCAGCCAGGCGGCGACATGATCCGCCTGAGCATTGATACCGTCGGCATTGTAGTGAAAACCGTCAGGAGAGCGGTATTCCGGGTGATTCAGCATGAGTGAATACAGATCGTCCGTCGGAATGTGGTACTGTTTCATCAGCTCTTCCGCAATACGGTTCCGCCGGATCACTGTCGGGTTGAGTTCGGGACACAGTGTCGCGGGATCGCCTTTGACCGTGATCGGCGTGGAGCTGCGCCAAAACAGCCGGGCGCGGGTGTTGGTGCGGAGAAACTGGATCAGCTCCTCCAGCCCGCTGCGGTAGCAGTCATCGGAACAGTTGAGGCCGTGCAGTCCATTGTTGAGATAGATCATATCAATCGGATAATCCGCCATCGCGAGTTCCAGTTCCCGGTAAAATCCCGGATCGCCAACGATTTTCGACGAAGAAAAACCGCCGACCAAAGCAACATTTTTCAGTCGCTCCGCCACCTGCGCACGATGTCCGGCGACAATGGAATCGCCGATCAGAAGAATGCGCGGAAGATCTCTGACACCGGTGTCGAACCAGTACATCTGACACCATTCGATTGCTTCCCGTTTCATCATGAAACTCCCTGTTTATTGAACTTTTCTGTTATCCGGCAGCACCATGCGCATGGCATAGTTTTTACGGATGTTTTTCTTGCTGTCCCACGGGAAAACGTTCTCCTGCACAACTAGCGGCAGTTTTTTCAACTGTTCCTGCGGAATGTTTTCAAAATAACGGTGCTGGGAAATCAGCAGAATGCGTTCCCCCGGCTTCGCTTTCCGGACCTCGTCCAGCGCTTTCAGATCCTTGATCGTATGAATCTTGGCGTTGCGGTTCAGATAGAATACCGCGCTGTTGATCGTTCCGTGATAAAAATAAATATTTCCCGCAGGAACTTTCATCTGTTCCGCCCGGCGCATCATCTCCTGCAAAGTCCGTTTGCCGGTACGGAACTGCGACGCCGTCGGAATTACATAAACGAACACCAACAGAAGGATCACATACACCGAGAAAATGGATTTTGCCAGATTCCGGTCCGGGAGAAGTTTCGAAAACTGCGTTTCCGGTCCGTTCAGACGGAACATGAACATACCGAGAATAAACACCGCCGCAGACAGGGAAACCAGCGACTGCGGAATCAGATTCGACAGGAATTTATACTGCTGCGGGATCAGCGACGGAAACAGCACCAGCGCAACGCCCGCAATCAGCGCAAGCACCAGCAGCTCCATCGGCAGGAAACGGAAGAGATACAGGATCACCCGTTTCGTCTTCTCCACCCAGAGATCGACCGCCTGACGGGTCAGGAACAACGCCATCAGAATCGCGCAGAACGGAATGATCGGAAGGATATAATAATGGCGGCGGGAACCGGAAATTGAGAAGAACAGGAAAATCGCGATCATCGTCCAGCAAAGCCACTTTTCCGGATCGGCAAGCTGTTTACGACGACGGAACGCGTCAACGACAGCAAGAATCAGAATCGGACTCCACGGAATCGTCAGCCGCGGAATATGAATCAGATACGCATAAAAACCTTCGTCGTTATGATCGAACGGCGCAAAGAAACGGATGACATTCTCGCGCAGGGCAAGCGCGATCCCGCTTGTTTTCAATGTTCCGTCGGCGTCAATGATGTTCTGCGTTTCCGGAGCGATTGCAGGCGCGATCGCCTTTGAAAGCTCGAACGGGATCATATACACTCCGGCCCCGATCACAAGAGCGGTAACCGATTTCCAGTTGAAATGGAAACGGATCGTTTTCGACAGGATCATATCGACACCCGCCGCAAGGAACGGAACCGCAATCGTCGCCATTCCCTTTGCATGCGCACCGATAAAACAAAGCAGAAAGAATCCCAGATATCCGGCGAAACTCCGCTCCTTGCGATACGCCAGATACCAGGCGATCGCCCCGGTGCAAAACGCCAGATTCGCCATATCCGCTTCGGCAAGACGTCCCCAGAACGCAAACGAATAGCAGGTCATGAAAAGCCATGCGGAAAGCCGGGCGACCTCCACGCTCCACAGACGTTTTGCAATGGAAACCATCGCCATCAGGGCGGCAATCGCCGCGAGCGCGCTCGGCAGACGGGCAATAAACTCCGTCACGATCCGGTTGTTGAACAGCGACGTAAACGCGATAAACCAGTATGTCAGAAGCGGTTTGTCGAAATATGGCTCGAAATTGATCGTCGGATGCAGGAAATCATGCGAAATAAACATTTCCCGGACGATTTCCATCCAACGGGCCTCCGACCCGCGGATCGGCGCCATGCCGAGATTGGCAATCAGCAGAAACGCGGCGCAGATCCAAAGCGGAAGCCACATCGCCATTTTCACCTGCTGTTCGGTAAATTCCGGCTGTTCCGGCTGTGCGGACGGTTCCGCCGGAGGTGTCACGGAAAGCTGTTTGTCCGGCTTGTTGACTTTCATGCGAGGACCTCCTTGATGGCGGCTATGACATCATCCTGATCCTCTTCCGTCATGGAGGGGAACAGCGGGATGGAACAGATGCGGTCCGAATTCCATTCCGTATTCGGCAGCATTCCGGGCTTGCACCCCATCTGTTCCCGGTAATATTTCTGGAGATGGGTACAGCGGAAATGCAGTCCCGTTCCGATATTCTTCTCTTTCAGAGCCGCCATGAATTCATCGCGGTTCAGTTTTCCTTTGACCACGCGGACCACAAACAGATGCCATGCGTGTTTGAAATCGTATTCCGGATCGGCAAGCGGCTGAAGTTCGTCGATCCCGCTCAACAGTTCGCGGTAACGCAGGGCAAGCGCGGTCCGGCGGGCGTTGATCTCTTCAATGCGGGCGAGCTGTCCGAGCGCAAGCACCGCCTGCATGTCAGGCAGATTGTACTTGTAACCGGGCTCCACGACCTGCGCCTGCGGGGATCGTCCGTGCGTCAGACGGTCATAGGCATCCACGCCGAGACCATGGAATTTCAAACTGCGGGCGCGTTTGCCGAGCTCTTCGTCATCGGTCACCAGCATACCGCCTTCACCGGTGGTGATGTTCTTGATCGGGTGAAGCGAGAACATGGCGGTTCCGGTTGAGCCGATCAGTCTTCCCTTGTACCGGGTCCCGATTGCGTGTGCAGCATCCTCGACAAGACGGATTCCGTGCTTTTGCGCAATCGCGCGGAGCGGATCCATATCCGCACAGGCTCCGGCGAAATGAACCGGAACGATCAGTTTGGTGCGCGGCGTAATATGAGCTTCGACCTCGTCCGGATCCACCATCAGCGTATCCCTGTTGACATCGACAAAGACCGGGGTCGCCCCCGCAAGAACGGTCAGGTTGATCATGGAAACCCACGTCATGGAGGGCGTAATGACCTCGTCTCCGGGACCGATTCCAAGCGCATGCAGAAGCACTTCCATCACCCCCGTCTCGGAAGTCATGGAAATCGCGTCCGGAGAACCGAGATACCGTTTGAAATCGGCTTCCAGCTGCGCCACTTTCGGACCGGTGGTAATCCAGCCGGAACGGAGAACATCGGCAACGGCCTGAATATCGGATTCCTTCAAATCCGGTTTGGAAAACGGCAGAAATGTGTCTCTCATAATTTCGGACTCCCTCTTAATATTCCTGATTGGTTTCCGGATTGACGAGCTTGAACTGTTCCATGTGCATCGTCGGATCGGCACGGAAAGAAAGCTCCTTGCCGTAACGTTCTTCCATATCTTTCAGCAGTTCCGCATCGTCGTTTTTCAGACGCTCCAGAATAGTGGGGTGCATAATCACGCGAACCGCCATGCCGCGCGCTTTCCGCTTCAGCAATTCTTTCAGACGGCGCTGAATCTCCACGCTCATACTCACCGGAGACTTCACGCGTCCCGATCCTTCGCAATACGGACAGGGATCATAAACGGCATCCTTGACGCTTTCATGTTCCCGCTGGCGGGTCATTTCCATCAGCCCGAACTTGCTGATCGGCAGCAGCCGGGTCTTGGCACGGTCCGGCTCAATATATTTCGCCATTGCTTTCTGCACGGCGTCACGGTCCCGCTGGGTGCGCATGTCGATAAAGTCGATCACGACAAGACCGCCGACGTTGCGGAGACGCACCTGCCGCGCGATCTCCTCCGCGGCTTCCAGATTCGTCCGCAGAATATTTTCCGGCTGATCCTTGGCATTCTTGTTCTTGCCGGAATTGACGTCCACCGCGACAAGCGCCTCGGTCTCGTCGATACAGATATACCCGCCGCCCGGCAGCTGCACCACGCGGTTGAAGACCGCCGCCACCTGTTCCGCCACTTTATAGCGTTCAAATACCGGCTGGGCGCGGTTGCTCAGCGTGATGCGCGTATCATAACAGCCGAATTCCGCAAAATCGGCTTTCAGCTTCTTTGCTGCTTCGGGACTGTCCACGACGATTTCATCAATATCATCGGTCAGGAAATCGCGGACCGTCCGTTCCAGCAGGTTCGGTTCCCGGTAAACGATGGCGGGGGCGCTCTTTTCCTCCAATGCGGCGCTTGCGCTCTCCCAGATTTTCAGCAGCATCTGAAGGTCTTTTTCAAAATCTTCAGCCTTGTGCCCCTCGCCGATCGTGCGGCAGATAAGGCCCATGCCTTCGGGAACTTCAAGTTTCGCAAGGATCTTGCGCAGACGGTCCCGCTCCTTGCGGTCGTCGATCCGGGAAGAGAGCCCGATATGATCGGAATACGGCAGAAGAACGAGGTAGCGTCCGGGAATCGTGATATTGGTGGTGACGCGTGCGCCTTTGGTTCCGATCGGCCCTTTGGTGATCTGCACGAGCAGTTCGGAATTCTCCGGAAACATCTTCGGAATATCGGCGACCGTGATCTTGCCGCTGTGCAGCTTGGTCTCAAACTCTTTCAGGCGCTGAGCCTTGTTGGTTCTGCCGACCAGTCCGCGGATATGATCGGCGACTTTACTCAGCACGGAACCTTTTTTCCGGCGTTTCGCCGGTTCATTCTTATTGGGATCCGCCTCCATGTGGCGAATGTCGTCGAGCATGTCGTAAGAGGCGGGAAGCATGTCCTTGTAATGCAGAAACGCGTTTTTCGCGGCACCGATGTCGACAAACGCGGCTTCCAGTTTCTTTTCGAGATGAGTGATACGTCCGAGATAAATGGATCCGGCAAGAAGCTCGTCTTCGTCCAGCCGTTCGATTTCATATTCTTCGAGTCTGCCGTTGCGCAGCAATGCGAAACGCGTCTCCAGTTCTTCGCAATTTATAATGATCTGTTTTTTGTTTCTCATGAATCTTTCTTCTTTTCCTGTGAGTTCTGCCCGGACGGCGGCAGCGGACCGTCGAGCACTTGTTTGACAGCTTCCGGATTGTTGAATCCGCGGATAAAATCGGCGGCATTCATTTCACGGGAACCTTCGGGGATAATGCGGAGGATTTCAAGAGCGCCCTCCCCGCAGGCGACGATCCACCGTTTATCGCGGACCAGAGTCGTTCCGGGAGCCCCGGAACCGGATGCGATGCGTGCCTCGGTGATCTTGATGGATTGAATGCCGTTTTTTCCCATGATGCGGAATGTGGACGCCGGCCAGGAATAATACGCCCGGATTTTGCGTTCCAGAACATCCGCAGGTTCACTCCAACGGATGGAGCCGTCGGATTTCTGAATCTTCCGGGTGAAAGTGGCTTCCGCGTCGTTCTGCGGAATCGGCTGAAGACCGTTGGCGATTCTGTCGATGATCCCCGCAAGATCCCGCGAACCGAGCTCCGAAAGCGCGATCTCCAACGTCTGGGAATTCATTGTCGGCGGAACCTCCATCGTGGTAATGGAGTAAATCGGACCGGTGTCCAGCCCTTTTTCCATCCGCATGAATGTGATCCCGTTTACTTTGTCGCCGCAAAGTATGGAGGTTGCAAGAGGCGATGCTCCCCGGTATTTCGGGAGTATCGAACCGTGTACATTGAGACAGCCGAACCGCGGAAAATTCAGCAGACGTTCCCGCAGAATCTGACCGAACGACACCACGACCACAATATCCGGCTGAAGCTCATTCATCAGCTGCATGAACTCATCCGAACTGACCGAGGCAACCCGGCGGCAGGGAATTCCCACCGCATCCGCGAAGCCGCCCAATGGCGTCGGCTTCGGCAAACGTTTCCGGCCGGACGGCTTGTCCGGCTGGGTACCGACGCCGACGAGATCAATATTATCGGCTCTGCTCAGAGCGTCGAGAAACGGAACCGCGAACGCGCCCGATCCCAGAAAATACACTTTGACCTTATTTTTCTGCATAAAATATAAACAACTCTCCATGGGATTTCTGTAAAGTCTTAATCTATCACGTCTTATGCCATTTCGCAAATCGGAGAACTAAATTTATCCGAATAAATGACGAAACTTTAATTTCTCCGCCGTTTCGCCATAAAAAATGGCGGAACCGGAACAGAATACAGCCATAAAAAACAAGAGCCGACCGTAATATTGAACCGTTCCTGATCAGCGCGGAAAGTTCCGAATCGGCGAAATCTTCCGGAAATTTCCGTTTACGATTTGATTTCTTCCCGAAAACGGGCTAATTTAATACGATTAATTTCAAGGAGCTGAAAACACTATGCCTAACGATGTCAAAGCACTGGTCATTACCGGAGTCGGATTAAACTGCGAAAAAGAGACTGCCGCCGCGTTCAACGCATCCGGCGCAACCGCTACTCTTATCCATATCAACGACCTTCTGTCCGGGAAGGAAACGATGGATCCCTATCAGATACTCGCATTCATCGGCGGATTCTCGTTCGGGGATCACCTCGGTTCCGGAACCGTTTTCGCAAACAAAATCAAATTCAAACTGAAAGAAGATCTTGATAAATTCATCGAATCCGGCAAGCTCGTCATCGGCATCTGCAACGGCTTCCAGACCCTGACCCGGCTCGGACTCGTCCCCGCTCTCGACGGTCAGCGTTTCACCCAGCAGGCAGCCCTCGCGCATAACGACTCCGGCGTCTTCCGCGACGACTGGGTCACGATGAAAGCAAACCCGGCGTGCAAATGCGTATTCACCAAAGGCATCGACCTGATCCGCATGCCGATCCGTCACGGCGAAGGCAAATTCGTCGCCTCTCCCGAATACATCGAAAAAATCGAAAAAGAAAATCTTGTCGCTCTCCGCTATACCGACGAAGCGGGCAACAAACCGAACGGCTTTCCGGAGAACCCCAACGGTTCCATCAACGACATTGCCGGGATCTGCGATCCCACCGGACGGGTCTTCGGGCTCATGCCGCACCCGGAAGCGTTCCTCTCCCCCTTCAATGCGCCGGACTGGCAGACCCGGAAACTTCAAGGCTGCCTGCCGCAGTGGGGCGAAGGCAGAATCATTTTCTCCAACGCGGTTGATTATGTAAAGAGTTCCCTCTGAGGGGAGCTCCACCATGCGGAAACGGAAAGAATTCCTGTATCTGACGCTCGGTGTTCTGCTTGGGGCAGCGGTGACGTTCACTGCCGGGCTTCTTTGGCTGCGCTCAAGCCTGATCCGGGAATTTGAACTTGGTTCTCCCGATTTTCAGACAGCAATGCGTTCGGTTCCGGAAGCGGCAAAGGAAATCGGCGGATGGACGGCCTCTTCCGCCGGCTGTGCGCTCCCCCGGACACCCGACGGACTGCCCCTGCAATCGTTCCGTTTTTGCAATCCGGATTATGCGCGGGAGCTGATCCGCGATGAAACCGAACGGAAAATCGCCGCCATCCTGCCCTGCGGCATTGCATTCTACCGCAAAAGCGATGGCAAGCTGTACGCCTCCAAACTGAATCTTCCGCTCATCGGGCTCCTGCTCGGCGGGACGCCATCCCTGCTGTTCTCCCGCCGCATCGAACCGGACCAGCGTGCGATTTTGATGAAAATAGCGGAAAAATCGGAAAAATGAGCCATTTTTCTGCGGAACGGTTGAAAAAATCAAATAGAATGCTACTTTTATTAGATAACAGAAAACCACTCATAGTATAAAGGAGAAATGGTAAAATGGTTAAAATCATGCACGACAGCGATGCGGACGCATCGGTTCTGAACGGCAAAACCGTAGCCGTGATCGGTTATGGAAGTCAGGGTTCCGCCCAGGCCCTCTGTATGAGAGATTCCGGCGTCAACGTCATTATCGGTTCCAGACCCGGCCCGTCGTTTGACAAAGCGGTTGCCGACGGCTTCCAGGTCATGTCGTTCTCGGATGCGGCGGAAAAGGCCGATGTCATTCACATCCTCCTTCCCGACGAATACCACGGTCCGGTCTACAAAGCCGATATTGCCCAGCACATGAAACCGGGCAAGACCCTCAGCTGCTCCCATGGCTTCAACATCGTCTTCGGCGAAATCGTTCCGCCGGCAGGTGTTGACGTCATCATGGTTGCTCCGAAGAGCCCTGCAACCGAAGAACGCAAAGCGTTCCTCGCCGGGTTCGGCGTCCCCGGACTCGTCGCCGTCAAGCAGAATGCTTCCGGCAATGCTCTCCAGACCGCTCTCGCGATGGCAAAAGCCATGGGCTTCACCCGCGCCGGCGTTCTCGAATGCACGTTCGAACAGGAAACCTACGAAGACCTCTTCGGTGAACAGAACGTTCTCTGCGGCGGCTGCGTCGACCTGATGAAGTACGGATTTGAAACTCTCGTCGAAGCCGGATATCCCCCGGAAATGGCGTATTTCGAATGCATCCACGAACTCAAGCTCATCGTTGACCTCGTCTACGAAGGCGGCATCCAGAAGATGAACAAAGTCATCTCCAACACCGCGGAATTCGGCGAATACTTCAACGGTCCCAAAATCATCACCCCGGATGTCAAAGAGCGCATGAAAGAATCTCTCAAGCGCATCGAATCCGGCGAATTCGCAAAAGAATTCCTCAAGATGATCCGCGAAGGCAAAGGCGAACTGCTCAAAGCCAAACGCGAAGAACTCGGACAGCACATCGCAGAGACCACCGGAGCTAAAATCCGCGCTCTCTTCGAACGCAAAGCCAAATAAGGCCTGCGGAGCTTTATCCGCATTCTCAAAGGCTGGTACAAAATTGTACCAGCCTTTTCCATTTCAACCTCATCCATCCGCCCTGCCCCCATGATCATACGCGACAAAACATTTTACAGGACCTTTTTCAGCTTCTTTCTCGTTCTGGTCTTTCAGAACATCATCCGGTTTGCCGTAAACCTGACCGACAACATCATGCTCGGCTCGTATCAGGAATCTTCTCTCGCCGGGGCAACCGCCGTCAATCACCTGCAGTTCGTTCTCCAGCAAGCGGTTATGGGGATCGGCAGCGGACTTGTCATTCTCGGCACACAATACTGGGGACAGAACCGCACACGCCCGATCCGCCGCCTCTCCGCCATCGCCATGTGGTTCGGAATCACCGCCGGATTTCTGCTTTTCGCCGCAACATGGCTGTTTCCGCGCCAGCTTCTGGAACTGTTCACTTACGACAAAACCATCATTGCCGAAGGCATGAGTTATCTGGAAACGATCCGCTGGTCCTATCTCTTCTTCGTGATCAGCGTCATTCTGATGGAAACGCTGCGCGCGGTTGAAATTGTCCGAATCTCACTCTATGTGGCAATCATCGGCCTGATCGCCAATTTCGGAATCAACTTCGTCCTGATCTTCGGACGGTTCGGTTTTCCGGAAATGGGAATCCGCGGCGCCGGGATCGGAACGCTGACCGCGCGGGCGCTGGAACTCGCCGCCGTTCTGATCTTCCTCTGGAAAAAAGGCGGTGCGCTGAAACTGCGCCTGATCTCCTTTTTCCATATCGACCGCGTTTTGCTGAAAGATTTTGTCCGCGTCACCTACCCGCTCCTCATCGTTTCGACATTGTGGGGACTCTCGACCGCCGCGCAGACCATGATTCTCGGACATCTCGACTCGATTGCCATTGCCGCAAACAGCGCCGCCAACGCGCTCTATCTGACGCTGAAAGTCGCCATGCTGGGAGCCTGCGCCACAGCCTCCATCATGATCGGAAAAGCGATCGGACAGGGCAAACTCAACGTCGTAAAAGATTACGCGCAGACACTTCAGCTCATATTCATCGTTCTCGGCCTGATTCTGGGAGCGGCGATCTATCTGCTCCGCGGACCTTTCCTCCAGCTTTACACTCTTTCCCCGCAGACAATGGCGATGTGTTACGATTTTCTGCTGATTCTCAGCATCACCGGAGTCGGGACCTCTTACCAAATGCCGACCAACGGGGGAATCATCAGCGGAGGCGGCGACACCCGGTTCATCATGTTTCTTGACATCATCAGCATCTGGGGTATTGTTCTTCCCATCTCCGCACTGGGAGCGTTTGCCTGGAACTGGAGCCCCGTTGCAGTTATGATCGCCCTGAACAGCGACCAGGTATTCAAATGCGTCCCGGCGTTCATCAAGGTGCATTCCTACACATGGATCAAAAAGCTGACCCGCGCGGAAGCCTGACCATGACCGAGCGCGAGTGGATAATTCTGAAACGGCGCCTTGCGGAATCGGAATTCCGTTCCCGCTTCCGTCTGTCCGGGCCGGATCTGCATTATCTCGCAGAACGGGGCTTCGATACCGTTCGCAGTCAAAGCGAAAAACTGATCCGGACGCGTCTTGCTCCAGCAGATCCGCCGAATGACGGAAGACAGACCCCCATGCGCGGGCATCCCTGTTTCACCGCACAGCACGCGACCGGATGCTGCTGCCGCGGCTGTCTGCAAAAATGGCACGGCATTCCGCCCGGACGCCCCCTTTCCGAAACGGATATCCAGCACATCGTCGATATTCTCATGTTCTGGATCCGGGACCATGCGGACGGGATCGAACACCTGCCGCACACTCCGGATCTGTTTTAAAACAAAAATCCCGTCTGTTTCATCAACCGGAAACAGACGGGAAAACAAATAGGAACGGACGGGACGGGTTATTTCTTTCCGGAATCCGAACGGGACTTCAACAGCTCCCCAACGCCTTTGAAAATGGTTGTAGTCGTATTCAGAACTCTGGTTCCGGCATCCGTGAAATCTTTCATGGACGGGAACGCATCCCCGACCGATGCAAACACGCCGAGAGTAAGTTTATTCAGAATCACCGCGGTCAGATTCAGCGGAGTTATACCATCCTCGTCCTGACCGAGATTTTCCAGTTCGATCGGAACCACCGGAAGCGGAGCCTTGGAAACAGGACCGCCGGGAATGGACGTCACGACATTGACGAAGATGGAAGTCAGATTCAAATCGTCCACCTGAAGCTTTGTATCTTTTTGTTCCTTTTTATTCTCCGCCGCAGGCTTTGTCTCACCGGAACTGAATTTTTTGCTGAATGCCGCAACATTCTCGTTCAGCTGAGAGAGATTATTGGAAAGCAGAGTTGCCGACGGCTCAAAATAAACATCCACACCGTCAAGCGTAAACTCTTCCACGATTATTTTTTTGCCTGCCAGCGACGAGGGAACAATATCGACCCGGATCGTCTTCACGGTCAGCGCACATTCATGTTTATACCCCTGCGGATTGCCGATAAACAGGTTGCGGATGTCAACGACTCCCGAAAAAACGTTGACCGTCACCGAGCCGACTTTCACCGGAGCGCCAAGGACTTTCGGCCCGATCGTCGTCAGCGAGTGTTTCACGATCGTCCCCAGAAACAACAGTGCAATCATTACCAAGACAATGATGACTCCCGCTGTAATTGCTGTGATTTTCCAGATTTTCCGTTTCCGTTTTGCATCCATTTACATCAACCTCCTGTTTTATGCAACTTCAGTAATATAAAGCAAAAAGCTCCGGAATGCAACAGAATCGAAGAAAAAAAATGGAAAGCGTTCCGCAGAATACTCCGGAACGCTTTTCCGTCAGAGAAGCCGGATCACTTGGAGAAACGCGGATCAATATAATCTTTCAGCGCTTCAAACATCTCATCCGTCATCGCCTGAATCTCGTCAAGTCCGAGCGTCGCCGCGGTCAGCGGATCACAGGCGATCGCCTGGAAGATTTTGTGACGGCATCCGGTCAGAGCACCTTCCGCCGCGAGGATCTGGGCGTTGATCATACCGCGATTCAGCGAAGCAAGCTGTTCCGGATAATTGTCAACGCGGCAGGGAAGAATACCGGCACCGTTCACCAGGCACGGCACTTCGACCGCCGCTCCCGGAGGCAGAGACGGGATCAGTCCGTTGTTCATCACATTGAGATTCGCGGAAAAATCCTCGTTCTTTTCGATTGCTGCGATCAGTTCCACTCCGTATTCTTCGCTCGGCTTGGTATCCACTTCGCGGGTCCCGTTCAGATATTCCCCGATATGCCGGAGATTAAGTTCCCGGAGTTTGCGGCAGATTGTAACGGAAGCTCCGCTGACACCCGCGCCCATTGTCGCCCAGTTGATCCCGTCGGAAATGTTCGGGACATCGCAGGAGCAGAACTTGTCGATCAGGTCCTGACGCTTGCGGATATACGGGATATACTCGGAACCGTGACCGGAACTTTCGGTCGGAAAGTAATCGAAATGGCGCATCAGTTCAAAACGAACCTTGTCTTTCTTATAGATCTCCGGTTTGTCAAGCAGTTCGCGCAGACGCGGATACAGGCATTTGCCGTTCTGTTCAAATTTCAGCATGAACGCCTGATGGTTGACGCCGGCGGCAAAATATTTCACGGTTTTCGGGTCGATGCCCAGATACCCGCTGAGCTCCCGCAGAGTATTGCGGACGCTGTGGCAGAGTCCGATCACCTTAACCGTTTTCGCCCGGCGGCTGAGCGCGATCGTATTCATCGACATCGGGTTGACATAATTCAGCAGATACGCGCCCGGACAGATCTCCTCCATCGCATCCAGCACAACAAAGAGGTCTTTCAGCGTGCGGAGTCCGCGGAAGATACCGCCGGGCCCCATGGAATCGGCGACAACCTGATCGACGCCGTATTTTTTCGGAATCGAATATTCAATTTCCTGAAGATCAATAGTGCCGGAACGGAAAATCGTAATCACATAATCCGCCCCTTTCAGCGCCTCGCGCAGATCGGTTGTCGCCACCGGGTTGAATTCCACATTGAGCTTTTTGGAAATGATCTCCCCGAATTTGAGCGCGACCTCCAGACGTTCCCGGTCGATATCCATCAGAACGACTTCCGTATTGCTGCGGAGTGTCTCATCCAGCAGAATGTCCTTGATGAAATTCTGCGCGAAGATCACGCCGCCCGCACCGATAATTGCGATTCTTGCCATAAACAGACTCCTTTTTTTAACTGGTTTTTCCGTTAAACGGTTGAATTTTTGATTTCCCTGTGCATATTATATCACAGGATCTGTGAGTTTGAAATATGTACTTTTGAAACTTTTACTGGATTTTTGAGGCAGTTGCACAGATTCCGCAACCGGAAAGGAATCATTGATGGAAAACAACCGAAAACGGATCGTTCTGCGGTCCCTGCACCGTCCGGAGCTGGACTCGTTCCCGAAAGTCGGGCTGCCGTTTTATCCGCGATCCATGGGGCATTTCCAACGGGACATGGATGACGGCGAAGTCGTTCCGCCCGGACAGAAACCGTTCGTCCAGTTTTACTGGTGCGTGGCGGGAGAAGGCGAAATGATCCGCGATCCGGGTGCGGAACCGCTGCGGATTCATCCGGGCGACGTGTTTTTCCGCATGCCGCTCGAACAGCATGTATTCCGCTCCGTCTCGCCGCGATGGGAATACTACTGGCTGGCATTCGACGGGCCGTATGCCGCCGATTTCATGCGCTCCTACAACTATCCGCCCGATCCGTTTTTCGCAGGGGAATGTCCGCATGAGCTTTTCCTGGAACTCAACAGCCGGATGCAGGAACTGACACCGTACAGCTGGCGGAAAATGGTTTCCCTGATCTGTGACATTCTAGCCGCGGCGGGCGGGACAAACCGGGAAGCGACACTGGAAAACCGTCAGCTTCATGAGGCAATCCGCATCTGCAAAGAAAATTTTCAGAATCCGAACCTGAATATCAACGCTCTGGCGGAACGGCTGGAAATCGACCGCACGACTCTGCTCCGTCTGTTCCGCCGGAAAATCAGCATAACGCCCTCCGGCTATCTTGCCCAGCTTCGATTGCAAAAAGCGATCTCCCTGCTGAAACAGACCCGCTATCCGCTGCAGAAAATCGCCGGGCTTTCCGGGTACAGCGACGTCAACTACTTCTGCCGGGTCATCCGCAACAGTACCGGCAGAACTCCCGGAGAAATCCGTAGTTCCGGATGAGTCCATCATAAAAAAACAAACGCCGCACACTGCGTTTCAGACAGGTGCGGCGTTTTCAAAACGACCGGAAAGCCTTATGCGATGGACTTTTTGATTTCGTCCACCATCGCCATCATGCGTTTGCCGTACTCCACATAATTCTCGTAGGAAAGGCGTTCATTGACGCTTGCATCGGGATCGTGGAACACTTTGTTCATGTGCGGTTCAATGGAGATGCCGCCATCATAGCCGCGGGAGAACGCATCCGTAAGGATCCGGCGGACGTCGCCGTCGCCCTCTCCTCCGAACGTGAACTTCATCGTCCCGTCCGGCAGAATTTTGCCATCCTTGATATGGATGTAGACGACAAAATCCCTGACCTTCTCATAGAATTCCCAGGAACTCTGCTTTTTCAGCGGATTCTTGCTGTAATCATCGTTAAAGACAGGGTTTCCGGTATCAAACACCAGCCGGAACGCAGGGGAAGACGCCAACCTGTCACAAAGGCGCAGGGTATGCTCATAGGAGAGACCGCCCCAGTTCATGCAGTTCTCATGAACGCAAACCACGCCAGCCTCTTCCGCCATCCGGACGATGGTCTGCAGGCGTTTGATGACTTCATCTTCAAACTCCCACGCTTTCGCTTTGAGCTCCTGCGGAACGGCAAAACTCATGATCCGGATCAATTTCGTACCCAGCTTCTGCATACGCGGCAGAGCCGTGCGCAGCTCGGCATAGGATTTTTCCGGCGACTCGGTAATCGGGTTCGCCCAGTTGGCGACCGCACTGCCGTAACAGTTGATGCCGACGCCCGCAGCGGAAAGTTTCTCCTGAAGAGTTTCAAACTCCTCATCGGACATGGTTCCCAGATTTTTCCCGAACAGGGAACGGGCTTCGATATTGCTCCAGCCGAGCTCTTTCGTCGCTTTGATCTGCAAGTCAAGATTGCCGGAGGCTTCGTCTGCAAATCCGGTAAAATACATCAGAACAGCTCCGATTTGATATATTCATAGCTCTGCTTGAGGGAGTCGAACGGACTCGCGGGGCAGACATCCTGCTCGACGATGTACCATTTGCAACCGGCTTCATCGGCGGCTTTTACGATCTCTTTCCACTCCAGATTTCCGTTTCCGATCTCAGTCATCATCGGTTTGTCGCCGATGTAGGCGGTATCCTTCATGTGCAGCAGCGGCAGACGGCCGGAAAGTTTTCTGCACCATGTCACCGGATTCGCGCCGCCGAGCTGGACCCAGTGGGTATCGGGCTCGCCCTGGAGATTGTCGGCGCAGGAAGCGGAATAGATGATGTCAAGCGCGGTTCTTCCGTTGTATTTCGTAAATTCGATGTTGTGGTTGTGATAGCAGAGCGTGATTCCCGCTTCACGGAGTTTCGCACCGACCGCATCAAGGCGTTTCGCAAGCGCAACCCATTCCTCTTCCGTACCGGGACGCGTATGCGGCCAGGGATAAGCGACATAAGGACATTTGACCGCATGGAGCTTTTCAATCAGCGCATCGGTTTTATTGAACAGATCGTCTCCGCCATCGTGGGAAGCGCAGCAGAACAGCCCTTCGCCTTCGAGCATGGCGCCGAGTTCCTTCGGATCAATCGGTCCGAGCGCGGAGATCTGAACGGCGTCATATCCGATCTTCTTGACTTTTTTCAGGGTTTCCGCAATGTCTTTCGGCGTTTTCGTGTACTCGTGACAAGTGAACAGCTGAGCGGCAAGATTCTTTTGTGAAATCTTCATTTTTCAATCTCCTGTAATGGTTGTTTGTTAAACGGCACTGGGGATAATATTTGTTTTGTTTTCTCAAAATTCAACCCCGGACCGGAAAAAGAAGAAAAATTTCTTGTCCTCTTGTCTCTTTTTCAAAAAAAACTTGAGCGGAGAACGGATAGCGGTCTCCGTTCTCCGCTCAAACTTGTCTTATTGTATCATCCGGACGATACCGAACTTTCCGGGGTCCTTTTTCCCACCGATTCCGGAAGACCACTCCATGTACTTGCGCCCGCCGCCATCGTTGTCATTCAGCAGGAACGAGAAACCGAACGCCCGTTCCTTTCCGGTCAGCGGGAACAGATGGATCAAAGGAATGCGAAGTTCGTAGTCAATCCCGTTTCCGGTCTGAACGGAGACGGCTTCCGCATCGGTAACAATTCCCTGCCGGATCTGTCCGGTCAGCAGTTCCGGAGTCCAGTAGTTGTGATGTTTCCGCAGAACGGTCTTTCCGCCGCTCTCCCGCACCAGCGAGAATTCGTGATGATTTTCCGCCGTCAGCAGCGGATCAATGGAAAACTGGATGGAATCTCCTTCCCACGGACGTTCCGGAGAACGCTGAAAGAACACATCGTCCCTGACGGAGAAAAAGAGATACAGATTTTTTTCATCCATCATCATCCGTGCGGAACCGGAAAGATCCTGCGGGCCTTTCCATTCCGTCCTCCTGTCAACCCGGCTCACGGAATCAAGAGACATCGCCGGGACGTTTTTCCACTCATCCGCCCTGCCGTCAACCGCAACGCCCCCGTCCACACGACGGCAGACACCCTGCCAGAGAACGCGATCCGCCGTATACACGGAGTCCAGACGGTAAAGCGCAATGTGATCGACTGTCAGCGGCATATCCGGCTTCACCGACGGCAGCAGGGACAGTTTGAGATATGCGGCATCCGGGTGCCGGACCGCAATCTCTTCGGAATAAATTTCCCGATGCGGTCCCGGTTTGACCGACAGCAGATTGATCCCCGGCTTTTCCGGGAAAATACGGCGGTTGTTCTTATCAAACAGCGAATACATCACGCCGAATCCGGTTCCGCCTTTCAATCCGACGGCAACGAGATAATTCTCTCCCGGCTGGACCTTGATCCGGCCCGCCGGACCGAAATGCATCCGTCCATTGCCTTTACAGTGCAGAACATTGCCTTTGCCGCCCTCCTCCTTTACCAGTTCCGGCCCGAACCGCTTATCGCGGAACCAGTAGGCAAAACCGTTTGTGAAATCTCCGTTGCGGATCAGATTCTCTCCCGGTTCGCGGGTCGAGACCTCCACACGCAGATTCAACGGGATCATCCCATCACGGAACAGCAGGGAAAGCGTGTACACCCCCTCGACCGCGCTTGCGGGAACAGCGAGCCGCCAGCTGCCGTTCCGGTATTGCGCAGTCCAACCTTCCGGAAGAGCGGAGCATTCGGGAGCCGACGGCAGAAGACGTTCCATCACTTCTCCGGGGCGCACCCGCACCATCGACGGCAGTTTCTCACGCAGAGCCGCATACCGTTTCAGTCCGGCAAGATCACCGCCAATCAGAAACACCGGATTTTCAGTCAGTTTGACGCGTCCGGACGGCACCGGAAGCCGGTTGTCCATCAGATCGTAGATTTCCGTTCCGGAGATCCCGGCGGGCAGTTCCGATCCTTTGTCGTCCCAAGCCACGATCACGGGAACGCCATTCCGCTCAAAGAGATAAATTTTGCCGGACCCTTCGGAAAGATCCGCCAGAAACCGGACGTGATCCATCCGGTGCGTCATCGTCCGGTACGCGGCGAACATCGGCTCCGGAGCATCAAACGCATCATAAAACGCCCCGGCCCTCGCCGTATGACGCGGACGGGCGAACAGGAACGAATAGGTGCGTACCACACCGTTTACCGCCTCCTGCACATGCTGTTTGATCAAGGACGATGCGTTTTTCACGGGATCGCCGCCGTACCACCGGGATTCCTCCGTGTTGATCAGAGGAATCCCCGTCCGGTAGCGCGACAGCATCCGCCGCCATTGATCATACGAGGCTTCCCGCGGATAGTGAATGCCCATCACGTCGAAATAACACCCCTTCGAACTTTGAACCGCCTCCTCCATGAAATTCAGCGCGGCGGGAAAAAGTCCGCCGGACAGAATCACGCAATCCGGATCAACGGCTTTCGCTGCTTCATACGCACTTTTCAGCGTGCGTCCGTAAGCGGCAGGCGATCCGTCCTGCCAGAAACAGGAGACATAGGACGGTTCATTCCAGATTTCCCAGTATTTGACGCGGCCTTTCCAGCGCGAAACTAGATCAGAAACGAATTGCCGCCACGCCCGGTCTTCCGGAGCAAACATGGAGTAGCGGCGCACTCCGATCGGCGGAGCCAGAGCCTCCGACTGATCCGGAGACGCCCATTTCGGAGTTCCGGCGATATTGATCAGGGGAACCATCCGGTAACGTTCCATCAGTTCCAGACGGTGGTCCGCATTGCTCCAGCTGTACGGCTGATCCTGAACCGGACGGCGCAGATTCCATTTCAGAAAATGGTACCGCAGATGTTTGGCGCCCGCACGCCATGCCCGCCGGGCGACCTGTTCCGCCACAGGCGCATGATAGTTGTCAATGTACGAATCCCCGACAATGTGAAGTCCGAACCGCGACTGTTCGTCATATTCAAGCCGGACCGGTTCCAGTACCGCGTATGCCGTCTGAACGCGTCCGGACGGCGTGACACACTCCACGCGGAACCAGCCGCGGCGATCCGACGGCAGACGCAGCCTGAGCCGTTCCGTTTTGAACTCCGCGTTCCCTTCCGCAACCGTTTTCCCGAAAAAATCAGTCACTTTCCAGGAACATGGTTCCGCTTTCCCGGACGGAAGAAACCGGCGCAGTTCCAGTTCCACAGCCCCGCCCGGTGCGAACACATGGTCGGGCTCGCGGAAATCCGCCAGAAGCCAGGGCGTCAGTTTTTCAGATGCTTCAGTCCTGCGCAGTTCCATGCAGTCAAACGACAAACTGGCATACTTTCCGTGGGAAATCACTTCCAGTTCCAAAAAATTCGTGCCTTTCCCGACCGGAAATACAAGATTCAAAAAGTCCGCATACTGTTTTTTTGACGATGGGAAATCCGCATACTGAACCCGTTTATCCGGCAGGACGATCCGGATGCCGTTCCGTCGTTCCCCGATATTCCGCTCCGCGGCAAGACTCAGCAGGAAACGGCGGCTGCCCGGCTCGTTCTCCTCCCAAACCAGACGCAGAGTCGTGACAATCTCCTCTTCCGGCATGAATGCGGCATTGTCGACATGGGTAATCGTGTTGATCATATCCGGATTCGGTTCCGATCCCCGCACCCGGTATTCAAAAACATACCCTTTCTTATTCGGATTCGCCCGCAGATACGGCGCTCTGCCGTATTCCCACGGATGGTAATTGATCCGGAAGTCCTGCTGTTTTCCGTTTTTTTCACCGAGCCGCCAGAGCACAGTCTCCCCGGCGAAACAGAATCCGCACAGGAACAATAGAAAAAATACCTGAACTTTCATAACACGTCTCCTCACCACGATTTCCAGAACGAACAGTCGCCCGTTTTTTCCCAATAGGGAATCTGCCGGTTGACGTAATCCTTCACTTTGTACACGGTCACGTTTCCGGCGCACCACAGCGCATTGATGTCATTCATCCCGCGATGACGGAACCAGTTCTCTTTCCGTGAACTTCCGGAAGTAAAATATGCCGCCCCGTCTCCATCCGCCGCAAGCAAAGTCTGGGATGGACGCTTGATCGAGGCGACCTTGCGGTACGCGCTTCCCATATACCATGTCATCATATAAGACTGATTTCTCCCCGTCTCTTTTGTCGGACACATCAGGACTTTCGGTCCACTGTAAACATAAATCGAATTCACATTGGCATTATTTTTATTCTCCCAGAACCAATAGCACTGCGGAGCCGAATCGAACCCGTAGCGGGGATAATAACCGTCATGATCGCTCTGATAATCCTGAAATCCCAGATAGATCTGCTTCAAATTGTTGACGCATGAAATTGCCTGCGCCGACCGTTTTGCCGAATTCAAAGCCGGCAGCAGAAGTCCTGCAAGAATTGCAATTATTGCAATTACTACCAGCAATTCTATAAGAGAGAATTGCATTTTCCTTTTCATACACCCCTTGCCTCTTTTCCGACAAATCATACAGCCACCTCCTTATTTTGTTTCTGTTTGATTGATTTCCCCTGATGAATGGAAGGCGCCAGCAGTTCGGCACCTTTCCGGTAACGGAATGTTCCGTTTTCCATTTTCCGTATAAGCCTCAAAACGGCGTTTGCCATCGGACGGACGGCATGGGACACCGTTGTAACGGGCGGGTGCATCGCCCGTGCCGTGGAAGAACCGTCCAGCGCAACGACCGAAACCGGATCCGGTACCATTCCGCGGGCCAGCAGATCTTCCAGAATCAGATTGCAGAATTCATCGGTCACGAAGAAAATCCCGTCGAATCCCCGTTCCGGCAGAGTGTTGACATAATCCCGCAGTTTCATGATCTGCGCCAGACGGTCCCGCGATTCCGGATAAAAGTATTCGGATCCCCCGCCGGCGGCACGGAAAGCCCGCTGAAAACCGTCGATCCGTTTCCGGAACGAGGGCGTCTCGCCGGGCAGGAGAAGCACCGCTGCCCTGCGGACTCCCGCCTCTGACAAAAGCCGGGCGGCAAGCTCTCCGACCCGGACATCGTCCAGTTCCAACTTCATGAACCGCTCCGACGAAGCAGAGTCGGACTGAATGCAGACTTGCGGAACCGGAAGCTCCGGCAATTCCGGGCACCGCTCCGGCGGAATCAGCGTTGTAAACAGCAAATCATAGTTCAGCAGACGGCGGCAGAACGCTTTGGAATCGTAGTCCGGCTGTTCCGGGTCCAACATGATCAAATCCACCGCAAGGCCATTTTCCAACAGCAGTTTTTCCAGCCGGTCCCATAGCCGCTGAAAAAACGGAAACCACATGGCACCGCTGTCACTGTGTGCGAGAACGACATACGCGTACCGCTTTTTCTGCCGGCATTCCGGCAGGATCCGCGTAACATACCCCTCACGCAGGATCGTACCGTTCTCTTCCAACTGTCTCATGGCCTTGCGGATCGTCCCCCGGCTTGCATCGAATTCCGCGGCAAGCGTCCGTTCACCATCCAGAACCAATGTTCCGTTCTTCCGGAGAGCGGCAATGCGCTCCGTTATATTCTGCAGAACTGTTTCATATTTTATATACGTTTTCATCCGGAAGGCCCCAATTTAAAAGTATACCGACTGGTTCTCTTTTTTAATTATACAATAAAACCTCCGAAATGTCAACCCCCGTAATTGTAAAAAAGACGCTTTTTCATGAGATCAACTCACCAGTAGACCGCAACGTTTCCTGTTACGGGCTCCGTTTCCACATATTCCCAACCGTCCGAAACGCACCGTTTCCATGGAATGCGGGGAAGAGTCACACAATTATCTCCGGGCAGAACCGCAACCTCCACCAGATCCCGCCGTCCCACCGGCGGAAAGATTCGCAGGACCGCATTTTTCAGTCCGCTTACTTCCAGACAGCGTTCGCGGTCGGTCAGCTGCGAACTGCGCTCGTGAACCCGGATCAGAGAATCGTCGCCGGTGAGGAAAATGCGGCACTCCCGGTTCCACGACTGCGGAAAATGTCCGCACGCCAGATTCCGTTTCAGTTCAAAATCCGTACCGCACATTGCCGGAGCCCCGAACGGTGTCCCGATCCTGTGCTCCACGGTCTGCGTCAGATTGCGTCCGGCGAACCGGAAACCGCCGTCATGCACGGAAAGAGTCTGATGCGGATACCATTCATCGGCGGAACGGCGCGGATATTCAAACCGCCATCCGAACCGCGCAAGCAGGGAGCGGGTCAGCACAGCCGGTTCAAAATACGGTTCACGCGGCAGTTTGCCGATATATTCAGCCCGAAACGAAAACGCATGACAGCGCGGCGTGGAAGTCCGGATCCAGATCAGATGTCCGCCTCCCTCAAAACGGCATTCCGCAGCAAGCGTCCGGTGTTCCCCTCCCCGGAAACACCCGGCAAGGACCTCCGAACCGCCGCTTTCCCGGATCCCGCCGCCGGAATAAAGCGATGCATGAAAAATCGTCCGGTCCGGCGCAAACGTCTCCGGCAAATCCGTTCCCTCCAGTTTCAGAACTCCGTCCAACGGTACCGCCAAACGGATTTTCAGCAGGTTCCGCACCCGTTCCGAGTGTTCCAGCGGACCATACAGCAGGATTTTTCCGCCGTTCCGGGCGTACTCCAGCAACTTTGCCTCCCACGCCGTCCCCGCTTCCGGGACCGGAGAGAACACGACGCGTCCGGCAGGAAGAGCATCGCATTCCGCCGTGTTCATAACCGTATTCAGCGGAAGCCCGTTATTGACGGCGTCGCGCAGGAAATGATCTCCGGCAAACACTTCGCCGATCCGTCCGCTTTCCTTCGTGATCCAGCGGTGATACTCTTCAAACGGATAGAGCCAGAGAAACGGACCCGGGGCATCGGGAGCGTCCCTTTGAGCCTGACGCAAATGCGGAACGATCTGTTCCGCCGCCTCTTCCGGCATATTGCCCCGGCAGTCGTCCACAGTCACAAGGTTGATCCGGTCCGGAATAACGACGCGTCCGTTTTTCCGCAGGCGCGAAACCGCCCACGGCATGTAAATATCGTATGGTTCACGCTCATAATTCGCAAGCCAGGGTTTCGTCTGAAACCACGGATCGCAAACATAGAAGCGGAATGTGAAATCATCTGCCGGGAATCCTGCCGCATGCGACATCCAGCCGATCAGTTCCGATCCGAAATCATAGTTCAGCGGAGCCCAGGGCGAATTGACCGGCGGCGCCTGGATCGCTCCGGACTCGTAAATCTCTTTCAGCGGAACGCCGTCACAGGAAAGATCCCGTCCGGTCGTCAGGTTCGTTCCCCGCACGAACACCGGTGCGGAACACTCTTTCCGGAACTCCCGCCAGAAAAGCTCCAGCATCTGCCGCCGCACCGTCTCAAGCTCCTCCGGATGAAATTCCGTTCCGTCAAATACGACACCATTGTACGACCACGGAAAGTTTCCGAACCCGAACCCGTTGGAGAGCCAGAGGAACTCCATTCCCATATCCTGCAGGAAACAGGCGGCCTGTCTGCCCAGAAACTGCCCGAACGGCGTCCCTTCCGGAATCCCGTCCGGAAACCCTGCATACGATCCGGAATCCGCATGAAGCACGGAATGACACGAAACCAGTTCCCTGCTGAGAGTTCCGTAAGAACCGCGGCAGATTTCACGATGAGTCCGGTATTTGAAGTCCGAAATGGAGAATTCCGGTCCCGGATCGAACGCTGTCCCGATCCGTATGGTCTTTCCGCTCAGCTCCCGCCCGGTGTTTTTCAGTTCCCGCACCAATCCGGCGAGAAAACGGTAATCGGTCTTCTCCGTATCCGGCTCAAAAGGATGCCCGATCATCGCATTGCGACGGTGCGGGTCCGTCTGTTCAATATCGGCAGGCAGCGGACGGTTCATGATCCCGACATACCGCGCCCAGTCGAACTGCCGCCGCAGATCACCGGAATATTCCAGCATTTCGGAACCGTCTCCGCTCCAGAGCAGAACGGAAATCAGTCCGGCATCCCGTGCCGCAGGAAGCCATGGACGGAACAACTCCCGGCAGACCTCACCAAGTGACGGGGCATTCCGGCGCAAAAACGGTTTCAGGGAAACTTCGATGGTCAACTCTTTCAATGCCATAACGACAAACCTTTCTTTCATAATTTGTCTTTTATTATAGCATGAAAGCCACAAAAAAACTAGGACTCTGTTCAAAGGCTCGTCATTTTCCGGAAAAATCGGAATCAACTCCAATTTTTTTATCAACGGAAAACGAGAGACGCCAGGCGCGCGGCGTCATGCCGGTTCTTGCCCGGAACATCTTGTAAAAATAACTGATGTCGTTGAACCCGCAACGGTAACAGAGTTCGGAAATGGAAAAACGGCTGTCCGCCAGCCCCTCGCATACGGCATCAAGGCGCCGACGGAGCAGCGCGCCGGAAATCGTCGTACCGGTCAGTTCCTTATAAATTGTGCACATATACCCCTGTGAAATTCCGATGCGGGCAGCCAAGGCCTTATAATCCGGCTCTTCCGCGTAGTGCTCCCCGATCCATGCATTGATGTAGCGGACGGCATGATTCCGGCTCTCTTTTTGAACGCCTTCCGCACTCAGGCGGGCGACATGAATCAGGAATTCGATCACTTGCGCCCGGATCATTTCCCGGTAGTTCGGCGGTTCCGCTTCATACTCATGCAGAATCCGTTTCAGCAGGGAAAACGCGGCCCGGTCGGCATCCAGCAGATACAGGGTATCGGACAGCTGCGGATCCGGCGCACCGGAGCGCGAGAAGATCGAAAAAAAGTTATAATCATTTTTCAGACGCGAAAGCGTTTCCCCGATCAGCTCCAGTTTGAAGCAGAGATTGCATAGAATAAGGTTATCCGTTTCCACGAAAAACGAGGTCCGGTCTCCGGGATGCACAACGGCGATGGTCCCCGGCCGGAGCGGCTGCACCCGGTCATTGATCCGGTGCCCGCCCTTCCCCTCCATGACATAAAAGATTTTCCAGAAAGAGCGGACGTGCATCTGCGGGTCATGATTGTATACCGAGGGCAGATGATTGTGGATCCCGATATAAAACGGGAATGCGGGATCGCAAAAATTGTGCTGCATCGTGATCAGCGCCGTCTGTCCGCGCCCTTCTTCCACGTCCGTATTCTCCCTTTCCGTTTCCGGTGATGATCCGGCAGACCGCGGATCGGCAACAGTCCGTCACCGCTCCGCGGGTTTCACGGCTGTTCAGAAGCCCATTTTTTCAAGCCAGGTTCCGGCGAGTTCGGGCCATCTGCGGACCTCGGCGTATTCCTCTTTCGTGCCGAGTCCGAGACCGTGATGACCATACGGAAAAACATGGAGCTCAAACGGGAGTTTCTGTCTGCGCATGGCAAGCGCAAATTCCAGAGAATTCTCCACCGGAACCGCAGAATCTTCCGAGGTATGCCAGAGGAACGCGGGCGGAGTGGAAGCCGTCACCCGTGTCTCCCAGGAACAGGGAGCAAACGCCGCACGGTCGTTTCCGCCCAGCAGACACTCAAACGAACCGAAATGCGCTTTGCCCTCCTGGCAGGTGATCACCGGATAGCACAGAATCATCGCATCGGGACGCGCGGAAACCGCATCGCACTCATCCCCGTTATCCGCAGCGACTTCATCGTACACGATCCCGGTCGAACAGGCGAGGTGTCCGCCGGCGGAAAATCCGAGAATCGCGATTTTGGAAGGATTGATCTTCCATTCCGCGGCATGTGCCCGAACAATCTTGATTGCCCGGAGTGCATCTTCCTGCGGAGCCGGATAAACATACGGCGCCACCCGGTACTCCACGACAAACGCATGAAAACCGAGCGCATTGAACCGTTCCGCAACGGGTCCGCCTTCATGATCCGCCCGGACGCGGTATCCGCCGCCCGGAAGCACGATCACACAGCCGCGGACCTGATCACCCGGAAGCAGATACGGCGTCATATAAGGCTGAAACGACTCTTCTTCTCCCGGAGCAATCCTGCGATCGCTCCACAGCATCATTTTTGATTCCAGTTTCATTCCGCCCCCGCATCAAAGCATGGTAAAGAACGTTTTGTCGTCGAGCTCGCCGCCGACAAATCCCTTGAAGTTCATGGAAAACTTGAAGTTCTGCGGCTTGATCAGCAGAGACTCGTTCGGAAGCGGACCGCAGGAGTTGCTGCCGAGCGGAGCGGACTTCCAGTTCAAGTTCAGAACGACTTCATCGCAACGCTCAATTTCATGCGGATGAGCCGCTTTTTCCAGTGCTTCCGCCGTGCAGTGATGCGCGGAAAAGTCGAACAGCGGCGCGCCGGACACGAGAATTCCGCACATTTTCGTGTCATAGAACGCGGCGCGGCGCACTTCATGCCGATTGCCGTTTTCCTGCGGGTAAGTGTAATTGGTGGAAAGTTCCTCCACCGGAAGTTTGTAATATCCGACTTTCTGCGCTTCTTTGGAATCCGGATACGCTTCACCGGGACCGAGTCCGAACCAGGCGGCACGGGAAACCGTTTCCGGCAGCGTCATTTCAAATCCGACGCACTGAAGCGGCGGAAGCTCGCGTCCGCAATCCTGCAGTTTCGCGGCGAAATCCAAACGGAACGAACCGTCCGGCTGGAAATAGTAGTTGTATTCGCAGAGATAGCCCCAGGGAAGAACCGGCGGAGCAAGGCGCGCGGTCACTTTGACTTTCGTTTCGCCTTTACGGCTTGTGATCAGCGCGATATCCTCCACGCGATGCTGCATCCGGGAATAGCCGGCCTCATGGAGTTTGGCTTTGATGTTGCGGTCGTTATCCGTCGGAGCACGCCAGATATTGAATTTCGGTCCCTCGATAATCAGCGGAACGCCGTTCTTCTCCCATGCGCACAAACGTCCGTCCACCTTGTCAAACTGGAAGAGTGAACCGTTCGCTTCGACCTGGATCAGCGCATCGTCTTCATCCGCAACGACATCGCGGTCCGGCATGGCATAAACAGCGGCGGGCACCGTCACCGGAAGCGCGAACTGTCCCCATGCGATCTCGAAACCGCAGGACGCCCAGTTCGTATCGCAGCCGAGCGTAAAAGTCAGGTTCAGGAAATATTCCGCTCCGGCTTTCGGCTTCGACGGCATGGCAAACGGAATCCGGATTTTCTCCGACGTATGCGCTTTCGTTTTCAGAGGAGCAAGCGCTCCGGACTGGATGACGCGTCCGTTTTCCGTCACGCTCCAGACAGGATTGAGGTGGGCAAGCGTCAGAAAATCATAATGGTTGGTCACAACGACCTCGCCTTTTGCAAGATTTCCCGCCGCTATGCGGACCGGCGCAATCACTTTTTTGAGTTCCGTCAGTCCGGGCGTCGGAGTCTTATCCGGAAATACCAGCCCGTCCGCAATGAAATTGCCGTCATTCGGCTGCTCGCCGAAATCGCCGCCGTATGCGAAATACGCCACGCCGTCGTCGGTAAAGGTGCGGATACCATGATCGCACCACTCCCAGACGAAACCTCCCTGCATGTTTTTATTGCTGTAGAACGTCTGCCAGTACTCTTCGAGTCCGCCGGGGCCGTTCCCCATCGCGTGTGCATACTCGCACATAAGCGCAGGATATTTGCCTTTGTACTGCTTCACGATCTCATCCCAGCGGGCGGGCGCCGGATACATGTGACTGATCACATCCACCGTCAGGTTGTCCGCCTGATCGCCTTCATAATGCAGGAACCGGGAGGAATCAATCTTCCGCATGGCATCCGCCATTTTCTGAAGGTTGACGCAGAGTTTTTCCTTGTTGTGTACATTTCCGGATTCATTGCCGAGCGACCAGCAGAAGATGCAGGCATGATTTTTAAACGACTGCACCATGCGGGTTCCCCGCTCGACAACCGCTTTTTCCCATTCGGGAGTTGCCGACGGATTTCCTTTCCAGTCCCCCGCACTGAAACCGTGCGTTTCCAGATCGGCTTCGGCAAGAACATAAAGACCGTATTCGTCGCAGATCTGATAGAACCGCGGATCATTGGTGTAATGGGATGTGCGGATGGCGTTGATGTTGTGCCGCTTCATCTGCAGAATATCTTCGAGAATGGCATCGGTCGTGACTGCGCGTCCGAGTTCGGAATGGAATTCGTGGCGGTTTACGCCGCGAAGCATCACGGTTTCGCCGTTGATCAGGAAATTTCCTTTCTTCAGCTCGACTTTGCGGAATCCGATCTTCAATGCAACAACCTGCGTAACGGAGCCTTTGGCGTCTTTCAGGGTAATGACAAGCGAGTAAAGCTCCGGAGTCTCCGCAGTCCATTTCAGCACGTTTTTCACTTCTGCGGACAGCGTAAGAACGGTCCGGGACTCCGGTTTGAGGGAGAATTTCTCCACCATGGGAGAATCGAACAATTCCGCCTCGGCAAGTTTGGATGTCGTAACCGGCACTCCGGCCGGATCAATCAGCTCCGCCTCCACCGTCCCTTTGGCAGCCTTTACGGAAAAATTGCGGAAAATCAGATCAAGCGAAAGCTGTCCGTTTTTATACGCCTTGTCAAGAGACGGTTTCGCAAAGACGTCATACAGCGACGTCAACGGCAGAGCGGAGAGCGAAACTTCACGGAAGATACCGCTGAGCCACCACATATCCTGATCCTCCAGATAGCTGGCGTCGGACCACTGGATCACCTGCACGGCAATGCGGTTCGTCCCCACTCCGATATATTCGGAAATATCAAATTCAGCGGCGATACGGCTTCCCTTGCTCATGCCAGCAAGCGAACCGTTGATCCAGACATAGAAGAAAGAATCGACGCCGCGGAATGTCAGGATTACGCGCCGGTTGTCCCATTCTTCGGGGGTATCGAATTCGCGGACATAGCATCCGGTCGGGTTTTCATTCGGCACGAACGGCGGATTCAGCGGGAACGGATACTGCACATTGGTGTAATGCGGACGTCCATACCCTTCCATCTGCCAGTTGCAGGGCACGACGATATCCTCCCAGTCGCAGAGATCGGCATCTTCCGCCTGAAAACCGTCGGTCACGGACTGCGGATTCGGGAAATATCCGAACTTCCATACGCCGTTCAGCGACTGATAAAGAGACGACTGGCTGCGATCTCCCAGAAGCGCCTGTTCCTTGCCAAGATACGGGACAAGAATCGTTCTTGCCTCCAAACGATTGATATTTGTCAGATTGCGGTCTTCCCAGTCGCGTCTCATCTGTACCTCTTGCTGTTAGTTCTGAACATTCATTGTGTTTTTATAAATTTGTCTAATATACCCGGTACAGTTCGTTTATCAAGCAGTTTTTCAAGAAAAATTAAGGATTTTCCGTTTTCTGCCATATTTATAAAATTCGCGCCGTCTTCCCATCAGGCGATAGAAGAAGTGTTTTGCGACTTATCGTTCATTGGGCAGCTTATATTGCTTCTCAAGCGAACAGCCCGGATCATGGAGAATTTTCAGCAATTCAAAGTTTTTCAATTCAACAAAATTGGAATTTCCTCCCTGGGCGAGTACCGTAAAGTAGCCGCCCAGGAAAAGACTCGGAGCATAAAGAACCAGTTCATCATCCACATATAACCGGAAAATCTTTGATGTCTGAAGCATTTCGACCCGATGGAATCCGGGCGTGTTTTCCGGCTGTTTCAGCGGCTTGAACAGAATCTTGCGTTTGTCGTTTTCCACTTGGTATTCCAAGGGCTTCAATATCAATTTCCCCTGTGTTTTTGACAGTGTCCATTGATAAAACGAACGTTCCCCCCCTTCGGCATTCAACGTCGCGATCTGGAATGTCAGCAAGTCTTCAAGTTTCGCATAATCAATCTCAAAACGGATTGCATACGCATAATCCAACGGCCGCATCAAACGCATTCCGCCTTCCGCATAAGCGTAAATCCGGAGCGTATTGCCGGACTGCCAAAAATTCCGGGAATAAAAATTCCGCCAATCTTTCCCGGAAAAACGGTTGCATACGACCTCCTGACTGCGAGGCGAAAACTCCAGTTTGTACGGCGAATATTGCCGGAATACGGGGTCCTCATAACCGGTTTGAGAGCTGTCCGTATCCGGATCATCCATACTGACATCCGAAGAAAAGTAAGTGCGGTTCTGAATTTCGCCAAGTTCCAGCGGCTTCTCCGGTCGGGTCGGCAAAATGGTCTTCGGCGTCACAAGCAGCCCAATCCCGCCGACAATCAGCAGGGTCAGTCCCCCGATTCCCCAATAGCGCATTCGGAATACCATGGTCCAAATGCGTTTTTTGCGGGGAATCCCATTTGTCAGGGCATTTTGAAATTCTTCCGTTGTCTGGAATCTCAACCCCGTATTTTTATTGCAGGCAGTCAGAATCACTTCATTCAGGCGGCTGAATTCATCGCTCAGCAGAGAAGGAGGAAACGATGGATAATCTTCTGCGGAGTTCCCGGTCAGGCAGCAGTAAAGGACCTTGCCGAGAGCATAGAGATCATCGGTATTGCTCCGACTGCCGGAGCTGGACTTCAGCCGTTCGGGCGGAATGAATCCCAATGTCCCGCCCAGACTCAGAGACTGTGAAACGGAACGCACCAGACCGATATCGGACAGTTTCGGTTCGCCATTGACATAAAGGATATTTTCCGGCTTGATGTCGCGGTGAACCAGTCCGGTCTGATGCAGAGTCTTTAATCCGGCAAGCAGTTTTTCTCCCAGTCTCACGGTTTCCGCCGGAGAAAAACGGGTTTTCTGTTTCAACAGATTGCCAAGCGTTGCCGGAATATAAAGTTCATCGGAACCGAGGTTGTCGGCAAGCTCCATCGTGTAATAAAGGATAGTTCCGGTTTCTCCGATATGAAAAATCCGGATCAGATACGGCGACTCCGCAATGCGGGAATAATTGCGGAGCCCGGCAAGCTCTTTCCCGATCAGTTCCGACTTCCAAACCGTTTTCAAAGCGACAAGGCGCCCCGCACGGTTCCGGGCGATCCACACCTCGCCATAGGCTCCATGCCCGCATTTTTTCAAAATTTTATAGTCGGGAATATCAATCATCTCTTCGGGAACCGATTTCTGCATCCGGACATTACCATTTTCTCCCAATCACCGGCTTACGGAACTACCGCGGAAGAGACTCGCCGTCATCCCCTCCCCGCAGGAAATAATGCAGGACTCTTCCTATTCACTCCGTTGGCTTGCGTTCATCCCCATGATCCTGAAATATATCACAAAGTCTCCGATACTCCAACGGATTCTCCGGAATTTTCATCAAATCTTCTGATTTTTGAAGCTCAAGAATCAATAAATCATCCTGTTCCATCCGGTTCAGGCGTTCCCGGCAGCGAAAGCAATGCCGGAGATGAAACCGGCACAACAGCCGCCGATACCAGCTCAACCCCTGATTCCGGTACAACTCAAGTTCATAAGTCGTATAGTGCATACGTCACTCCTCTTTCCGCAGCTGATGGACGATTTTCCGCAATCTGGCAACCGACCGGCTTTTGGCGACATAAACCATGTTCACCGGAATTTTTAAAAATTTCGCCACTTTTTCCGGCGGTTCCCCTTTGAGCGCATAAAGCTCAAAAGCCTGAAATGTAACCTCCTCCAGCTGAAGTTTCAACTGTTTCATCGCCAGCGTCATGATATGCCGCTGCCATTCCAGAAGCCAGCGGTCATGATTGTTCTCCGGCTCCGCAAGTTCGACTTCTTCATACCCGATTTCATTCCTGCGCCGCTGGCGGATAATGTTCAAGGCGCAGTGATAAATCATCACACCGAGATAATCACGGAACTTTCCCCTCGAACGGTCATAGACGAAAGTTTTGCTGCGGTCGAAAAAGCGCAGCATGACCGACTGAACCAGCTCGTCGATCTCCGCGGCATTGAGTTTATAGTCCCGCCCGCGCACCACGATCAGCGGACGATAGGTTTCGTAGAACTCATGCCACGAAACCTCATCGCCGCTGCGAATCGCCTCCAATAATGATTTTTTTGTCGTATATGCCATCAGTTGAATACTCAAAATCGATACTGCAGACCATGTCCATCGGATTTTTTGATATCGCGCCACCAGGCTCTGGTCGTAGAGGGTTCTATAACCAGAACGGCATAATGTCCCGGTTTGACGTTCTGTATAGTCAGGCGATTGGAAAACGCTGCCGCATGAACCGGAGACAGCCGCTTCAGAAGCTCGCTTAAATGTTTACTTGCCTTTATACCTTCTCCTATGTTTCCCTTGCTCAAAGCCACAACAAACCGCTCGAACGCCCGGGCTGTTTCTTCCGAATATTGGAACATAACCAACTGTCTGTCATGAGTTGAACTGCATTCAAAAATGATATCTCCAGCAGCGATTCCATTTTCTTTCGCATCAAGATAGGCTTCGGAAAGGCGTCGGCGCTGTTTCTCGGCTTCGGAAAGACGCAGACGTTGTTCCGCAACTTCGCGGGTCATGTCGGCAAGACGATTTTCTTCGGCTTTGCACTTCGCTTCCGCTTCGGCAAGGCGCCGGCGTTGTATTTCGACATCGCGGGTCATGTCGGCAAGACGATTTTCTTCAGCCTTGCACACCGCTTCCGCTTCGGAAAGACGCTTTTTTTCGGGGAGACCTCCCGCTTCAGCGTTGCGCTTCGCGTTGGCAAGACTCCGGTGTACTTTGGAAAAAAATGATTGTTCTGCTTTCGCTTTTTCTTCGGCAAGACGTTGGCACTGCGCCAAAACTTCGCGATTCGCTTCGATGAAGCGTTCCGTTTCGGCTCTGCGCTTTTCTGCGACAAGACGCTCCTCTTCCGCTTTGCGTCTCGCTTCGGCTCTGCGCTTTTCTTCCGCTCTGCGTCTTTCTTCGGCAAAGCGTCTTTGTCTTTCCTCAGCTTTGCGTCTCGCCTCGGCTCTGCGCTTTTCTTCCGTTTTGCGTATCGCTTCGGCAAGGCGTCGCTGTTCCTGCCGGCGTAATTCAGTAAACTTATCCAGCAGATTTTTTGCCTCCGGCAGCTTGGAAGCATTTTTATTACGAGCAATCGCCTCTCTTAAAATAGCGATTTTTCGATCAAAGCCATATGCCGCCGTTTCGGCTTTTTGAATAGCGGTTTCTATACGATGATCTTCAAAATCAACTCTTTTCTTTTTCAGTTCCGCCAGTTTATCTTTTGCCTGTTCCAGATTTTCCGCGAAAGGATTTTCCGCAACGGCCTTTTCCATGATCTCAATTGCCGCGGAAAGCTCCTTCTCATTGGCGACTGCTATAAGAACCGCTTTAATATTAGACTCGCTTTTTTCTTTCAACGATGTCAGAATCTTTTTGGCTTCGGCAATATTTTCCGCCTCCGGTGCACTCTTTATCGCCTGCTCCAATATCGGGATTGCCGCATTGATTGATCCTGACCGGCGAGCTTCCTGAATTGCATTCGTTATATTCTTATTCCCGATCAGCTGTTTATAGCGGAGGATGTGTTCTTTCAGCTTTGGATGATCGCTTTCGGCAATCATTTCCGGCAGTATTTTTTTCCCTCCGTATTTATGCATGACTTCAATGCCCTGTGAACTTACGTTAGTAACTTTCACTTTCTGAAGAATGCTTCCATCGGATAGTTGAATGTCAAGCCCATAACCGGCTGCGGCAGCTGACAACAATGTCATGACCATAAAAGTTTTCATTTGCATTCGTCTCCTCCTTATCATCAGTCGTTAATAACGTTTTCCGCTTCCGCCGCAAGTCGGGCATGTCCGCCGGCTTTGTCTTGCGGTTGCCTGCTGCCCACCGAATGCGGCACTGATCAGAGCGCCTTCGGACGGCATGGTTACCTGTGTAATTCGTCCGGAACCGCCGCATCTCAGGCAATACGGCGTAGAATCCTGATTAAGAGGTTTCGCAATGCGTTCATGCACAGGTCGGGGATCAGAGCCGCTTGTTTCATCCCTTCCCCAGCCACCGGATACCGTATTCTGCCGTTGATATCCGCTCGCAGAAGAACGATCGAAGCGACTGTCGAGGCTGCTGCGTAAAGAAGACAGCTGACTATTAAAAACAGATGAGCTGCCTGTTCCACTCCCCCGATCTCTGAAGGATGATACCGCTCTCTGTCGTCTTTGCATGCTTGCCCGTTGTTCCCGCAGAATTCTCTGCCGTCCTTTTTCAGCAAGCTCGGAAGCCTGTTCACGCTTTGAAGAATTCTTATCATCCGGTGCTTCACCATTTGCAGCGATAGCGACACTTCTTTTTTTCAGTTCCGCCAGTTTCTTTTTTGCCTGTTCCAGATTTTCCGCGAAAGAATTTTCCGCAACGGCCTTTTCCATGATCTCGATTGCCGTGGAAAGTTCTTTCTCATTGGCGACTGTTATAAGAGCCATTGTGACATCAGACTTGCTTTTCTTCTTCAACGAAGCCAGTAACTTTTTGGCTTTGGCAATATTCGCCGCCTCCGGTGCACTCTTTATCGCCTGCTCCAATATCGGGATTGCCGCATTGATTGATCCTGACCGACGGGCTTCCTGAATCGCAGACGTTATTTTCTTATTCCCGACCAACTGTCTGTAACGGGCGATGTGTTCTTTTAACTTTGACTGATCGCTTTCGGCAATCATCTCCGGTAACACTTTCTGTCCGCCATCACTGTGGAGCAGTTCGATTCCGCGAATGTTTACTTCCGCAACGGTTACATCCCGGAGAATTGTTTCATCCGTAAGTTCGATATCCATTCCCCATGCAAGAGGAACCATGAAAATTGATATTGCCGTGTAAGTTATTCTGTTCTTCATCGTTTCGCCTTTTCAAAAATGGTTTCTCTCCATCCAGCAGTCAGTCTGAGTTTCCGTTCGATTTCTTCAAGCTGCCGTTTTCCATCTTTGCCGTCCGGAGCAAACCCGCACGCCGCAATCGGCGGCGTGCCCCCGCGGAACTCGTTGCCGCGGAAGCTCACCGCCGTTGCGTATTTGCCTCAAGGAATGATTCCTTTGTTATGTATGCCATTTTACTGAAACGGAGAGATTATTCATCCCCTCCGTTAATAGCAAAATTATTCCAATCTTCTTTCAGACTGAAAAACCATTTCACCGTTTCCGACAAATTGTCGCTATCAAGCCCCTTAACGCAGATCATATAATAATCGCAAGTCATGGAGCCATCTTTGGGATCAATAGCAACACGAAGCAATCTTTTTTGATCATTCCATTGATTTGCAAGCAATATCATTTCTGATGTTGTGCGTTTTTCATATCGGCTGTACCTAGAATACACTCGCAGTATTTTTTTCTTACCAACAGTGATAACTCTTATCCATATACAACCACCGTCACCTGTAGAGACTTTAAGATCACCGTCTTTGGCAATGGTCGTTCCGTACGTTGTGGATAAAACTCGTCGGAGACTGTTAGCTGATAAATTGTTAAACGAAATAATCTCTGCATGCAGTTGTGTGCCGATAAATCCCAATCCCAACAGCATTACAATAAGCGTTTTTTTCATTTTTGCAACCTTGTTTTTATTTGTTTCTTTATCAGATGAGCCAATTTCAAAAAAAAATGGCTTTTTCCTGTCAATAACTTGTTTTCTCGTGCATCAAGACCATCTTGACACACCCCGCGCGGCTTTTTTCCAAAAAAGCCGCAAAAAATCAAGTTTTTGTGCGTTTTCCTCCTTGCCCGTTATATAAAATATAAATCTTCTGTTTTTTATAGATCCGAATTAAATATTTTGAAATTACCTCCTAATAATATAGTTATGGATAAGCAATATTGCAGCAAACGCCAAAAAAGTGAAGCAGCCAAGAATAACCGGAACCAGACTGTGCAGGATGGAACTTATATTTTTATTCTTGCCCGAACATGCCTTGATAAAGCAATATATCCCGAAAAACCATGGAGGCAACGCCAATACGAAAATAAGCGTTGCGGTACCGGACTTGAATTCCCGCGCAAATGCATAAAAGATTTCAAAGAACAGGAGGGGCAGAGACCAAAGTATTCCCAAATAGTAAGCCAATCCGGATTTGATATCTCCGCCAAGCAGATTTTTTGTTGATTTATTCATGAATATGCCCCTAATATTGTTAATCCAACGACACCGAGTAAAACAAGAATTCCGTACAGCAACCTCAGTACCAAAGCGACAATACTGAGAATCATACCGGCAAGCGCCAGATTTTTAAACGGCTGTTCAAAGGACTCTCGGCGACTCTTCCGATACCCAATAAATGAACAAACTCCTCCGGCGGCAGCAACGATCATACCAACCGGTATAAAAAACCCATAGAACATCATTTCAATCGGACAGCATACGGTCATGCTGGCAATTGAAATGATCATTCCGACTAATGCGATTGTATTCGTTTTTTTCATGACTCATTCTCCTCATGTAATTTTAAAGATAAAATCCGCCGTTCTTGATCCAGATACAACACAGAATCAGGAAAACAACAAACTCAATGAGACCTAGAATAATACCAATACCACCACATATTATTCCGCCCCATGCCATCTTTCGCTGTATGCCGCGTTTCAAAGTCAGGATGGAACAAATGAGCCCGGCTGCGCCCAATGGAACACCCAATGGAATGCAAATTGTGACACTTAGGATTCCAAGGGACATACCGATAATTCCCATATTATTTCTCAATCGGGAACCGGTATCATTGAATTGAACGGCTTTTTCTTCTGACATGTTTTAGTTCTCCTGCGTTTTAGTTTTCCTGAATTACCAGGGAGCCAACAGACAAAACGGCTTCCATGGCAGGTTTCTAAGTATTGTAAACGTAATGACGACTCCCGGAATTGCCCAAACGGCAATAGTATGCTCCAGGCACTTCGGCTTTAAAATACAGCAGAGAAGCAAAAGAATACATGGAATCAGCATGATATTGCAAGACAGGCTTTCCCTGATATTTCCATGAAGCAGATGATAAGTCGCCCGGGTATTTCCACATCCGAAACAATGTAATCCGGTATAATCATGAAATATGCATGACGGATACCAGGATACCGTTCTCGGATCGTAAAAATACAGCATACACAATATGCAGCTGCCGATTAAAAATGCTCCGGCAATTGCAAGACGTTTGCACCATACTATTTTAGTCTGCAAAAGGACGTCCCTCCGCATCTTCGGTAATCGTACAAATATCTATAATACCCCAAATCTGTGAAACGACAGTCAGAATACAACAGCAGCACAAGGTGATGGCTAATTTGATGAACCCTTTGGTGGTGTATCCGGCATAGAAGTCATGTGCTCCAAAAGCGGAGAAAAAAATTCCAAGCAGTAAATATATTTTCCGGGATTTAAGAGGCTTGTTTTCCGGGGCAATACCTTCCGATTTGGGGGGAAGTGTAGAAATTTCCTTTACATGGAGTTCCGACGAGGGCGGCTGAAGCAGTTTGTCCTGCGCTTTCTCTTCCTCTGACTCTCTGTGAATTGTAATGTTCCGAGCGCAGCCTGGGCACGTGGTTTCCAAACCGTCCCATTCGTCTTCAGCTTCCAAGTTGACGTTGCAATGCGGGCATTCAAAATTAAAAGACATTTTTTCTTACTCCTGTTGGTTGAACATAAAAAGGGCACATCTTAAAAGTGCCCTCGCCAACGCCTACCACAGCGTACAGAAAAACACAAATCAAGATGTGCCCGATATGGACACAACCGACCGTGCGCTTTTCTGTTGACGTCATGTTGAAGTGGTAGTTCAGGCGAGGACGTCGATCTTCAGTTGTAAAATTTACGGTTTATTTATTTTCGTTTCTGTTTCCTCCATATAATTCAGAATAGTGTACTATACTTCAGAAACGTGTCGAATACAAATAAAAACTGATTTCAACGCTCTCTTTTTCTCATTTTTCTCATAACGTCTTACTATGTCAACGCTGACGAGGGCTCAAACAAGTCCTCTGAATGTGATACACAGGAACTATCAACTTTCTTGCACGATTTTTGAAAAAATAATGTTTTTTCTGCGAAATTCTTCTTCAATCAAACAAACTTCACTTAATTTACAGCAAAACAGGGAATGCCTCGAAGAAACGGAAGGCATTCCCTGTTTTGCTGTAAAGATTGGGAAAAAAGCGTGCTGCATCAATCAACACTCTCACAATTTGCACGGAACAATGCAGAAAGGTATGGATGAGAACCGTGTTTGATTTTCACCTTGAAACGACGGCAGCAGTAATTCTCCGTACTGAAAAAAATACTGTTTATCGTTTTTCCAGAACAACCTCCAGCCAGTAGCCGTCGGGCATACAGGTCATAAGCATATATTACCTGTTCGTAAAAGGGAACGCGAAGTTCTTATTTATATCGGTTGTTAACCCTCAAGGTCTTTCAGCGTCTTTCCATTTTCGGCAATCCATGCGGTCAGTCCATTGGCACTGGCATAATTTACAAAACTAGCGGCGGCAGATGGACTGCTGAAAAGCACATCTTCGGTTAGCAAGAGGTTTACATCAATTCGGTCCGCATTTTTCTCTCTGAGTGCCTTTATGCTGTCGGGACAGCTTTTTGTCGGCGCGGAGGCAACTTTACTGCCCTTGAAAACGACAAAACCGTCGCTGGTAAGTCTCCCTTTTGCATTGGCCTTTGTGGTGCTCAAATACAATATCGGTTCTGAATCATGATTGACCGAGCCATCGTCGGCGACTGATGGAACGTCATTCAGAGAGATCGGTATGAATACCTTATGCCCAAGGGTTCCCATCACGATCATCGCGTAGTCGACAAACTCTTCCAGTTCGCTCTCTTTTTCCTCAGTTGTATTGCCGGAAGTCGGTTCATTGCCGTTGGTCACCCGGTAACGATGGGCTTGCGTCGCAAGCGTGGCGAAGCGATTTTCAAGATAGCTGATCTCGGTGGGACCGAAGGAATTGTTTGAAGTAGTGAATATTACGGCCTCTGTCCAATAGTCCTTTTCCGGATTTCGTTTATGCTCCTGCAGACGGTTCAAGATGCCTTCGCCATTTTTCCGTGCGCCGGCTTGCCCGATATAAACCACGTCTTCGCCGGTTTGATCAGATTTTCCGAACAGGAAATAAACGCCGCTTTGCTTGAGATCATTACGTTTTTTACAGTTGTCCAGCTCTGTACGGGGAATTTTATAGGCGATGCCGGTCCAGTTGGACAGCGAACACTTGATGCAACCGGTCACGGAGCCATCCATCAAAAATAGATTAATACTTTTCCCGCGTATCGTCATTTCTTTTCGGCTCCTTTTGTCGGGTTACGGCAATAGCGGCAACCCCAGTTCGTTTAAGAATTCGTTATGTTTCTTGACCGCATCAAGCCTTCTATTTTCCAGACTGACCAATTCGTTATGTACAGCGATAAGGTCGATTTTTTCTTCCGGCATAGCGATGCTGATATACCGCGAAATGTTCAGGTTATAATCATTCCCGACGATTTCATCCATCGGAACCCGGCGGGAATAGCGATCCTCCTCTCTGCGGTACTGATAGGTGGAAACAATTTTTTCGATATGTTCCGGCAACAGGACGTTCTGACGTTTCCCTTTTTCAAAGTGCTCACTGGCGTTGATGAACAGGACATCGTCATCTTTCTTGCATTTCTTCAACACCAGAATACAGACGGGGATTCCGGTGGAGAAAAAGAGATTGGGAGGCAAGCCGATTACCGTATCGATATTGTCGTCCTTCAGCAGTTTTTCGCGGATGCTTTTTTCTGCCCCGCCTCTGAACAGTACGCCGTGCGGCAGGATGATCGCCATCGTACCATTCTGGGCGAGAAAATGAAAGCCGTGCAGGAGAAACGCGAAGTCCGCAGCGGACTTGGGCGCGATCCCATAATTTTTGAAACGGAAATCCTCGCCCATGGCGTCGGTCGGAGTCCAACGGTAACTGAAGGGGGGATTAGCTATCACCGCGTCGAAAAGCATTTTTTTCGCGGGATTGGCTTCGCGCAAAATATCCCAGTCATTGAGCAGAGAGTCGCCGTGGAATATCTCGAACTCGGAATCCTTGACGCCGTGAAGCAACATGTTCATCCGGGCAAGGTTGTAGGTGGTGATGTTTTTTTCCTGCCCGAAAATCTTCCCGATGCCATACGGACCGAGCTGTTTGCGTACGTTAAGCAACAGGGAACCGGAGCCGCAGGCGAAGTCGAGCACCTGAGTCAGCTTTTTCTTTTTTCCGGTGGTCGGGTCCTGACTGTCGAGGGTGACGATTTCCGACAAGATGGTGGAGACCTGTTGCGGCGTGTAAAATTCGCCGGCCTTCTTTCCTGAACCGGCGGCAAACTGACCGATCAGATATTCATAAGCATCGCCCAGCATATCGCTCTCGGTGGAAAAATTCGCGATGCCATCGGCGATTTTGGTGATGATGGTGCAAAGTTTGGCATTGCGGTCGGAATAATTCTTGCCCAGTTTTTCCGACGACAGATTGATTTCGGAGAACAAGCCCTGAAACGTGCTGGCAAAGGATTCATTTTCGATATACCGGAAGCCTTCATCCAGGATATGGAGCAGCTCCCGGTCCTGCGTCCGGGCCATTTCAGCGATACTGCTCCACAAGTATTCCGGCTTGATCACATAATGCACTTTGCGGCGCATCTGTTTCTCAAATTCCATGATGTCTTCCAGATTGGTTTCATACCATTCGCGCAATGGCGAGAAGTAGCCGTCGTCAGTACCTTGAGGATAATCTGCGCCCAGTTCTTTCTTTGCGGCGGCTTCGTAGTTGTCGGACAGATAGCGTAAAAACAGGAAAGACAACATGTAGTCGCGGAAATCGTCGGCGCTCATTGCGCCGCGCAACTGATCGGCGATCGCCCAGAGGGTCTTACCCAACTGCTGATGTTCTTTTGCGGTCATATTCTACCTTTAGTGAAGGACAAAGTGATACTTGTCCTGTATTTTTGAAAAAATATCTTTGAATAACGTCTCATTATCCGGAACCAGAATCTTGGCTTCATAGCGGAAAACATTTTTATGCGATAATGTGTTGACAATACGGGCGATTTCGTCGGTATCGTCAAAACCGATTTGCTCCAACACGTATGAAATACGTCCCACGCCAAGAAAAGAGGCGATATTTTCCAAAACCTGCCTCAGGATTGCAAAGTGATAAGCGAACAGCTGGTCTTGATCAATGGCGTTTTTAAGCGTCTGCAACAATTCCAGATGGTACAGAAACACATCCCTGTCGTGCCCCAGAAGCTGAAGCGCCCCTGCTGTTTTTTTCAGGATATGCAATTGGACATTTTCTTTATAGGCAGACGCCTTCTCGCCCTTTTTCAGCCAGTCGCATAAAATGGCGAAGAAGCCAACGTGATGAGTGGTAATGATAATTTTACGATCCTGAAAATGGTTGTCGATCAGATCCATGACCGATGCCGCGGTAATGAAAATATTATGATCGTCGAGGCTGGAAACCGGATCGTCGATAAAAAAATGACTTGAAAGTTCTCCCGTCCAGCCCTCTATATCGAAAAGACTCAAAAAGAAGCACCAGATAAAAATCTGCTCTTCCCCTCGGGAAATTTTAATGCTGTCGGATGTCGCCCCTTCGCCTGCCAGAAAAAATTGAACCGACTCCATGCCGTCGGCCGGATCGCCATAAAGATTGAACTTGAAATCATAATCGGGTTTATAGGGCGCGAGTTTCTTCCGCAGATTCTCTTCGTCCAAAGAAGCGTGATAGCGGTTCAGGCTGCTTTTTCGGATGCACAGGCGAATATCCGTTCCGTCGTTCTCATCGTCATTATCCCAATAGAACAGATCTTCGCTATACGCATTATAGTATACCCCGGCATGATTTCCGCCGTTCTTCGCTTTGGTCGCATCCTTGAAAGCCACCGACAACCGCGTTTTCCCCGTACCGTTAAAGGCAAAAATAAGGGTTATGTTCTTATTCCCGGCAACCAGTTTTTGTGCGACGTCTTCTATTTTCATACCGACACCTCGTCAACGGCGGGGAAAAGCTGTTGCAGCATACCTTTTTTGAAGTTCTTCAGGCCATCCAGCTTCTCGGTTTGCACGGCGATCAACTCATCCAGCGAAGCAAGGCAGTCCGCAATTTTTTGTTGCTCACAATATAGCTTAGGAACAGAAAACTCAATAGATTCTATTTCTGATGGAGAAATATTAGGCTGAGCGCCTGGGGCCAATAGTTTATCTAATTGTTTTGAAAATGAATCCGACTTTACCCATTGGCAGAGAAACGGATAATAATGTTCATTACTTTTAGCCTTGAATAAACCAACGCGTTGATTGACATATGCCTCTTGGCGTTCTTGGTATACGGCAGTCTTTCCAGTCGTTGCGCCTGACATTGCTATCAATAAATCTCGATATTTTACAGTGAAGTTTTGAGCATTGTTTATTTGGGCGTGGTACACGCATTGGGAAATATCAATAACATCAGTTTCTATTGGAATATTGGAAATCCTAATAACAGGAATCCCGCTAACGTCAAAATTTTCACTTTTAAAAGCATAGCCTCCTCGCAATTTATATGACTTACCAAGAGGTTCTTTTTTCCACGCCGGGGCATTGCGGAACTCGGGGAAGCGCAGTTTGGGGACGGTTTCGCCTTCGGCGGGGAAAAGCTGTTGCATCAAGCCTTTTTTATAGCTCGCCAACGCATCAAGTTTCCGCGACTCCGTGAAAATCAGCTCATCCAGCGACGAAAGGCAGTCCGCAATTTTTTGCTGCTCGAGAGGCTTCGGAAGAGCTATTTCAAGCTGTTTCAATTGCTTGACATAGAGATGAACAACGGTATCCCCTTGTGCAATCTTCGCGATTTCTTTTTTCTTTTGCCCGTTCAAATAATAGCTAATGAATTTCCCACATTGATCGCACCTAATGACATTTAAGTCCCCTCCAAGGGCAATGTCATCAAGCATTACACACGACGCAGTTGAAATATCTTCTTTCGTTTCACCAGATGAAGGCAGTATTACATCATTTCTCTTGCTAAAAAAAAGTTCTGATGCTGGAAGATTCGTCGCAGATAAAACAGTCTCAATAATTTCACCGTAACTGGTATAAAGTTCTCCATAGCGAATACACTGGATTTGCCCGTCAGGGGAAATATCTGCTTTTGAAATGCCTTTCCCTTTATATAAATCAGCGAATGCTTCAAGTCGTTTTTCTTCCCACTCTGGAGCTTTGCGAAACTCGGGAAAGCGCAGTTTGGGCATATTAGTTTTCATACGCGTTCAACCCCGAAATGTCGCGTCCTTTGGCCAGTTTGCGCAGTAATGGAACCAGATCGTCCATCAGGGCCAGTTCTTTTTTTGTCCGGGCTTTCCAGCCCAGTTCCTGCGCCGCGAACAGGTCGCTCAACGCTTCGCCGTCGAAAATCATCCGCGCCATAATCGCGTCGATGAAGGCTTGCAATGCCGTCGGCTTCAGTTCGTACTTCGCCGCGATCACCGCGATTTGCCGGACGAATTTGTCCGTCTTGAATTTCTCGTATCCCTCGCGAACCTCTTTTTCATTCAGAGGTTCGTCACTTTGCAGCGAACCGATGTATTCGCGGATGTCTTCGCGTTCATCGAGGAACTTGGCGTCGGCGTCGATCAGGCCAACCAACTGTTCGCGGGTCATCTTCTGCTTGCCTGGCCGGTTCTGCGTGTAATTGGCAATCAGCCCCATGATGTAATCGTAGTCGATCATGGCGGAGGCGAAGAGCACGAATTCAAAATCCAGTTCGGCCACCGCCGGTTCGACAGGTTCGTCCTTCGCGGTTTTTTCCTGCTGAGCCTTCAGCCGTTGCGCCGTTTCCAGATAGACGCCGCGGAACGCGCGCAAGTCATCCGGCGGAAGAATGGTTTCTATCTTCGCGGCATTTTCGTCTGACAGATCGGTGTACTGGTCAAGCTGGGTCTTGATCCGCTGCACCTCCTTGAAGAGGTTGATGAACTCGCCGCGCGCTTCGTCGCCTTGAAGATTGTTCACCTGATCCGGTGTACAAGGCAGACCCTGCGAAGTCATGAAACGATCCAGTTTCCCGATCGCCGTTTCCAGCTTGTCAATCATTGCCGGAGCGGGATCGACCAGCCAGATTTCCCTGGCCTGATCGATCTTCTCGCCGGAGAACAGCGCAATCGCGTCGTTGACCGCATCGTTCTGCTGCCGGAAGTCCAAAATGTTGCCGTAAGGCTTGGAGTCATTCAGAATCCGGTTGGTGCGCGAAAACGCCTGAATCAAGCCGTGATATTTCAGGTTCTTATCCACATAGAGCGTGTTCAGGTATTTCGAATCAAACCCGGTGAGAAGCATATCCACCACAATCGTGAGATCGATCTTGTTCTTATGGGGATAATCTTGGTTCGGGTACTGCTGATCCTTGATGCGCTTTTGCACATCCTGGTAGTACAGATCAAAGTTATTGATGTCGTGCTTGGTTCCGTAAAGCCGATTGTAATCCTCAATAATACCTGTCAGCGCAGCTTTTTTGCCGGACGGATTCTCCTCGTTATCCGCTCTTTCCTGCGGCAAATCCTCCTGAATCTGCCGCACATCCGGATTTCCTTCCGCCGGAGGAGAAAAGACACAGGCCACATTCAGGGGCACAAAATTGCCATCCGCCACCTGCCACTGCGTTTGAATTTCCTTGAAGAGCCGGTGGTATTCGATGGCGTCGTTGATGGAGGCGCACGCCAGAAGAGCGTTGAACTTGCACCCGGAGGTCGCGGCTTCGTGCTTGTCCAGAATCGCCTCGACCACCGCCTGCTGCGTCATCGTATCGCCGGCTCTAGCCTGCCCGTCGCCGCTTGCCTTATAATAATCGACATGGAACCGCAGCACGTTGCGGTCCTCAATGGCGTGTGTGATGGTATAGGCGTGGAGCTGCTTCTGAAAAATATCTTCCGTCGTTTTGAGCGACGCTTCCTGTCCGGCGATTTGCTGATAGGTCGCGTTCTTTTCAAAAATAGGTGTCCCGGTAAAGCCGAACAGTTGGGCGTTCGGGAAAAATTCTTTGATCGCCTTGTGGTTGTCTCCGAATTGGGAACGGTGGCACTCGTCAAAGATAAACACCATTCGTTTGGAACGCAGAGGCTCCAGCCGTTCCTTGTACTTTTTCTTATTGCTGCCGTCGAGCGCAAGCCCCAACTTCTGAATCGTGGTAACGATGACCTTGTCCGCATAGTCGTCGGAAAGCAGCCGCCGAACCAGTGTTTCCGTATTGGTATTCTCCTCGACGCAACCGGCTTGGAATTTATTGAACTCTTCGCGCGTTTGACGGTCCAGATCCTTTCGGTCTACCACAAAAAGGCATTTGTCAATGTCCGGGTTGCTCTTGAGCAAAGTGGACGCCTTGAACGAGGTAAGCGTTTTCCCGCTGCCGGTCGTGTGCCAGATGTAGCCGTTGCCCCGATTTTGGTGAATGCAATCCACGATAGCCCGCACGGCATAAATCTGGTAGGGCCGCATCATCAACAGCTTTTGCTCGCTTGCCACCAGTACCATATAACGGCTGATCATCTCGCCGAGGATACACTTGGAAAGAAACTTTTCAGCGAAATTGTCCAGTTGGGTGATTTTTTTGTTGTCTTCACCGGCAAACTGATAAAGCGGCAGAAAGCGTTCGTCCGCGTCAAAGTTGAAATGACGATTGTTGTTATTGGCGAAATACCATGTGTCGCTGCGATTGCTGACGATAAACAGTTGCATGAAACAAAGCAAGGTATTTCCATAACCGTTGCCGGGAGCGTTCTTATACTCGATAATCTGCTGCATGGCCCGCCGCGGACTGATAGCCAGACCTTTCAATTCAATCTGAACGACAGGAACACCGTTAATCAACAAAATCACATCATAGCGCTGATGACTGTTCTGGGTATTGATCCGCAGCTGGTTGACCACTTCGAAATTATTTTTACACCAGTCCTTGATATTGACCAGCGTATAATGCAGGGGCGTTCCGTCTTCCCGTTCAAACGTATTGTTCTCCCGCAACAACTTGGCCGATGCGTAAACATCGTTGCTGATGACTTGTTCCAGTAACCGCTCAAACTCGGAATCCGACAAGCGAACCCGGTTAAGCCTTTCGAAATTCAACCGAAAATTATTCTTCAAAGAATCATGATCGCGAATATCCGGTCTGTAAGTATACTTTAGATCCGTTAACTTGGCGATCAATGCCTCTTCGATTTGTTTCTCCAATGTCATAATTCGCCTCCGATTGTACTTTCAGCCACATCATTATACATCAGCCCATCCTACGCGGCCTTTCGCAAGATAAAACATTTCCAATTGCAACATTACATCCGTCAATGGTCTTACTTGATTCAGCAAATCGTTCGATTGGGCTTTACAGCATCGAAAATAAAACTGTTGTAATATACTTCAAGACATTGATGAATTCAAGTTTCATAATTTGATAGCATCGGCTTCTCTAACGTTTTTGAGAGGGGGATGGGTATTGTTGCGCTCTGCAGAGACCTTGCCGATTGCTTGAAGTAGGCTTCAGCGCCCCTGGATCACCTCCCAATAGCCGTTGGGCGTAGGTCGTAATATATGTTACCGATGCTCTGGAATAACCTCCAGCCAGTAGTTATTTGGATCAGTTACGAAGTATATTCCCATCTCCGGGTTTTCGTAACAAATACAACCTAACTTCTCATGTCTGGCGTGGGCGGCGGCGTAATCGTCGACCTTGAAAGCCAAATGGAATTCGTTGTCGCCAAGCTCATAAGGTTCCCTGCGGTCCCGGAGCCAGGTCAATTCCAACTGATGATCACTGCTGCCGTCTTCCAGATAAACAATGATGAAACTGCCGTCTTCCGCTGTGATCCGGTGAACTTCCTTCATGTCAAACGCATCCTGATAAAACTTGATGCTCTTATCCAAATCAAGAACATTAAAGTTATTATGAACCATTCTGAATTTCATACAGCAGCACTCCTTTCTTATCTGTCCAAGTAACAATACAGCCATTTTCCTGAAAAAGCAAATGTCCAACAATGAATTTACACTCATTTTCAGAGCGGATATTCATAAAAACAAAAAGCCCCGAACGAATCGGGGCTGAAGTCATCGAAAACAGAGAACCGTTATTTTGCGGCTTCTTCCTTTTTCGCTTCTTTTTTGGCGGGCTCACCAGCTTCGACGAGCTGGATGATGCAGGCTTCCGCACCGTCGCCGATACGATGACCGGTACGGATGATGCGGGTGTAGCCGCCGTTTCTCAGTTCATAGCGTTTGGCGAGATCCGAGAACAGCTTGTCGACCACGAGCTTCTTGGTCTGAGCCTTGTCGGAAGGCGTATTGACTTTGAGTTTCGCGACCGTGAGTCTGCGGTGGTGATCGGTACCCTTTTTGGCAAAGGAGATGAGCCGGTCGACGATGCGGCGGACTTCTTTTGCTCTCGGGATGGTTGTCTGAACCTGTTCGTGCTCGATAATGGAGCAGGCAAGGTTCACCAGCAACGCTTTTCTGTGTCCGCAGTTGCGGCCCAGTTTTGCAGTATGTTTAAGGTGACGCATGATTTATCAGGCCTCCTCTTTTTTAGTGGTGTTATTGACGCGATCCGCTTCGGCCTGAATTGCGTTAACCAGTTCTTCGCTGAACGTCATGCCCAGAGAAAGATTCATTCCGTGGAGTTTCTCTTTGATTTCATCAAGAGATTTCTTTCCGAAATTCCGGAACTTGAGCATTCTGTTCTCGGTTCTGATGCACAACTCGCCGAGGGTCTTGATATTGGCATTGTTCAAGCAGTTCATGGCACGGACGGAGAGGTCGAGCACTTCCACATTCTGCGAAAGAATCTTGAAGAGCTTCTGATCTTCGTCGCTGATGGTCGAAAGAGTGTCGTCTTCCGCCGCCTGCGATCCCATGAACGGTCTGAGGTGATCTTTCAGGATCTTGGCTGCTTTTTCAATGGCATCCTTGGCAGAGATTCTGCCGTCGGTATAAACTTCCATTACGAGGCTGTCCATTTCGGTCTCTTCGCCGACACGGGCAGCGCCGACCTGGTAGCGAACGTGTGTGACAGGACTGAACAGGCTGTCGATCACAATCGTTCCCTGCGGGTGGTCAGGACGTTTATTCTTTTCCGCCGGAACCCATCCGCGGCCTTTGGAAACTTCGATTTCCGCACGGAACGGAACATCTTTATCCAACGTGCAGATGACCTGCTCCGGATTGAGAACTTCAACGGTACCGTCACAGACAATATCAGCAGCGGTGACCTCGCCAGCCTTGTTTTTCTTGATTTCAAGAAGCTTGGGAGCCTCTCCATGAAGATTCAGCTTGACTCTTTTGAGATTCAAAACAATCTCGGTGACATCTTCAACAACACAGGGAATCGTTGCAAATTCATGGGAAACGCCGTCAATCCGGACCGCGGAAATCGCTGCACCTTCCAAAGAAGAAAGCAGAACTCTGCGGAGAGAATTGCCGATCGTATGCCCGAATCCGCTCTGAAACGGTTGTGCTGTAAACTTCGCATACTTATTTGTTGCTGTACTTTCATCCATGACCAGCGATTGCGGCATGGGAAATACGTTTGCGGCAGCCATTGTTTTATCCTCCATAAATTTATTCTACCACGCTCTGTCCCGAAACGGGACAGAACCATTACGATACGATTGCAAAGACCAAATCAGACACGACGTCTTTTCGGCGGTCTGCAACCATTATGCGGAACGGGCGTGATGTCCTTTATGGCATTGACTTCCATTCCTGTCGAGGCAATTCCCCGAACAGCGGATTCTCTTCCGGCTCCGGGTCCATTGATCCGGACTTCGACTTCCTTCATGCCGAGAGCCTCCGCTTTTTTCGCAGCGTCCGCCGCGACAACCTGCGCGGCATAAGCCGTGCTCTTGCGGGAACCTTTGAAACCGTTTTTGCCGCCGGTCGACCAGCAGAGCACATTGCCGTGGAGATCGGTGAAAGTCACTTTGGTATTGTTGAATGTCGCCTGAACGAAGGCGATTCCGGACGGAACATAGCGTCCGCCTTTTTTCCGTTGCTTATCAGTCGCGGGTGCCGCCGCAGGAGCAGCCTCAGCCTGAGGAGCCGCTTCCGCTGCCGGAGCCGTCACTTTTTCTTTGTTTTCAGACATTTTCCTGGAAACCTTTCTCAAGTTTTATCATCAGATCCGGAGAATTATTTCTTTCCGGCCGGAGCGGCGGCTTTGGCTTCCGCCGTGGACGCGGCTACACGTCTCTGCGTTTTGTCACGGATTGCTCCGACGGTCTGCTTCTTGCCCTTTCTGGTACGGGCATTCGTGCGGGTGCGCTGACCTCTGCACGGCAGACTCTTGCGGTGACGGAGACCGCGATAGCAGTTGATCGCCTGAAGACGTCTGATGTCCTGAGCGAGCATACGTCTGAGATCGCCTTCCACCACATAGTCATTCTGCAGAAGTGTGGTGATCGCCGAAATGTTCTCATCGGTCAGCTGGCTGGCTTTGAGTCCGGGGTTAATTTTTGCTCGTTTGAGAATTTCCGTGGCAAGCGTGGGACCAATTCCGTAAATGTACTGGATTGCGTACTCAATACGCTTGTTGGCCGGGATATCGACTCCGATAATTCTAGGCATTCTTGTCGCGCTCCGTTTCAACCTTGCTTTTGTTTATGACGAGGATTACGAGAGCAAACCACTCTCACAATGCCTTTGCGTTTGATTATCTGACAGGATTCACACCTGCGTTTGATGGACGCTCTGACTTTCATAACAGATACAACCTTCAAAAAAAGTATTTGGGTGAATTGTTCCGCCTCCTCCGTTACCGGATTCAGCCCCTCTTTCATCCGTGTTCAAAGTTGGAATGCCGACAGATGTCGCGACACATCTGCGGGACGGATTGCACACGAATTTTATAATATACCACCCTTTTTCAAAATTGCAAGAGAAGAAAAAAAATAAAATCTCAGTTGTCCAATTTTCGGAGTCAACTGCTGTATACAAATGTTACTATTTTACTTCTGAAAATGTATCCTGTAACTTTGTTACAATAAGTTGCCATATGCCGAAGGCTGCCACCAACAGTTCTGTCGCGGGGAAAGCACACCACACACCATTAATTCCGCCAAGCCAGGCAAGTAGAAAAGCCATGGGAATTATGATGCAAAAGCCTCGTAAAACAGATATAATATGCGCGGGTCCCGGTTTTGCAGTAGAGGTAAAATATATCGAAATAATAATGTTGAAACCGGCAAATGGACAGGCGATGAAATACAATTTCAACCCGGTTACGGCAATCTCCTGAAGCAGGGAATTCTGTTCTCTATTGAAAATACCCGCGATTTCCGGAGCTTTGAAAAACACCAGGGTGTAAGCAACGGTCGAAAATATGACCATGATCGTCATCGCGTATTGCAGGATTATTCTAATATTGCCGCTGTTTCCAACTCCAAAATTGCGACTGACCAAAGGTTGAATCCCCTGCGCAATGCCAGTATAAACCGAGATGACCACCAGTGATAGATTGGCAATTACCCCATATGCCGCCACACCGACGTTACCGGCCAGTCTCATGATGATCAGGTTGAATACAATCATCACAATGCCGGAAGACATCTCGCCGACCAGTGAAGGGATTCCCAAGGAAAGTTCTTCCCGCAAAAGCCGGCAGTCCGCTTTACACCTGATAAAGTGAAATTGATTTTTCCTGCAAATCAAATGAGGCGAAAGAACAAGAATACTGAAAACAGGTGCCAGACCGGTTGCCAGAACTGCGCCGAAAATCCCCATGCCGCAGGGGAAGATGAACACCCAGTCCAATACGACGTTCGACAAACTGCCGACGATCATGCCGGCCATGGCCAGATGCGGGGCTTCATCATTGCGGACGAAACACAACAGCACATTGTTCAGCAGAAACACCGGAGCGAACAGCAGAATCACCTGCAAATAAGTTTTCGACATCGTAAACACAGCCTGATCCGCTCCAAGACATGCAATAATTGTTCCGGAGAAGAAAATGCCCATTATAACAAAAAGCGCCGAAAAAACACCGGCAAGATAAACTGCATTGGTAAAAGTTCTGTTCGCGCTTTCATGTTCCCCCCGGCTTTTTTGAATGGAGTATTTCGTACTGCCTCCCATACCGATCATCAAACCGCTGCCATGAAGAAAGCTGTAAATGGGAATGGCCAGATTCAACGCGGCCAGCCCATTCGTGCCAATGCCTTTTGCCACAAAAAAAGTGTCGGCCAAAATGTAGCAGGAAAGTCCCACCATGCCCATCACGCTTAATGGTACATACTTTGAAAACTCTTTCAAGCAATCCATTTTCCCCATAAACAGGTCCCTCCTATAAAAAATAAACCTGTGTTGTGTAACACAGGCCTTCTACACAATGGTTATGATCTCCCGGCGGAGATTTGTTCAATTTTATTCTGTCGAATTGTTACTTATTTTTCTCTCTGATTCTGACAAGTTCAACAGCCTCTTTTCCGCTGAGATGTTCCATTGTCATTTTCAACATACAGAGTTGATTCCATTCCCGCTCAATAGCTGCCTGCCGACTTTCCGCGCTGTCGGTCGGAGCATAGCGTTTTGCCAGTTTTCCAATGGCATCTCGTTTCTCAATATCATCAGTCAGAATATGAATTCTTCCGAATACAATAACACTGCGGTAATAAGTGGTATATTCCTCCGGCATGACAAAATCCTTGGCTATGACGCAAAAAGACGCTTTTTCATTCCGTTGAATTGCATCAATCTTATGACCGGCTTGAGCGGAATGAAAGATGATGCTTTCCTCATCGCAAACATAGCTGAGAGGCACAGCATAAGGATATCCATCATCACCGGTCAAAGCTAGGACTCCGGAAGTACATTGCCCCAATATCTCAATACATTTTTCCCGAGATAAACTTTGCCTCTTTCTTCTCATTTCACGAAACATATTTCACCTCCGAACTGTTTTTCGTTACTTCTCATTTTTACTCTGAACAATCTGTTTATGGCAGTGCAAATCCACATAAAAAAAGCGTTGCATTCCGTATCTTCTGTGGCCTGACGATACAAAATCCAACGCGGTTCGGCTCCCCGGCGGGAACCCCAAAACTACTTTATAAAAAAGTAAAATACCCCGATTATTTCAAAAGTCAAGGGCCGGATTCAAAAAAGATGGTTCTTCCCAGCTTTTAGAACCTTGTACTCGACATCGCTGACCGATTCCAACAATGCAATCCGGAATGCTTCGTACTGGCGAACGGCCTCCGGCGAATTCTCTATAGCGTCACCGGAAAAACAGACGCCGTCCCCCCCTGCCGTATCCCACAGCTGAAAAGGACTCAAGAAATGTTCATTTTCAAAAGTCGAAGAAATGAAATGATGACCTGGACGGAATAATTGAACCCCTTCCAGCGCGATAAGGTTCGTTATCGAGAGAACACAACTGTCGAACGTATCAACTCTGATTTGAAAAAAACTATAACACATCATGTCAGAGATAAACAGTCATACCGAAGCATCAAGATAGGCTTAACGTACGAGAATGCGAGAAAAAGCCAATCCTAAGATTGGTATAAATATTTTTTAAACAAACGGCAGAATTTTCTTCCGTCTGTTCTCAAAAACAGCAAACGCATCAAACCCCGCCGCTTCCGCCCACGCAACGGCGGCTTCAAAATCCCGTCCGATCTCCGCCGGAGCGTGCGCATCCGACCCGTATGTCAGATCCAGACCGGTCTCCTTTGCCAGCTTCAGAAGAGAAAGGGACGGATAAAACTCCCGCACGGCGTTATGAAGTCCGGAAACATTGATTTCCAACGCAATTCCCCGCTCCTTCATGATCCCGAAAATCTCCCGGAACGCCCGTTTAAACTCTGGGGTATCATCCGGCTTGTAATCGAATTTTTTCGGAAGATCAGCATGTCCGAGTATCTGAAAATCCCATTCGGACACATACGTTTTCAAATCGCGGAGATACGCTTTCCAAATTTTTTCCGGCATTCCCGGCTGCGCCCAGACGGAACGGTTCGCGGGATCGTCAAAACAGAAGCCGTCCAGGCAATGAATGGAACCGATCACATAGTCGAACGGTTCCGCGGAAAGTTTCGCACAAATCTCCTCCCGCCGTTCCGGAACCCAGTCCATTTCAATTCCGTACAGCACCGTCAGACCGCTTCCGGCCGCTTTCTCTTTCAGCTCCCGGACGATCCGGCGATATTCGGGAAACTCCTCTTCCGTCATTCTCCAGGACGGCTCAAAATCGGCGGGAAACGGACAATGGTCCGCAATCCCGTAATAGCGTTCACCCCGTGCAAGCGCCGCGGCGAGAAACTCCTCCGGAGTTCCCTCCGCGTGACGGCAAAGGCTGGTATGCGTGTGCAGATCGGCAATTTCCATGGGTCAGTCTCCGGCATGCAGTTTTCGTTTCAGGGTGATCACGGTCCGCTTCAGCTCCTCATTGGTTGCGCAATCGTTCTCGACCTGCTTGATTGCATGGATCACGGTCGTATGGTTGCGCCCGCCGAACGCCTGACCAATGTCTTTCAACGACTGATCGGTCAGATTCCGGCTGAGATACATCGCCAGCATCCGCGACTCCGCAATATCCTTGGTCCGCTTGGCTCCGGTAAGATCGTGCACTTTCAGATTCCGGTGCGCCGCAACGACTTCCAGAATTTTATCAATCGAAACCTTCGTACGTTCCGCCTCTTCATTCAGCAGGTCATTCAGCAGAGATTCCACCTGCGGCATTGTCAGCGGCTGAACCGAAGTATCAACAAGCGAAGCATAAGCGATCAGGCGCATCCGTGCACCGTCCAGCGCACGGATCGACGAGGAGATCCGCCGCGCCATGTAGCAGAGAAACTCCTCCGGAAGCTGCACCAGCGCACCTTTCTGCTTCATCTGCAGAAACGCAAGACGCGTCTCATAGGACGGCGTCGTGATCTGCACGGTCAATCCGGACTGGAACCGGGAAACCAGACGCGCCTCCAGCCCTTTGATCTCCGACGGCTGTTTATCGGAAGTCATCATGATCTGCTTACCGGCGTTGTATATGGCATTGAACGTGTTGAAAAACTCCTCCTGCAACCCCTCTTTTCCGCTGAGATTGTGCACGTCATCCACGAGCAGCAGATCGACATTGCGGAAACGGTCGCGGAATTCCGCCGACGTGTGATTCTTGAGCGAGTCCACATATTCGTTCAGGAACCCTTCGCAGGTCGTATAGCGCACCACGGCTTCCGGATGTGCGGATTTGACATGATTGGCAACCGCCTGCATCAGATGAGTCTTCCCCATTCCCGTCCCGCCGTATACATAAAGCGGATTGTAAGTTCCCGGAGCGGTTGCGGCAGTCTGCGCAGCGGAAAAGGCGTAACGGTTTTCCTCTCCGACCACAAAATTCTCAAAAGTATAGCGGGAATTACAGTTCGGAGCTGTCACCGCGGCGTGAACAGACGGAGCTGCCGCAGCTGCCGGACGGACCGCCGAATGTGCTTCCGGCGTCTCCTGCACCGGAGGCGGAAGATAACGGGGATCCGATTCCATCAGGAACGAAAACGGCTTCCCGGCGGCCTCCTGTACGGTTTCCGCAAGCAGATCACCGAAGTTTTCCGTGACCCATTCCGCAAAAAAAGCACTCGAAACACCAAGTTTAAGCTCTGTCTCTGTTACCGCCAAAGGAACAATCGGTAAAAAATACTGTTTAAACGCATCCTCGCAAACCTTGCTCCGGAGCAGGGATGCTACTTTTCCCCACAGTTCCGACGCACCGTTTTGCGCACTCTCCATTGTCATGTTCTCCACCCTTCTTTCCATTGCCGTCACAAGTTATTGACATTCACCGGACTTCCAGCTATTTCACGCACCCAGTCCGACTGTATCCCCCGATTTTTTTCAATTTTTTTTGAAAACTTCGCTTGACTTTTCTTTTTTACCTGTTTTCTAAAATTGAATTCAAAATATTGCAATTTTATCAAAAAACATGCAATATTCATCACCTTTTCCCATTTTGTGGGAAGAGATTTCTCAAGCACCCGCCATCCGCAGACAGAACCGCCTTCCGCCCTCCGGAATTGTTGACATTTCCGAAACTTATCAACAAGTTATAAACACTCCGGATATTGATCGGCAGCACCGCTTGCGAACATACTTAATTTGCACCATTTTTGCGAATTCGCAAGTCCGAAACGAAACTTTTATTCAATTCTTTCTTTCAAACAGCACTTGCAATTCAGGAAAAGTCTGCTACCGCGCGGACGTCTTAATATATAAAAAGGGAAACGTGAAAAAACGCTTTTTCGGAAAAAAATGCATTCTCCGCCGTTTTTGAATTTGAAATATTCCGCTTTTCTGCAATATTATAGCGATGAAAGAACGAATCAATTTCCGGAAGAGAGAAATAACATGCCGTCAAAAAACAGAACACTATTTCTAACGGACCACTGCCTGACTCCGCATGAGAATATCCCGTCCAGTGCGATCCTTTGCGACAGGGATAAGATCATCGCCACGGGAGGCGCCTCCGCATTTGTCCGCGAACCGGGACTCGAAATCATCGAACTCAAAGGAGCCTATGCGGTTCCGGGTTTTATTGACAGCCATGTACACGGCGCGGGCGGTTTTGACGCATCCCGCGCTCTTGTCAACGACAATTCCCTGATGAACCGGATGTCCATTGAACTGGCATCGCACGGTGTCACGACCTTTTTCCCGACTCTGACCTCCGCCCCCAAAGCCGATATGATCAAGACAACCGACATTCTCGCCGGCATGATCGAACAGGAGCACGATGGAGCGGACCCCGCCGGAATCCATATCGAAGGTCCGTTCATCAACCCGGAAAAAGCAGGCACACAGCCGCGGGACTGCGTGTATCCGTTCGATCCAGTCTTTGCCGCGGAGCTGATCGCTGCCGGACGCGGACGTATCAAGCTGATGACCTTTGCACCGGAGATCACCCACGCAGACCAGTTGATCCAGCTCATGCTGGAAAACGGCGTGATTCCTTCCATGGGACACAGCATGGCTTCCGAAAAAGAGGTTCTGAACGCGATTGACGCCGGAGCCCGCCGCTGTACCCATCTGTTCAACGGAATGCCCCCGCTGCATCAGCGCCGGCCGGACATTACGCTGATCGCTTTGACCGACAACCGCGTTTCCGTGGAAATCATCGCCGACGGCTGTCATGTGCATCCGCGCATGGTGGAGCTGGCAAGCCGCGTCAAACCGAACGACAAACTCATCGGCATCAGCAACGGTGTTCAGGCCTCCGCCAAAAAACGGGTGGTCCGGGAAGACGGGGCGGTCGTTACAAGCGACGGCATTATCGCCGGCTCCGCAACGACGCTTGAGACCGGATGGCTCCATTTCACACGTTATTCGGGAATGCCCGACACCCTTGCCGCCGCCTGTTTCACCAGCAATCCGGCGCACGATCTCGGACTCATCACCCGCGGCGAGATCAAACCCGGCAAGAAAGCCGATATTACATTCCTCGACGTAACCACCAACAAAGTGCGAATGACCGTCATCCGCGGTCAGGTCGTCTACAAGGCCGCAGAATAATGGAAAAGATCCTCCCCTACCGTCTGCTTGACTCCGGCAACTGCCGGAAACTGGAACAGGCGGGCCCGTACAAAATCATCCGTCCGGCGCTGAACGCGTTCTGGAAGCCCTCCCTGCCCCAGTCCGAATGGAACAATGCCGATGCCGAATTCCACCGGGAATCTTCCGGCGGCGGAGTGTGGAACTGGAAACACAAACACGCGGAAGAGTGGCTGCTCTCATGGGGCGGTCTCACCCTGCTCTCCCGTCCGACCAATTTCGGACACCTCGGTTTCTTTGCGGAACAGGCGCCGAACTGGAACTGGATGCGTAACTGCGTGTCGCAGATTCCCGGCAAGGCGCGGACGCTCAATATGTTTGCCTATTCCGGCGGCGCAACTCTGGCAATGGCGGAAGCCGGAGCGGAAGCATGTCATCTCGACGCATCCAAAGGAATCATCGAATGGGCAAAGAAAAACCAGGGACTGAACCCGGAAACCAAAGACCGCGTCCGGTGGATCTGCGACGACGCACTGAAATTCGCCGCACGGGAAGCCCGCCGCGGAAGCAAATATCACGGAATCGCCCTTGATCCGCCGAGTTTCGGACGCGGCGCACAGGGACAGGTCTGGAAAATCGAAGACGGGCTTGAAAAACTGCTTCTGGACTGCCGTGCCATCCTGAAGCTGGACGAACCTCATTTTCTCATCCTGAGCTGCCATTCCCAGGGGTTTTCGCCCGTCTCGCTGGGACGCTGTCTCGCAGCGGTCTTCCCGGAAAGCGCGGACAGCATCGAATGCGGCGAAATGCTCATTCCCGAAGCCGACGGCAGAAAACAGCTGCCGGCGGGAATGTTCGCGCGTTTCTTCGTCAAGTAAACCGGATCACTCCACGGAGATCACCGACCGGAAGCTGCACTCCGAATCCGGAGCAAGCAGACGGAATCCGCTGATCTCCGGCGGAAGCGGCACGTTCGGCGCATCCGTCATCCAGCTCATCGGCTCAATGCAGACAAATCCTTTTCCGCCGCCGTCATTCCAGCACGCGGCATGAAGGAAAAGCGGATCCGGCTCGTAGCGGATCGTGCCGAGTTTCCGGCGGATTCTCACGCAGCGTTCCGAGTCCGGAAAAGGAAACATGCAGGAAAGCGCCGCGCCCTCCACGCTTTCTCCGCCGGAAAGAATCGTCTCCTCCAACTGCGACCATGCCCGTTTGTTCCCGTCCGGAAGACGGCGTAGCGGGTGCACATTCCATGCTCCATCCGGAAGATGCGGCACCTCAATCGTCACTCTTTCCGTTTCCGGAACGCAAAACGCGGTATGAAATCCCACGCCAAGCGGCATCGGGACCGTACCCAAGTTCCGGATACAGACGGTATGCCTCACGTCCTCCGCCCGCACCTCATATCCGATTTCCGCCTCGAATATGCACGGAAAACCGGAAAATTCCGGACGCGCCGCGTCAAAACGTCTGGATACCGCAAAACGGAGAACGCCGTCCGCCTCCTCCGCCGTTTTCAGTCCGAACTCGCGCCCAAGCATCAGACCGTGCAGAAAACAATTCGTCGCCTCTTCGTTGACCGGAAACCGGAACGTTCTCCCTCCGGCGGTAAATCTGCCGTCACGAATCCGGTTCGGCGGCAGAAGAAGCGGAATTCCGTACACGGCGGGAGACTCCATCAGGACGGCGTCCGAATCCGGAAAACGGAGAATCTCCATTCCGGTTTTCCGGTGCGTCAGGCGGATCATATTCCCCGTGGAATTCAAGGCGATCACACCGGACCATTCCGGCGTGTGAAACCGGACCCGTTTTTCTTCCACTGAATACGGCATCAGCGGAGCGCCTTTTCAAAACACGCAAGCGGCGTCCGGGCGTAACCGACCCCGATCTGGCCGCCGGTCACGCGGGAAAGAATTCCGCCGTGCATCTTCGGCGTAATCCCGGTCCTTACGGCAAGCTCCGGAAGAATCCCGGCAGGCGTGCACCCTTCCGGCAAAAGCGGAATCCGGAACAAAGGATTGCGTCCGTAACAGATCGCCGCCATTTCGGAGCACTGCGCAACACCGTCCGCCGGAGATTCGGAACGCTCCGCCAGCAGAGCGAGTCCGGCGGCTGCGGCAAGTCCGCCAAGCCCCCACGCCTCCACATTGGAACTGTCTCCCAGCCACGGGGCGGCGTCGTCAAGGGAATCCGACGGATTGAAACAGCGCCCCTGAAAGGTCGGCGCGAGTGCGGTATGCCACTGCTCCCCCCTGCCGCTGATCTTGATACCGAATTCATAGCCGTTGCCGCACATCGCCGTAACCATTGTCGCCCCCGGAATCCCGGACGCGGATTTCAGCGACGCCACCGCCGACGCACAGCCGACATGGTGTACGAAACGGCGGCAGGAATTCAGCCAGCGGAGCAGTGCCAGACGCTCCGCATCGGAGCAGCCGCATTCCGTCAGCGGTTCGATCAAACGGGACAGGAACAGTTTATCGGTCGCCGCCTGCCGCGTATGTTCCTCATCCCCCATGAGCAGCCCCTCCGCGAATAAATCCGCTACGCTGATTCCGTCTGCCGCCTTGAGCGCCTGATCCAGCAGAGGAGCATAAACCTGTTCAATCGTTTTCAGATTTTCGCCGATCTCCCGGTTGTAAACACCCCATCCGCCGAGTCCGCCGCCCAGAGCGCCCTCAATCGGAGCGGCAAACGCACGAACGCCGCTGCACTTTTCCGTGACAGCCAGCACAGCCATGGAATACGAGGTGATTCCCGCGCCGGGACCGCCGGAATTGTAATCGTTCGCGCATCCAAGCTCGATTTCTCCGCTTTCGATCATACCGACTGCCTCTTTTTCATTCCGGGCGAGACCTTCAAAGAGAGCCGCACCGACCACCCCCATGCGGTGCGGACCGCGCATATTGCAATATTCCACCGGAGGCCCGGAATGCAGAATCAGATTCTTTTTGAATCCGGGAATCAGTTCCCCCGCCTTGCCGCAACCGTTCAGAACGGGGCGTGCTCCGATGAGTTTTTCAAACGCGGTTTTGTTTGCAACATTCATTTTCCATCCTCTCCTCTTGAATTATATCAACTTTGATTTTATATTATACATGACAACGGAACAGAAATCAAGAAAGGGACGAAAAATAATGGAAAAATTTGAACGGATCAATGACACCGTGTCACTTCTGAAAACACCGTTCTGCGGATCGTGGAGCGGTGTCGTGCTGGTGCGCCGGAACAGCGGCGAGGCAATACTCATCGACTCCGGAGCAAACACTGAGGCCGTGGATACCGTCCTGCTGCCGGCTCTCCGGGCGGAAGGGCTGGAACCCGATGCCCTGACTGCACTGCTCTGCACGCACACACACGGCGATCATGTCGGCGGACATTTCCGTCTGCGGGAACTCTGTCCCGCCCTCCCCTGCGGAGTATTGGAATCCGGAGCGGACAAACTGCGCGATCCGCTGAAATACAACAAACTGATCCGCGTTCCGTTCCCGGAACACAGTCCGCCGCCGTCGGACGGGCTGCGCGGGATCGAACCATGTTTCACATTCCGCGACGGAGAAACCGTATGCGGACTTCAGGTGATCGCCACGCCGGGACATGACTCCGATTGCGTCTGCTTTCTCGATCCGGAGACCGGAACGCTCCTCACAGGAGATTCCATACAGGGCAACGGGACGGAACTGCAGGGCTGCGGGCTCTGCATGGATCTGCCGGGGTACCGCCGCGCACTCCGCACTCTGCTTGCGAAACCGGTCCGGACCGTCGTCACCGGACACGCCTATCTTCCATGGGGAAAAGCGGTCCTGCATGGTGAAAATGCGCGAAAAATGCTCCGGGAAGCACTTGAATTAACGGAAACTTACAGTATAATTATCCGGGAAGCGCTCGCAAACGGCATCACGGACCCGGCGGAAGAAGCGGAATACCTGATCCGCGCGGTTCACGGCACAATGCCGCCGTTTCTGTTTATGGCGCTCTTCACGGTCAGAGAATACCGGAAAGAACTGGGATTGAATGTCGAATAACGTCAAAGTCATGGATGCCGTCCGGAACGGCAGGAACAACGCGTCCAAAAAGGAGATCCAGCAGGTTACGGGACTCTCCTGGGGGACAATGTGCAAAGTCACCAACACCCTGCTTGAAAAAGGGTATCTGTTTGCACGCAAGGAAAAGGCCAAGGCTCCGGGCCGGCCGGTCATTCCGCTCTGCGTCAACCCGGATTCCGCTTATTTCTGCGGGATCGACATCGGAGCGGCATACACCAAACTTGTGATCTGCGACATGAATTTCAATATTCTCTACCGTTCGGAACACACGACGGAGCCGTTCCGGGACCGGCGGCGTTTTCTGGAACGGATCGCCGCGCTGTTTGAAAACGGACTGACCGAAAGCGGGATCGACCGCGCCAGACTTTATGCCGTCGGTCTCTCCGTTTCAGGAAACGTGGATTCGGAAAACGGACTCATCGTTTCCGGCGGCAACTTCGGAATGCGGTTCGGAACCGACATCCCCGTTCATGCGGTTGCGGAACGGATCGGATTCCCTGTCTACGCGGTAACGACACAGGTCGCGGCGGTTTGTGCGGAATACCGGTTCGGGAAACGCGCGGGATGCGGCAATCTGGTCAATATCGGGCTCGGCGTCGGCATCGGTTCGGGCATCGTGGCAAATCATCTTCTGCTGATCAGCCACCCGAAACGTCCGGTCGGCTACATCGGTCACATCCTGATCCCCGGCAACGATCATATCTGCTCCTGCGGGTTCAGGGGCTGCCTGGAATCGTTTTCCGGCGCGAACTACCTCGCCCGCATTGCGGAAGAGCGTCTGCCGGAACGTCCGGAGCTCCACTCCGCCGCCGCACTGGACCGCGCGGCGGCAAACGGAGACGCCGATGCCGCCGCGATTCTGGACACCGCCGCCTCGTACAATGCGATCGGCATCGCTTCCATGATCCAGCTTTACGCTCCAGAAGCCCTGATCTTCTCCGGCGGACAGTGCCGTCCCGACGGCTATCTCTTCTGCCGGACTCTTGAAAAATTCCGGGAAATCCTGCCGGAGGAACGGCGGAACTTTCATATCGACATCACGACTCTCGGTCCCCATCAGGCGGCTCTCGGCGCAGCACGGCTCGCATACGAAAAATTCTTCTGATTTTTCTGAAAGACGGCTTGCATTTGTTTCCGGAACGCATATATTTATATCAAAACTGATAAAACTGGAACTGTCATTAAGGAATCATTATATGAGCGTCAGCGGAAAAAAGGTTCTGATTACCGGCTCTTCTCACGGAATCGGCGCGGCAACCGCCCTTGCCTTTGCAAAGGAGAAATGCGCGATCGGCCTGAATTTCAACAAAAATCCCGAAGGAGCGGAAGAGACTGCGGCAAGGATACGGGAAATCGGCGCAGAAGTGGAAATCTTTCAGGCGGATGTCAGCGATCCCGGCGATTGCGAAACGATGGTGAACGCGTTCATCCGCCGGTTCGGCGGAATCGACGTGCTCATCAACAACGCGGGCGGCGCCCTGAAAATCCCGCGCGGCGAATTCATTGACATGCCGGTGGAATACTGGAACAACCAGATCGACCTCAATCTCAATGCCGCCGCGTACACCTCCCGCATCGCCGTGCGTAATATGATCGACAACAAGGTGCGCGGCAAAATCATCAACGTCAGTTCGATTCACAGCATCGTTACCTGGGTCAAACGCAAAATGCTCCCGTACTCTCCCGGAAAAGCCGGACTCAACATGTTTACAAAAGCTCTCGCCTGCGAAATCGCCAGATACGGCATCAACGTCAACGGCATCGCACCGGGATTCATCATGACGAAACTCTCCGCGCGCTACTCCGACGCCGACATGAACGCATTTCTGCGTAAAATCCCCGCCGGACGGCTCGGAACCGTGGACGATATAACCCCGATGATGCTGTTTCTCGCGGACGATGAAAAATCCGCATTCATCACCGGACAGACCTTCGTCATCGACGGCGGGCAATCCGTCAGCGGCGGAATCGACTCCATGCTGGAAGCATTTGAACAATAAAAAAGGAATCAAAACCATGTACATCGCAAAACTCAGACTGACCGACGGCTCGACCCGTGAACTGCCCGTGACCATGAGCGGCAACTCCGCCATCCTCCGCAAAAAGGATATTCCGGCGGATACCGACACCATCGACATGCTTCCCGATTTCTGCAATGCAAAAACCGGAAGCAAAGGCTTCTATGTGGTCCCCAGCATCGACAACAACGGACATGCCGGGCAGATCTTTTTCTCTCCGCGCGCCGATCAGGAAACGGAATTCAACTGCAACGACATGCCGCTTTATGTGTTCCATGACGGCGTCGCCGCAACGCTCGCGGTCGTCGCCGGAATGTCGCTGGATTACAGCCTCATGACCGGAATCAGGAACGGCGTCTACTACATGTTCCCGCGTTTCATTCTGGAAGGCGACGGAGCGTATGAGGATATTGAAATCAAGTTTTTTGAATTGACCGGCCGGGAAGCCACCTGGTGCGGTGCGGCACGGCGTTACCGCCGGTATCAGCTTGAACGCGGAGCCTGCACTCCGATCCGTGAACGCATGAAACAGTTCCCCGTCGTGGGGGAAGCCGCAATGGGTCCGGAAGTCCGGGTGCGCCTCGCATGGAAACCCGTTCCCTCCCCCGTTCCCGATCAGACGGAAGAGACCGAACCGCCGATCCACGTTGCCATCACTTTCGAGCAGTGCGAACAGATCATTGAAGAGTTCCACAAACAGGGGATCGAACACGCGGAGTTCTGCCTCGTCGGCTGGAACAAATCCGGTCATGACGGACGCTTCCCCGATCTCTTCCCCGTGGAACCGCTCCTCGGCGGCGAAGAAGCCCTGAAACGCCTGATCGCAAAAGCCAGAGGATACGGCTATCTGATCAGCGGACACACCAATCTGCTCGACTCTTACAAGATCGCCAAACGCTGGCGGGAGGAAAACTGTCTGCGCGACAAAGACGGTTCGCTTCATCAGAAAGGCAACTGGGGCGGCGGAAACTCCTATTTCCTTTGTCCGAAAAAAGCGCATGAGGAATATGCGGAACAGGACATGGCGGATATGCAGCGTCTCGGTTTCCGCGGTACTCACTACCTCGACGTCATGACAATCCTCAACACAAACAAATGCTACGATCCCCGTCATCCGCTGAATCGCAGGGAAGCAGCGGAGTGGCGCGGAAAAACACTGGCGCTCTCCCGCGAAAAAGTCGGAGCCAGCGCCTCCGAAGGTTCCTGGGACTTCTGCATCGGCGATCTGGATTACGCGCTCTATACGATCTTCCACCGGAACGGCGAATTTGAACGCCCGATGGTCGACAAGCACATCCCGTTCTGGCATGTGGTCTATCACGGCATCGTGCATTACAATACGTTCTGCGACACCGTCAATGCCAGCATCAAGTCGGATAAAACGCTCTCGCTTCTGAATCTCGCCTGGGGCGGACGTCCGCTCTCCTATTTCTATGCGAAGTTCCGTTCCTCCGGAGCGAACTGGATGGGCGAAGAAGACCTGCGTTTCCTTTCTCCGGAACAGCTTGCCGCCGACGTCGCCCGGATCAAGCAGGATTACGACCGTTTCCGCACCATCAGCGACCTGCAGTATGAATTCATGGAAGAGTTCGAAGAACTCGGCGGAAACGTCTTCAGAGTCACTTACGCGGATGGTTCCGTCCTGATCTTCAATCTCGGCGAAACGGAATACCGCTGCAACGGCAGAACCTGTGCGCCATGCTCCGTTGTCCGGCTCTGAGGTGCATTCATGAACCGGTCCAACGAACGAAGCCGCAGTGAATACGGCGTCGCCCGCGAATGCCGCCGCGGACTCGTCCGCGGCATGGGCTACACGGAAGAGGAGTTCAAACGCCCGATCATCGCGGTCGTGAACTCCTGGAACGAGTACAACCCCGGACACGTCCATCTGCGCACTCTTGCCGAACGCGTCAAACAGGGCATCCGGGAAGCGGGCGGACTTCCGTTTGAAATGATGACAACCGGAATCTGCGACGGAATGGTCCTCAAGAATCCGCGTTACATCGAACTGCCCAGCCGCAACAACATCGCGGACGAAGTCGAACTGACCGTGGAATCCAACATGTTCGACGGTATGGTGCTGCTCTCCACCTGCGACTCCATCGTGCCGGGGCATCTCATGGCGGCAGCGCGGCTTGACATCCCCGCGATTCTTGTCACTGGCGGTTACATGCCCATGCCGTTCCTCGACGGCAGATGTGCCAATTACATCGAACTCACCGACAACGTCGGGAAAGTCATGCAGGGGCAGTACGACCGCAAACAGGCGGAACGGGAAGTCGAAAAGATGTATACCCCCTGCGGCGCGTGCGGCGTCATGACCACGGCAAACAGCATGTGCCTCGCGGCGGAAGCGCTCGGCATGACTCTGCCCGGAAACGGCTGCATGTCCGCCGTCAGCTCCGAACTCCTCCAGACAGCCTACCGTGCGGGAAAGCAGATCATGCGTCTCCTCGCAGACGGCATCACAGCACGGAAGATCATCACCCCGGAAGCGGTCGACAACGCGATCGCCATGACGATGGCGATGGCAGGTTCCACAAATCTGTTCATGCACCTCCCCGCGATCGCATGTGAAGCGGGACTGCGGGACCGGTGGTGGGCGCATTTCGACCGTGCTTCCCGGGAAATTCCGCAAATCGTCGGAGCTTCGCCGAGCGGACGCTGGCATCTTCAGGACATCGAACGCGCCGGCGGGTCCCGTGCCGTTCTCAAATCCCTGATGCCGAAACTCAACGGCAACGCGCTCACGGTCACGGGAAAAACGCTCGCGGAAAATTATGCCGACGCAGAAGTCTACGACACCGACGTAATCCGCTCTCTTGACAACCCGGTTTCGCAGGAGGGGGCTCTCTATGTGCTTTACGGGACGCTCGCCCCGGATGGCGCAATCATCAAAGCGGCGGCTGTCGAGGAATCCATGCGGATCTTCAGCGGTCCGGCAAACTGCTTCGATTCACTGGAGCAGGCGCTCCGCGCTCTGAACGATGGCGGAATCCGCAAAGGCGACGTCTGCATTCTCCGCTATCTCGGCCCGAAAGGCGCATTCGGAACGACCTCCTATCAATTCCAGAAAGAGCTGAAAGGCCGCGGACTCGCGCACGATGTGGCGATCATTACCGACGGCAGATTTTCCGGCGGCTCCAGCGGACTCTCAATCGGTTATCTTTCCCCCGAAGCGGCTCTCGGCGGGCCGCTGGCGCTTGTGCGGAATGGCGACCGGATCGAAATTGATCTCGACGCCCGGCGGCTTGACCTCATGGTCGACGAAAAAGAACTGGCGGAACGGAAGAAAAACTGGAAATGGGAATTCGACCCGAAAGGCGTACCGCCGTTCCTGCGGCTGTTCGTCAGAAATGCCGGGTCTCTCGCCAACGGTGCAATCTGGGAGTTCTGACCGTCATGCGGGAAACGGATGTTCTGATCATCGGCGGCGGACTCGCCGGGCTCAATGCGGCGGCGGAAATCCGCGAAACGGCGCCGGAGCTCCGGGTCCTCGTTGCAGATTCCGGCGGCGGTGCGTCCGGTGAAATCATGGGATTCTCCGCCCCCGCAAACCCGCCGGACTCCCCCGAAGCTCTCTATCGGGACACACTCGCCTCCGGAGCCGGGGCTTCCGTTCCGGCGCTGGTCCGTCTTCTCGCGGACCGTGCCCTGCCCGAACTGGAACGGCTTCAGCAAATGGGAATCCGGTTTGACCGCTCCCCGGATGGACGGTTCGACATGGTCAACGCCGTCGGCACGAGTTTTCCCCGCGTCGTTCACTCCGGAACGACAACAGGGAAGCAGGCACTCGCCCTGCTCAAAACCGATATTCTCGCAGAACGGATCATCCGGCTGGCAGTCGCTGCAGACGGCATTGCCGGAGGTTGGACCGAACGCGGGGAAGCGATCCATGCAAAAGCGGTCATTCTGGCTGGCGGCGGCTTCGCCGGACTTTGGAAGTTCAGCACATGGAGCAAAAAACTGCGCGGCGATCCCGCTTTGCTGGCGCTGCAGGCGGGTGCGGAACTGCACGGTCTCGGATTCGTGCAGTTTGAACCGACCGTGACCGTTTTTCCGTTGCATCTTGCCGGATTCCCGGTCATCACCACGGTTCTGCACGAGGGCGCAAAACTGTTGAACCGTCACGGGGAATCTCTGCTGAAACCGGGCGAACCGGTCCCGCGCAAACGGGAACTTGCCGAACGGATTCTGCGGGAAATCCGCTGCGGGAATGCGTGGGAACACGGCGGGATCCGTTATGATTTCAGCGGAATCCGGGAAGAGGCGTTTGCCCGGAAATACCCGGAATATCACGCAAAATTCAAACGGCTGTCACCGGACTTCCGGTCGCTGTGGTTCGAAGTAAAACCCGGCGCTCATACCACGCTCGGCGGAATCCGCATCGCTCCGGACTGCTCCACTGCCGTGCCGGGACTGTTTGCCGCCGGAGAAGCCGCCGGAGGAATTCATGGACGGGACCGTCTTGGCGGAAACGCGGGGCTTGAAGTTTTTGTCTTCGGCAGGATTGCCGGGAAAACCGCCGCCCGTTATGCCGCAGCCCATCCGTTTTTCCCATTCCGGAATACCGCTCTTCCCGGACCCGAACCGGAAGAGTTCTTCATCCGGACTGCCGATCTGCTCGACCGTCGTTTCGATCCGCTCAGCACCAGAGAGGATTTTGAGGCAGGCGCCGCCGAAACGGATTCTCTGCCGGACCTGCCGCGCCGCAGACTGATCCGCCGGATTTTTGAAGACGCATTGAAACAGTAATTGCTTTTTCCGTTTTCCGTGCTATGTTTACCAAAAACGGAGAATTACAATCATGGCATATCATTATTATTTCGCCGGAGCCCTCTTCTGCCACAAGGAACTGATCGGCAATCATCTGCTCGCGGAAGCAATCCGGAACCGCTCCAATGGAAATTATATCGCCAATCTGCCGCAGAAGGAGGAGAATCAGCTCCGTCCGAGTCCGCTGGAAATCCGCGACAACGACTTCCGTCTGCTTCTCGAATCCCAGCTCGCACTCTTCAACTTTGACGGCACGGAACTGGATTCCGGAACGGTTGTGGAATTCATGGCGGCGCGCTTTCTGCAAATTCCCTGTGTTCTGTTCCGGACGGACTTCCGATCCGCCGGGGATCAGAATGCCGATGGGGAAGCGTGGAATCTCATGTGTTCCGGATACCCCCGCACAAAAGTGCGTTTCATCGGGGCAATGGAGTCCTACCAGCGCGTATTCCGTGAAACCGCCGGAACAGCCGAAGCGTTGAACCGTTACTATTCGGAACTGGCGGATACGCTGATCGAAGATTTCGACGGACTGCTCTCCCTGCCCCGTCCGTTTGCAACGGAAGCGGAAGCGCTGGCGGCATACCGTTACTTTCTGACGGTCTGCGGCGGAACTCTGCCGGAACGGTTCAGCGACGAACGGCTCCGCGGAATCATCGCCCGCCGCGGATTATTCGCATAAGACGTTCCCGGATCAGACGGACTTTGTCCTCCATGTTCCGGGTATCGAATTCATCGGGAACGAGCTGTCCATATTCCACACGGTAGAACCCCTCGAACAGAGCTTCCGTATTTTGTGCCAGAACCGGATCGACTTCCGCCAGAGACGCCGCATACTCCAACAGCTCCCGGTTCTTCCGGCGCGGCAGATTCGCCCGGTCCAGCAGAAGCCGCGTCCCCCGATAAAGCGCACGGATCCGTTCATCCGACGGCACCGCAGGGTCTCCGGCGAGCGCAAAGAAGCGCTGAGCTTTCCGCAGCAGGTAACGCTGACGCAGCGCCACCACAGCGATCCGGACGATCACGATCAGTGAAAGCAGCAGAAACGCCAGCGGGAAAAGCAAAGTCCACCGATGGGTAACATAGTCCAGACTGCGGTCGAACGCCTCACGCAAATCGCGGTTCAGCCCCTGAAGCAAAGCATTGAGCCGTCCCGCAAACGTGGTTTTGTCCGGAGCGGGTTTCTTCACCTCCGCATTCTTGCGTTTTTCCTCTTCCTTGGCAATCGCCTTGACAACGATCTCGTCCAGCTTCGTCATCTCCACGCTTTTTTCCTTCATCCGTTCCGCATACAGTTCTCTGGCATAAGCCTGGGTTTTCTCCGCCAGTTCCGGCGGAGAGACTTTCCACTCGTCGCCGAACGGATCGCGAAGCACACCGATTCCCGCCGGTGTCGTCCGGGAAACCACGCTCTGCGGCGGAGTGGCGTCAAATGTCAGCCAGCCGCGATCCTCAAAAAACAGCTGAGTCCAGGCATGGGCGTGATACTCGTAAACCTCAAACTGATTGATCATCGTATTGTAATTGCCCGGAGAAAAACCGGTTGCGACGCGGGACGGAATCCCGGCGATGCGCGCCATTACGGCAAGCGCGGTCGCATAATACTCGCAATGTCCGGTTTTCAATTCAAAGATAAAATAATCCGCGGTCTCTTTCCCCGGAGGAAGCGGATCGGCATTCAGCTTGTAGGGGAAATTTGCCCGCAGATAATCCCGGAGCGCGACGGCTTTCTCAAAATCGCTCTCCTTTCCTTCCGTCAGTGAATTGACGAGACGGCGCAGGCGGTCGGAAATTTTTGGGAGAGGAAGCGCCATGTAACGGTATTTTGATCCGCGTTCCAGCCAGTAAGTTGTCTTGCGCTTATCCGGTGCGGCGCCCGGAGCCGCCGGCAGTTCGGGGACGCTTCCGTCCGGCAGATAAATCCGCGCGGAGGCTTTGTAACAGTACGGCAGCTGTGGATACGTCCTGCCGATAAGCTCCCCGCCGAACAGTTCCGGCTGCCGGATCCGGACCGTGGGCGTTGACGATTGAAACGAGACCGGAAGGTAGGGGGCATAGAGACGGGGCGAGATCCATTTGCGCACCGTATACTGAAGTTCAATATCCATGCTTTTCGGTTCCCGCTCCGAAGGGCGCAGACGGCGCTGCCCGCCGCGGTTCAGGGACGGGGAAAGCCGCCATGCCGTACCGTCATAATCGCTGTATACTCTGGCAAGATGATAGAGCTTGACCGGAGATTTGACCGTGAACAGCAGGTCTTCCCCCTGCGCCGAACCGGAACCGTCGCCATCCGCACGGGTCTTGACCGGCGGCGCATTCTTCGTTTTCAGCGGCGTACCGGAAGAACTCAGCGTATTCGGACGTCCCGTCCGGATCACGAGCGGAGCTTTCGGACTCATCTTCAACTCTTTTTTCTCACTGTGAAGCCACTTCTGCATGGAAACGGGAGCAAGCGATTCTTTATCGGTAAAGAATGAGACTTCAAACGCGCCCCTGGTACGCGTCGGCAGCTTCGGCAGAAGCAGGAACACTCCCAGAAAGAAAACCAGCGTCAGCAGCGCATGAATCAGAAAATACCCCCATGTTCCCGCCGGACGCAGTTTCGGATGCCGGATCTCCGGATCCGAAGCAAGATTCAGCGGGCGGTTGTAGTAGAAGATCGCAAGAATGCAGAAAACCGCTCCCAGAAAGAGATAAAGAAACAGCAGACGCGGCAGCAATGCTCCGTAGATCAGCAGAAACGTGCTCATCAGGAACAGATAGCCGTAATCGCGGGAGCGGCGCCCCATCAGAAACGACATTCCGGTCAGCCCCAGCAGTTCCAGACAGACCTTATCCACCAGCGTTCCCGTTTTGATCCGGTAAAAGGTCCACAGCAGAGCGAACATCACGAGGAAGAGCTGAAGAATGAACCGCCCGGCAAATCCGAATTTCGCATACGGAATGAACGCGGGAACGGAAAGCGGAACGATCAGGGCAAGAATCAGAATCGAAATCACCGGATGACAATGCTGCCAGAGCACCGAAACCATCGCGATTGCGAACAACAGCGTAAACACTACATGAAGCCGGCTCCGCTCCGGAATCTTTTTCATGTGGGAACAGTCGACGATTCTTGCCACGCGGAGTTCTTTCCATCTGCGATACCAGTTCAGCATTGGCCCAGCACCTCCCGAATATCGCTCCGGCAGGAAACCGTCACCGGCAGGATCTGACGGGAATGGTCCACACGGATCCGCGCCGGATTCAGAACCAGCGGAGTTTCCGGATCGACGTGCGGAAAATTCTGCTTCGGAGCATAAAGCCAGTGAATATGGACATGCTGTTCCTGAAGAAGTTCCAGCGCATCAACCAGTTTCGGCGTATTGGAAAGCGAGAGCGCATAAAGCACCGTCCCCGGCTCCAGATGCTCCATGATGTTGGAAACCAATTCGGGAAAATTGGACTCCACCGGCTGCGCCTCGGTCAGAAGCGACATCACTTTGCCTTTCAGTCCCGTGGCGTCACCGTGCAGCTCCACGATCTGATCTTTCATCTGAATATAGAAATTCAGATAACAGAAAATGGAGCTGAGATACTCCACGACCGTTGCGGCGATCGACGCCAGAAATTCAAAATTGTTTTCGTATTCCGAAATGCCGACATCGGCGCGGTTGGTGTCGATCACAATCGCCACGCGGTCGGCCGTCTGCGCTTCCATCTCCTTGACCATCAGATGCCGCTTCGCCGCCGTGGACTTCCAGTGAATGAACCGCATCTCGTCGCCGTGACGGTACGGGCGGATTCCGAAAAAATCCTTGCCGATCCCCGCAAGAGCAAGCGGTCGCCCCTCCTGTCCGGGCATGACTTTACGGTTCCGGTTGAGCGGAAGGGTCTCCAACTCCACGGTGCGCGGAGCAACCAGAATATCCCCCGGCAGACGGAACACCCGGCGCTTGCGGAAGATACCCGCAGGATCGCCTCCGCAGAGAACGATTTTGTTCAGGGAGTAGTGACCGCGGTGAACTACACGGACCGGACGCATCAGCAGAAGTGATTCCCGCGGTTTCAGGGAACGGACCGCGATATTCAGCCGGTTGTCCGGAAACAAACCGCCTTTTTCACAGACGACCATGGACTGCCGCGCAAACGGCGAATTGTTCGTGATACGCAGCGGAAGATTCGTTTTCGTGTTGCAGGTGGTGTCCATCATCGGCTCCCGTTCCACTTTGATCCGGAACAGGGAGAACTGCGCCATCAGAAAACTGGCAAGCGACACCGCCGAGAAAAACGAAGCGACCAACGCCGTGGCAAGCCCCACATTGACGTAGGCGACGCCAAGGCTGATCACCGCTGCCAGCACAAAAAGAGCGCCATGAATCGTCGGGAAAGCAAACATCACGCGGACGGTTCCTCATTCTCCAGCTTGACGGATTCCACAATGGCGTTCAGCACATTGCCGACCGATTTCCATTCCGCCTGATACCGCAGTTTCAGACGGAGGCGGTGGCAGAGCACGGCGGGAAGCATGTCGCGGACATCTTTCGGCGTCACATAGCCCCGTCCGCGATACGCCGCAAGACTCTGCGCACAGTGCATCAGCGCCAGAGAAGCGCGCGGGCTTCCGCCGTTCGTCAATGCCGGATGAACACGGGTTTCGTTGATGATGCGGATAATATAATTCTTTACCTGCTCAGAAACTTTCACGGTACGCACCAGAGCCTGGCAGTGCACCACGTCCGTTCCCTTGATCACATAGGAAATTGAGCTCAGCGGATGCGAATTTGTCTGCGACGTGAGAATATCCAGCTCGTCCTCCGGCTTCGGATATCCGATGCGGATCTGCATCAGGAAACGGTCCAGCTGCGGTTCCGGCAGCGGATAGGTCCCGTGATAGTCCTCCGAGTTCTGCGTCGCAATCACAAAAAACGGCTTCGGCAGAACATGCCCCTTACCGTCAATCGTGACGACAGACTCCGACATGCACTCCAGAAGGCTCGACTGCGTGCGCGGCGTGGTGCGGTTGATCTCGTCCGCAAGGATCACGTTTCCGAAAATCGGACCGGGCAGGAATTTGAAGGTCTGATTCTTTTCGTCATAGACATTCATGCCGGTAATATCCGACGGCAGCATATCGGGCGTAAACTGAATTCGCCGGTACTGCGCCTGCACGGATTTTGCAAGAGCCTGCGCCAGAATGCTCTTCCCGACGCCGGGAACGTCTTCGATCAGCAGATGTCCATCCGCGAACAGACAGACAATCACATCGCGGATCACCTCCGGTTTTCCTTTGAAAACGATCGCGATGTTCTTTTCCAGATTCGCCACGGTCTGCCGCAGGAATTCAAACGTGTAGCAGCTTTCCCCGGCGACCTCTTCGATGGCGACCTGAGAACCGAACCCGGAATTGTCGGGATCGTTGAACACCATCATCACACTGCCGATCTGAATGACGTCCAAATGTTTGATCTGCTTCTTTTTGATCGGCACGGAATTGACAAAAGTACCGTTTGCACTGTTGAGATCTTCCACAATCATGTTTCCCGGCGCGCCGGAGATCCGCAGATGATGGCGGGACACATTGCGGTCGTCAATGAAAATATCACAGTCGGCATCCCGCCCGACGATCATTCCGCTGCGGTCAAGCACAATCTCTCTTCCGGCGCCGTAACTCTCCTGAATAGTCAAGGTCGGCAAATTCAGATAACGGGACGTTTTGCCCATGTTACACAGTCCTTTCTGAAAAACATTGATACGGACAGCCGTCTTTTTTACACTCAGAACCGATGTCCGTATTTCAAGATACAGTAATCCATAGATTCACACTATAATCATAACATTTCATATTTTCAAGTTCGGAAAAAAGAAAATCGGAGATTTTCCGGTACAAACCGCATTCCGGCGGAAAAAAAATGTCTCTCCCGCCCCCCGGCGATTTGCATTTTTTCAAACTTATGATACCTTAATACCTGAACAACATTCATTAATATTGAGGCAAAGAACAAATGAAAACAAAAATCCAGCTACTGAGAGCTCTGGTCATTGCAGCCGCAGCGTTCTTCCCGTTTGCGGCTCCCGCACAGGACCAGAAGAAACCCGCCGCGCAGAAACCGCAGCAGCCGAAGAAACCGACAAGAGAAGAAATCACCCGACAGATCCGCAAGCAGAATCCGCCGCCGAAACTTCCGATCAAAACCGGTGGAAATGTTTCGTTCCAGCTTCTTTCCGGCGCAACGGTCCGGGGAAAACTCATCAAAGTGCAGCCGACCGGACTCCGCATCAGCGACGGCAAATTCACGTTCCTCCAAAGGAAGAACACCATTACCCTCAAAGACCGTGCCAGATTCTACAAGGAAGATTATGAACTCTTCATCAAAACCGAAGTGGATCATGTCATGAAGCCGTTCAAACTGGATACGTCGGGCAATAAAAACAGCATTGCGAAACCCAATGACAAGCGGTTTCCCAAGACCACGCAAAAACCGTCGGAACTGCTGAAGAAAAACAACTGACGGTATCACGCCGTTTTTCCCAAAGCCGCCTCCGGGCGGCTTTTTTGCAGACAGACAAAAGCCCGGAACACCGTCCGGGCTTTCCGGTTTATGGAATGCAATCCGTTATTCCGCCAGAACCGGCTGAATGTTCATCCACTCGCAGAGCTGAAGCAGTTCCGCTTTCACATCCGCATGGATCACGGAATAGTGATGTTCGAATCCTTTCCGGAGGATCGTATTGATGAGCTTCGGAACAGGATCATCGAACTTGATCGTCAGCGGGTTGCCGCGCAGGAAAGGTTCCGTATCGACCGCGGTTCCCGGCGCGATCAGCATCCGGTAGTTCCCGTCGACATCCTGATCCAGTTTCGCCAGCGTCACACGTCCGGCTTTCAGGGAAAAGTCGTTGGTGACGCCTTTTCTGTCGCCGCCGTCCACACGCATATGCAGCCGGTACTGCGTCTCTTCAAATTTGCGGCAGAGCGAAACCGGAGCCGCGCCGCAATGCCACACCACGCCGGAATTATCCTGTTCGTCGTAGGAAATCAGATCCACGAAGAACGGAATCCCGCCGCCCGCGAGCTTTTGCAGAATCATCATCGTCACCGCCCCCGGAACGTCGCCCTCGCAACTGGTCGGGAGCCCGTTGTCGCTCAACATTCCCAGAACCGCACAGGGAGCAATTCCGAAAATATCCGAAAGCTCCGGCCAGCAGCGGACAGCAAAAGCGTCCAGCGTATATTTTTCCGCCATTGCAAGAAAAGCGCCGAGCATTTTTGCCGCCAGTTCCAGATCCCCTTCCCCGACACAGCAGGCGGACGCAGAAGAACGTTTCACGATTTCCCGCGCTGCGTCAAGCTGACCGGCGTCAAGCTGACCGGCGGTATTCACGACCTCCAGCAGATCCATCACCTCCACCGTTGTTCCGAATTCGCGCCGGAGCTTCATCTCATCGAAATTCGACGTATAGAAACCGGGAACGCGTCCTCCGGCTAGTCCGATCTTGAGCTCTTTCATCTCCGCCATGCAGCGGATCACATTCAGCATCGGCGTCACGGCTTGCGCCGTTTCGTCCGGCAGGGCGCGGACGAACGAATATTGTTTGCGCAGACGGTTCATTACGAATCCGCCGAGGTTTGCGCCGCAGAACGAATTCTGTTCCCACATCTTTCCGGCTCCCGCTTTTTCCGGATTCGCCAACAGGATGACCGGCACATTGAGCCGGGTCCCGGCAGCGGGGATCATCGCCCCGGCAGGGAACGTGACAAAGTGCATGACAACGGCATCCACACCTTCGCGGTTGAATTCCCCGCAGACTTTGATGATCTCCTCTTCGGTCGTCACCGGAGATTCCGGCATCACGAATTCGTACGGAAGCGTTTTGAGATTTGCGGCGGTATCCGCCACGATCGCGTCGATCTTCGGCGTGCGCCAACTGGCCTTTGAAAGCGCCATGTAACCGATTTTCAGCTGTTTCATCATTTTTCCTCCTTGATTTTTTGCAGATAAGAAATATCTTACCGTTGCAGATAGTATACCGCGCATCCGGGTAAAACGGAATAGAGAAAACAAACGAACTTATACACAAAACGAACATTCGGCTATGGATTTTTTCGCAGGACATTACATCAGCATCACGGGAAGCATTCCGGACCACACGGCGTGGATCGACAATACACCGATCTACTACGGGATCCAGTACAATCACGCCGGAAAACTGCGTCTGAAAATCAACCACGGGACAGAGTACACCGTGGAGGGTCCGCACGCATTCATCACGCATCCGGGAACACATTTCGCATACGGTCCGGCAGACGGCAAACCGCGGTTTCACAACTTCATCTGCTCGTTCGGGGAACGGATCGAATCCTATATCCGTTCCGGACTGATGGAACTCCACCGCGACCCGCCGCTCGTCCCGATCCACAATCCGGAGAAATTTCTCCAGACCATGCTTGCGATCCACGCGCTCTACCGCCGCCCGGGACTCATTCCGCCGCGCGCAATCCTGCTTTATGAAGACCTGCTGCTCCAAATGCACGAATCAAGCCTCGCAAGCCGGAAACTTCCGCCGTTTCAGGAACAGTTTTTCATCCGGCTCATCGACAGAATCCGGCGGCATCCCGAAGAGGAATGGGATTTTGCGCGCGAGGCGAAAGAGTGCAACGTCACGCAGACTCACTTCCGCCGTCTGTTCAAAGAAGTCGCCAAACTTCCGCCGCAGCAGTTCCTGATCCAGTGCCGTCTCCAGCACGCCGCCAATCAGCTGATCGCCACCCGCGACTCCGTTGCCGAGATCGCGGAACGGGTCGGAATCGACAACCAGTTCTACTTTTCCCGTCTGTTCAAAGAAAAGTATCTGACCTCTCCGTTGGAATACCGGCGGGAGTTTCTCGGAAAAAACAAGGAGTGAACCCGCCATGCTCCAAACCATTCTGTTTGACAACGACGGTGTACTCGTCGATACCGAAGGCGTTTTTTACGAATCCTGCCGCTGGATGCTTGAAGAATTCGGAATCCGGCTCAACGAGGCGGAGTTTTCAGAATTGAGCCTTGCCAAAGGGATGAGCCTTGCGGATATTATTGTTGCACACGGACATTCACCGGAAACAGCCGAAGCAGCCCGCCGGCGGCGGAACGTTTTCTACGACGCCATGCTCCGCGAACGCGGCACTTCTCTGGTGATCCCGCATGTCCCCGAAGTCCTTGCGAACCTGCATAACCGTTTCCGCATCGGAATCGTGACCTGCTGTCAATCCATGCACTTCAAAACGATCCATGACGCAAGCGGGTTGCGGCAATATTTCGATTTCACGGTCGGCGACGACGATTTCATCCACCACAAACCGCACCCGGATCCCTATCTGGCCGCCCTTCGACAGATTGGCGCCGCTCCGGAAACCGCTGTAGCCGTGGAAGATTCGGAACGCGGAGTTCTTTCGGCGGTCCGCGCGGGAATCCGTACCGTCGCCATTCCGCGCGGCATCAGTGCCGGAGGTGACTTTTCCGCTGCCACCTGGCGCCTCTCCGATATTGAAGAGCTCCCCGCTTTGCTGAACTCGCTTTGAAGTCAGTTCAGCGGAAGAGTCTTTTCCGAAAGAAACAGCGTTTCCGCATACCGTTTCCGAAATTCTCCGGGTATCTCTTTCCGTAAAAGCCATCCGAGCGAATTCAGCAGAAACCGCAGATTATCACCATGCTCAACCCGGAATGGCTGGAGCCAAAGCAAATCAGAAGCAACAAGGACACGTCCTTTCCCCAATTCGCCCGCGGCGGCAAGCACCTCTCCGCCGCGCCGTTCCGCTCCGGCGTTGCTGAACACTATTCCTTTCAACGGACTCCCCGGTTTCAAACTCAGCGGACGCGATGCGTAAATCAGAAGCCGTTTCACGCCGGAAGTCACAGGATGCTCCGTAAAATTCATCGAATAAAATTGGAGCGGATCGCCAAATGCCGCGTGATTCCGGTCATAGACCACCGCCCCGCCAATCGTCACGCCGAATTCCGGGCCGATATTGCGGAGCAGACGCATCTGCGCATTCAAAGTCGGCGCCGTATAAGTCAGCAGCAACAGCGATCCACCGTTGCGGACATACCCGGCAACACGTCCGGCAAAAGTCGAATCTTTACCGAACAGAGAATAATACAAATTACAGTCTTCTGCCAGAACCGCCAACGGAAACCGTTCCGCCAGTTCCGGTGTCCATTCTCCGGCAGGCAGTTCCCGCGTCTCATATCCAAGCCGGTCCAGAGCATCGGCAAGAATCGGCAGCAGTCCCCGACCATAAGGTTCGGCGTACAGAGACGGCGATTTCAGGAACAGAACCGCCGGACGGGAACCATTGCCATCCTTGCGAAGCTCTGAAAGACGGGACAGAATCCGGTTCAGCGCAGGAGACAAACCCGGAACGGGAAGAGGTTCGGTCTCCGGAGCTTCCAGCAGCAGAGCTGCCGGTGAATTGGATTCAAGCGCAATCCGGTAAACGCAGTTTCCGGCACGATGGAATTCACCACGCACGTTTCTCATCCGCCATGAAGCATACCGTCCGGGAACCGTAACCGTCAGTTCATGCTTCAACCCGCCCCAGTTGTGCAGGTAAAGCACCGCCCTGCCGTTGCGTCCGCCGATCCAGGACTCAATGTACGGGAATTCCCGTTTTTCCGCACTGACGACCTTCACTTCCGGTTCGGGAATGACATCCCGCAGAACAGCCATCACGCCGGAAAGCTCCAGACGGGGAGCAATAAACCGGATCCGCCCTTTCCCCGCCCTGCATTCGGTTACAGCCGGAGAGCCGTCCGGAAAACGGTGCAGAACCGTTCCTCCCTCAGCGCTGATACGGACACCGCGGCTCTTTGTGAAATCTCCGGACCGGATCGGATATGTCACTCCGTCAACGATCAGTGAATCCGCCTCATTCCTGCCGAGTATGCGAACCCCGGCGAGTTTTTCCAACTCCGTTTTCTCATAACCGGAAAAAGTCCGTTCCAGTGATCCGAACGTCACGACAGCTGTTCCGCCTCTGTTCACATACTCCTTGAAATGGCGGAACGTTTCATCCCGCACAACGCCCGCATAAGGAAACACCGCAACCGGATACTGTTCCGGCGAGACCGAACGGAAATTACGTTCGCCGAACACATCCGGACGCACCTGCCGGAATTCAAAAGCATTGTAATAACTCATATAATCATTATAATCGTTCTCCACCTCGAAAACAAGCCCTTTCGCGTAGAGATACGGATACAGGAACGCAACGCGGGAGTGGTTTTTCCGCACTTCCGGAAGCACGATATGGCTGACGGAATTCAATTCCGCCTCCAGCTGCGGCATGAACGGACGCCACTCCTCACTCCAATTCCAGAGCGAAACGGCGCTGAGACCGCGCATCATGAAAGTCCAGAGCAGTGACACATACTGTTTCTCGCCGAATTTCTTCTGCTCGTTGACCATATCGTTTGCCAGCAGATGACAGAAGAAGCGGAGTCCGTTGTAATATCCGTTGCCATCCACCCGGATCGCAAGCAGATTTTCCCCGCCGTAATTCAGAAGTCCGCCGACATCGAATCGGTACCAGGTATCCCATCCTTTGACCTCACCGACCTTTTTCCCGTTCAGCCAGATCGTGCCGGACTGTGCGATTCCGCGTCCGTAAAGCAGAAAGCGCCGACTGCCGTCATCGAAATCATTATGCAGAGACCGCGGCACCTCAAAACGTTTCCGGTACCACGCCACCCCTTTCCGTCCGTGGTACGCTTCCGTTTTGTCCCAACAGCCGGGAACCTGCATGGACTCCCATGCGGAATCATCCAGATCCGGCGCGAAACGGTCTGCTGAGTCATCCAGCGGAACCAGCTTGAACTTCCATGCGCCGTGCAGTGACGCAATGTCGTTTTTCCGCATGGACTCCCGCGCACTTCCCGGAGGAACGGTCATGCGGACGATGCACTCGGAATTCCAGACGGGATGCTTCGTATTGGTTTTGAAAAAATTGTTCGCCATCAGATTGCTGACGGTTGAGCGGTTTACGGAATCTTCATCCGCCGGAGCGGCACCATAATCAAACGGAATATAACCGCGATGCATGAAAAAGATGTCGGCAAACCGGTCAATCAGCTCCGGATCCGATGACGCATAGCCGTCATCCGTGCGGGCGGAATGAGCGCGGAGATCCACTCCGACATTGACGCGGGAATGACGCCGGAAATCATCCCGTTCGTTTTTCAGAATCTGCGCCAGTTCCTCCTGGCAGAATGCCATCCAATCCAGATAAAGTTCGGGATATTCGCGCTCGCATTTCAGTTTCAAGGCATATTGTTCCGCACGGCTGAGTATGCCGTCCCGTTTCAGATGCGGAGAAACAACGGCGTCCCATGCGGCAAAGTTCTGTTTCCAGATACGGTTTGCACGCACAAGATCATTGCCGTATTTTCTCTTCGCCCATTCGCGGAACGAACGGATCGCGCGGTCGTGTGACGGCGAATAGCCGAGTTCGCGGTAAAGCTCCATTCCGAAAAACGGCGTGTCACCGATATAACGGAACACGGACCGCCGCCAGGCATCTTTCACCCGTCTGCCGAGCAGCGTTGCCGTGTCATAGGAGTAATAGTGATTGCCGGTCAGCAGCAGCCGGTCAAGTCCGGGCCAGCTCTGACGCAGATGTTTCATGTTGTTGCGATAATCCGCCTCCTCGCCGACCGAGCTTTCTGTATAGATTCCGTTCCGCAGAAGCTCGCGCACGAAACTGTACGACGCCTCCGCTTCCGCCTCTCCGGGCGTAATAGTCAGCACATCCCCCTGAACGCGTCCCAGCGGTTTGCGTCCGACCGCAAGCGATGAAAAGCGGCTGCCCAGCACGCGCGCCATCCAGATGGAACCTGCCGTGGATTGTCCCGCCGCCATCCCGCTGCCGTCGCCGATCCAGAACCACGGGCGCTCTCCGCGATAAATCAGCCCGTCTTTCAGAGTGAATTTCCGTTCCGGCGGCACGAATAGCGGAGTATACGCCGTTTTCCGTGACGGAGAGAGCGGTCCGGGAAGCGGAACAACGATCGTTTTCCGACCGGTGTCCGGCGCTTTCCCGGATTCTTTTCCGAGAGCTGTCACCCTCAATTCGTCCACGACAAGCTCTCCCGGACTTTCACCCCCCGCGCGACGGAAACAAAGCTGAAACTGCGCGTGTTCCGGACGGTAATATTCCGGAATTCCAATCGTTTTCTGAAATCGGGTCCATGTTTCCGACGGCGGCAGGTTGATCCAAAGTCCAGCCTGCTTCCCAAGAGGCGTTTTCTGCGGAATCAGCATTTTGCCATTCCGGATAAAATAATTGACCGTGAGAGCGCCTTTCGTCCCGCGATAGAAAAACTCCAACCGGATCGACGGGACATCGGCACACGGAATCGGCGGAGCAAAGAACTGCGTTCCACCGGGCTTCGCCTCTTTGTAAAGTCTCAGCGCCCCGTTCCCGCGATACGCCCCCTGTACAACCCGTCCGACCGCACCCGGACCGCCGCCGAAACAGGAGCCGTGCCATGCTTTTCCAAGCGGCTGTTCAAACGTCTCTTCCAACAGAACCTGTTCCGTCCCGAATACGGCAAAAGGAAACAGAAAAACGAACATCTTGCTCACCATGGCAAATTCTCCTTCAATTCCGGTAAAACATGTCCGAATTCGTAACGATACCGATGGACGCGACACTGCCGTCGCTCCAAAGCGCATTGAACGCATTGCCGCCGTGTCCGTACTTGTCTCCGCCGCCGTGACGGTAACGGATCATGAAATTCGATCCGCCGTTCAAAACGTTTTTATAAATCGAATTCACATTCAGCTGTTTTCCCTCGCCGTCCGTCATGAAAATCAGACGCTGCCCGCTGGGAAGACTGGTCGTTCTTGCATACTTGCGGTAATAGGCTTTGCTGTAAGAATCGTTCGTCCTGCATCTCCCTCCGAACACATAGCTGACGGCATAATGAAGATTGTACCAACGCTCTGCCGCCGGAGCCGTGGAGGGCAGTGGAGCATATGGAACCGATGGACAGAGCAATACCTTTGCGGCACAATGATAATATCCACCTTTATTCCAGGAGACGCAATGGTTGCCGTCGGGATCTTTTGAGTTGAAATAAACTGCCAGAAGTCCCATTTCCTTTACAAAATCGTCCCCTTCCGCCATATAGTAATCGTCATTGTCGCTTAAATACATAGCCACCGCAACGCCAACCTGTTTCAGATTGGAAGAACAGGATGCCTCCTGCGCTTTCTTTCTTGCAGCCTGAAGAGCAGGCAGCAGAAGACCGGCAAGGATGGCAATCACAGAAATTACCACAAGCAGCTCCATAAGAGTAAACAGTTTTCTTTCACCAACCCTGATAACGTGTGCGGTACGGTGTTCGGACGATGTTTGCTTCTGCATTCAGATGACCTCCTGTTGAAATTCATAATCATAACGGAAATTATTCAGCTTTCCGGCGGCAAGATCCCGGATCAAACCGCAGAAATAACCGTAAAACGCTTCCAACTTCTCCTCACTCTGATGAGTTCTGTGAATGAACATACTCTGGACATCCCCGCCGCGGGAATTGCAAAGGAACTCAATATTGCCCGGATCATGGACGATCCCCCGCGCTTCCAGCGCCTCCGCCAGTTTATGGGAACGGACGATATTAGAAAAACAAAACAGCGTTTTTTCGTATTTCCGTACCGAGAGTTCCCCGGCAATCCGCGCAAAGCTTTCCAGACGCACCGCTTCGGGAGCTTTATTGCCCACCCTCTCTTCCACGATTTCCAGCGTAATCCCGGCTTTTTTCGCCTGTTTCCGAGTATGCCGGAGCAGACGGCGAAAAAACTCCGGCTGTTCTCCGACCATGGATTGAATAATAATCATCCGTTCCAGATTTTGTTTCTCCGCAAACGCCAAAGCAGCGTCAAACGAATTCTGCACACAGCCAAGCCGGTTGTAGACGAGCCCCTCTTCATCGCCCTTGCAGAAATTTCCGAGAAACATCTTGGGAAACGGAAGCTGAAGACAGCATTCGATATGCGGACGCTGGAAGTTGATTCCGATCAGCAATGCACAATCGAAATGAAACGAGGTACTCAGTTTTGCAATCTCCGCTTTCAGCAGACGCTGCATATAGGCGGGGGAATGCAGTTTACTGTCTTCCGTCAGGATCGCACGGATATGAAAATGCATCTTGTCCAGCGCATCCGGTGCGGAGATCACCGACAACATTTTGGCGATGAATTCATTTCCGAACGGATTACCGTCAAATACAAAAATCAGAACTTCCAGAGCATCCGGAGACGCCGCGCATTCACTGACGAAAATACCTTTCCGTTCCCGTCGGCGGATCAGTCCTTTCCGCTCCAGCTCTTTCATCGCGGCAAGAATCACAGTCACGCTGACCCCGAACCGGAGGCTCAGCTCCCGCACGCTTTTCAACTTGCTGTTCGGCGGCAGTGTCCCGGAAGCAATCTCCGCCTCCAGAACCTTGGCGACCCGGACCATACAGGTCTCTTTTTTCATCAATTCACTCATCGTTACGCTCATCTGTTATCGTTCTGTTATTATTATAACACAAAACGTCAGCAATGTCAAGATGCAAAACCAAAAATAAACGGAAAAAAAGTCCGCCCAGCAGCATTCCGACGGTCGCCGGATTCGGGAAATGGAGAAAATGACTTCTCCATTCAAAATCATGAAAAACGCAGTTCCAGATATTCCCCGGCGGAATTGCATGGAGCAACAAGCTGAATCACGCCGCGGAAACAATCCAGGGAAAACCGATGTGTGTGCCCGGCAACGACAACAGGAGGACGCTTCATGGAAAAGAGTTCCCGCCAGAAAGTCATCGTCGTTTCGGAATGTCCGTTTTCCGGCCAGCGGGGACGGCGCTCAATCTGCCAGTAGGGATCGTTTGCCGCACGCCAGTCTGGATTGCCGCAACTGAAAAAGATGTCTCGTCCGGGAACATACATCGGGACATGCAGGACAAGGAGCAGAGGCGCTCCGGAAGCGGCTTTCTCCCGGAAGAAAGCAAGCTGTTCCGGCAGAATTTCATTCGTCGAATTGTCGATCATCAGAATCTCAAGCCCATTCCGGTTGACGCTGTACGACAACGGATTGCATCCCTGATACAGGGGAAGAAGCCGCCTGCGGGTCCATTCCTCCCGCAACGCCGTTTCCGTTCCCGACAGCCCCTCATAATGCCAGTCGTGATTTCCCGCGGTATAGAGCCAGGGGACTCCGGCGTCATTCAGCGCCCGGAGAGCAAATTCTATTCCGGCTTCGGACGGAAAACTCAGAAGGTCGCCGGCAATCAGGATCAGATCGTATTTCTCCTTTCCGGCAATTTCGAGGGTCTGGAGAAAACGGTTTGCGGCATCCGGAGAAAATTGCGCCATTCTGCAGCTGTTCTCCCGGAATGGAATTCCCCGCGCATCATCAAGCGCAATATGGGTGTCGCCAAGCACCATGATCCGGAGCGGATGCGAAAGCCCAAAACCGGAAAAGGATGCAAGGTTGCCTGTCAGAGAAAAAGAATATCCGTCGGGATGAAAAGAATTCATCGTTTCCTCCATTTCTGAGTAGTTTGCCGATACGGCTTCCCCGATACTATAATCATGTTTCCGCCTCTTTGCAAGAAGGATTTCCAACAGTTCACAGCAGAACGAACAGGGTCGGGAAGCAGAGCGGAATCACAGCAGCTCCGCCAGTTTTTCCGCGAGCATGGAAGCTCCGGCGGAATTGGGATTGATACGGTCTTTCGCGTACAGCTTCGGATCGTCAGGCAGAAGAGCCGTTCCGTCAATCACGCGGATGCCGTTCGCTTTGCCGAACTCCTTCATCGCTTTGATGTACGGAGCGGCTCCGGCGTCGCGTTTCAGCGGCGTCACCAGCACAGCCGGAGTCTTCGGGCGGAGCTTGCGGAATGCCGTGAAAAAACGTTCCAGATTTTTACGGAACACCGGCAGAGTGGTACCGCTCTTCCAGTCGGAGGTTCCGGTCATCACGATCAGAAGATCCATATTCAGAGCTCCGAGAAAATCCGCATGCCATGGAGTCAGAAGCGTGTTTGCCATTGCGGCATTCACGATCTCCCAGCTTTTCCGCTGTCCGAACAGATACGGGAATGAATTCTGAACCGGCTGGAGCTCTCCGCCCTGCGCAATGGAATCTCCATACAGAACAACCCGTTTCCCGAACGGTTTCGGTTTTCCGAATTTTGCACGGTCGGAAACCGTAATTCCGAGCAGCTCGACCGAATCGCCGGACGGGAAAACAATATCGTACTCATGCATTGCGCCATCCGACGGAATCCGGAAAGAGACATCTTTCCGGAAATACCGTGTGCGTTTCCGGTTGTCCACCGTGAAAGAGACGTCCTCTTTCCGCTCTCCATCGGTCAGGACAATACCGGTGCTCTCCATCGGAACATCCGGATGATGCAGCCCGTTGTAACGCACTTTGACGCGAATGCTCCGGCTGTCCGTCTTGAATCGGATGCGACCGCCGGGACTGTCGTGTTCCAGATGATCGGGATGCGGAATGAGGCGGCTGAATTTCATGGAGTAATTCCGCCGCGTCCCCTCGACAAACATTTTCGACACGAACCCGGAATACTCCAGCCGGGGATCGTCCGGCCGGATCTCCAAAGCCGCAAGCGGAAACGCCGCCAACAGCAAGAGCAATCCGCGCACCGTCATTTTTTCGCTTCCAGAAAATAACCGGTCATCGTGCTTTTCGCCACGAGTTTTCCATCGGCATTATGAACCGTGACATCACAGACGCAGGTTGTCTTTCCCGCACTTGCCATCCGGGCTTCGGCTTTCAGCTTTTCCCCGGAACCCGGACGAATGAACGAAATCGAACTGCCCAGTCCAATACTGATTTTTCCATACGAATTCGACGCACCAGCAAACGCGAGATCACACAGAGTGAACAGCGCACCGCCCTGCACGATACCGAGTCCGTTCAGCGAATGTTCCGTTACCGTCAGTTCCGCTTCCGCATACCCCTCCCGGATCTCGGTCAGACGGATTCCGTTGTATGCACAGAAACGGTCCTCCTTGTTCAGACGTTCTTTGAGAGCATTGTAATCAACCATGGTTTCAACTCCTTGTCAGGCATATTTCTGTTTCAGCATACGGAGATACGGTCCGGGATCGGTTTCCGCCTTTCCGGTCGCAAGTCTCAGAATCTCCGATGTATTGTACTTCGCACCGTAAGCATGAACGTGCACGCGCAGCCACTCCCGCAGCAGGTCATAGTCGCCCGCCGCAATACAGCGCGGAATTTCCGGCTTCTCTTTCAAAGCGGCCTCCCACAGCTGCGCCGAAATCACATTGCCCAGCGCATAGGACGGGAAATAGCCGAATTCACCCATCGCCCAGTGGACATCCTGAAGAACGCCCTCTGTATCGTTGCGGACCTCGACGCCGAGCAGGTCTTTCATGCCGCTGTTCCACGCATCGGCAAGATCGGCAACTTTCAACCGCCCTTCCAGCATCGCCTTTTCCAGTTCAAAACGAAGAATGATGTGCATATTATACGTCAGCTCATCCGCCTCCACGCGAACCGGCGACGCCTCCACGATGTTGATCGCGGCAAGGAAACGTTCCGGCGAAACATCCGCCAGTGCTCCGGCATACGTCTTCCGCACGCGCGGATACCAGAACTCCCAGAACTCCGGCGAACGCGCCACCAGATTTTCCCACAGACGAGACTGCGATTCGTGAATCGAAAACGACGCTCCGTCTCCGAATGGCGTCCGGGCATATTTTTTGTCGATCCCCTGTTCGTAAAGCGCGTGCCCGCCCTCGTGCACCGAACTGAACAGCGCGGAAAACGGTTTGCCGGGAAATACCTTCGTCGTAATGCGGACATCATACAAACCGATCGACGTGGTAAACGGATGAACGGAACGGTCCTGCCGCCCGCGTTTCCAGTCATACCCCATCCGGGTCAGCACCTGTTCCGTCAGCGCGATCTGTCTGGAGGCGGGAAACGAGCCATTCAGGAACGAGGTATCCGGAACCGGACGCCCCAGCGCACGGCGGATAATCGCCGACTGTTCCTTTTTCAGACGCGAAAACGTGCGTTCCAACTCCGCGCAGGTCATACCCTCATCGAAACGGTCAAGCAGAGGATCATACGGATGAGCATACGGTTCAAAGAAAGTAAGATATTCCTGTTTCAGTTCCAGCAGCTCCTGCAAATTCGGCGCGAACAACCGGAAGTTGCGTTCCTCCCGTGCGTTCTCCCATACGGCGTTGGCGCGGGAACATGCTTCCGCATTGCGGCGGACCCAGGAAGCGGGTGTGCGGTGTTCTTTTTCATAATCCCGGCAGACTTTGCGGATCAGACGGCAATCATCGGAATCGGGATCAAGCGAGTCCGCCTGCGCTTCGAGCTTCTCCAACAGTTTGCCGAGTTCCGCTGAAGTCATTGTTTTGTGCGCAAGCTCTTCCAGCGTTGCAAGCTGCCGGGAACGGGAGTCGATGGAACCGGGCGCCATATAGGTCCGCATATCCCAGTCGAGCAGCGCGGTTGCGGCGTGCAGATCCGAAGCGGTGCCGAGAATCGTTTTCAATTTTTCCATGTCTTTCGCAAAACTCATCTTGTCTACTCCCATTTATATGTGCTGAAATTCCCCTGAAGACGGCGCTCCAGAATCCACGAAACCGGGGACAGGAGACGCGACATCGCATCGAACGGCAGAGTATTGCGCAGCAGCTCCGCACGCACCCGGACGTCAAAGCTGTTATCCTGCCAATGATACAGCCCGAATGCATTCAGGGAAACGAGTCCGCCGTTGCTGCGCAGTCCGTCAAACTCCAGCCGGTCCTGTTTCAGTTTGAAATCTCCGCTGATTTTTGTAATGGAACCGAAACTTTCCAGCGACCACGCCTGTCCGATGATCCGCAGGAAACTGCCGAGAATCGGAACTGTCCAGAGGTTGTTTCCCTCAACCGTCATACTGCCGCCGCCGTTCAGATGAAGAGCCCCGACTGCTCCGTACGACATATCCGCGTCGAAATTCATGGAAAGCGCGGCATTCCGGTACTCCTCTCCCGCTTTGATCTTGAAATTTTCAAGCAGGGACAACAGGTTTGCAGACGTCAGGCGCGCGCTCACCTTCCCCGTTTCCGTATTGAAATTATAGAGATAGTCCATCTGCAAACGCCCACCGCTGAAATGCGCTTCGCCGCCGCGGAACGATACCGTGTTGTCCGCATAATGCAGAGTGGTGTCGAGATCGTCAATGCGAATCCCCTGCCAGCGGCAGGAACCATTGGAGATCGTCGCTTCAAAATGCGTCTTCCGGTCTTCCAGATAATTAATCTCCCCGCGGGCTTCCACCTGCATCGGAAACGGAAAATCGACATATTCACTCTTCCATTCCGGATAGAGCGAACGGATCATATCGTTGCCGACAATCGAACTGGACAGCTGAAAATTGAGAATGCCGTCCGGCTTCGAAAACGAAAGATCGCGTCCCGACGGTTTATAATCCGCGGACATTCTCATTTTTCCCTCGGCGGTCTCCAGAATCACGTCCGGCAGGATCAGCCGGTTTTCCGCGTCGATCATGAACCGCGCCGCGCCGTAGCGGAACGGGATGTTCTGATAGGCGAAATCCCGGATCACCATACTGCCCGACAGAAAATAGAACGGTTCCGAACCGTAATCCGCATACAGATCAGCGGAAATCTCAACGGTATTCGCGGCGGTCGGCCAGCGGATGTCACGCGTCAGACTCGTCACGAAATCCTTGTGCGATTTTCCGAGAGCCTCGATCATATATCCCGGCGAACCGGAGCAGACCACGCTTGCGGAAATATACCGTGCCGCCGGTTCGCAGAAGAGCCGGCCCGTCACGCGGGAACCGTCGGGCAGAAGCGCCTCCATATCCCGCACCCGGATGGATGAGGTCGTGAAATTCACGGTTGACGTAAGTGAATTCAATGCCACATTCTTGACCAGCAGGTCGGTCAGCCGGACCCGGAACTCTCCGGAAAGGTCCGGAATCCGGTGCAGCGGAAAACCGAGTTTCCCCTGAAACGAAATGCCGTTCCGGCTGGCGGGGGACTTCAACCGGACGTTTTCCCGGATCAGCGTGGAAATCTCCGGCGACAGAATGCGGTGCAGGTCTCCGGAATTCGCAGTTCCATCCAACCGGGCGTCAAACCGTTCATCATCCAGCCGGAACTGTCCCTGAATGCTTCCGCCGTTCCGCAAAGACGCATTCAGCAGCGAACCTTCCCACACCCGTCCTTTTACCGCCACACTCAACGAAACGTCGTCAAGCTGTAAACGATGAATATTCAGATGCGGAAGCCGGACATGGAGCTTGCCGTAGTAGTTGCGGCTGGAAAGTTTGAAATCCTCCAGCGAACCTTCAAATGTCACGATCTCGTTGCGGATATCGACCATTGCGCCGATCTCTTCCTGCAGCGAAGCGTCCAGAAACAGAATCAGATCCGCGATCCGGCACCGTCCCCTCACCTGCCCGGTCGCGGCATTGCCGGTGCCGTCGTATGTGCCGTCGGCAATGATGAAATTGCCGCTGCCGAGGTCAATCCGCACCTGATCCAGCCGGATAATGCCGTCTTTCAGCGAAGTCTCCTCCCGGATGGATTCGATCTGCAATCCGCCATAACGGAACGCGGGAATATCAAAGGACGCCTTTGCCGTCGATTTGGCAAAATCCGTAATATCCAGATGAAACTGCACATTGCACGACGGCTCCTGGCGGAACTGCTTTGCATACACTCTCTGGAGCGTGTAAAGCACTTTCCGCCGCAGTGCAAGCGGTACACTGCGGATGAACGAATCGTATGCGGATTCCGGAACGGAAACGGTTTCCGGCACGCCGCTCTCCGCTTCCGGCTGATTCTCCGGCTCTTCACTGCCGCTCTCCAGGGATTCGCGCAGCTCATCGACCCATTTCGCACCGGAATAATGCAGAAGATTATCCACGGTTCCATGCATGGTAAACCGGATGCCGTTCAGCATACCGTCCGCCCGTGTTACTTCAATAATCCCCGGTGCGCCCGAAAGCGACGCATTCACTCCGGAGATGACCAGGCGGTCGTGGATTCCCTCCGCGCCGGATTCGGGAAACAGCGGAAAAGCTGCGGTTCCCTCCTCAATCCGGATCGCAAACGGCAGAAACACTCCCTGAAAGATGCGGAACGGCAGAAATTCGATCTGCACCCGTGAGGCGGCGAATTCCGGCTGACCTTTGCCGCCGGTCATCTGAACCCCGGTCCCGACGATCCCGTTCCAGAGTCCCGCGCGGCAGCTTTTCATGCTCAGCCGGAACCCGTACCGTTCCACGCGCTGCTCAATCTTCCGGCGGACGAACTCCGGCAGGCCGCGGGTCTCAAAGCAGTAATCGGCAATCGCAAGCGCGATCATGCCCGCGGTAAAAAACACAGCCAGCCAGCGCAAGCGCCTGCTTTTCAAACATGCTCCGAGCAATGACATATTCCCCCTTGACGTTCCCGTATTCGCAAAATTATTGTAACCGTCCCATAATTTGCCCCGGATTGGAAAAATTACAAATGCTTTTCCTCACAAAAAACGGCTTGATCCCCTATTTTTTTACGAAACATCTGTTTTCTCCGGTTGATTTCAGGGAAAACAGGCACTATATTTCCAAAATTTAATTTTTATGGAGTTGTCAGACAAGATGAGTACACCGGTTTATCGCAGAGTGTTGTTGAAGATCAGCGGCGAATCCCTCCAGGGAAGCAAAGGGCACGGATACGATTCCGATGCAGTGGCGTCCGTTGTCGCCAGAATCAAAGAAGCACTGGACTCCGGCGTGGAGATCGCTCTCGTCGTCGGTGCAGGGAATATCTGGCGCGGACTCGCCGGGTCCAAAGGCGGAATGGACCGTGTCACAGCCGATCAGATGGGAATGCTCGCCACCGCCATGAACGCGCTCTGCCTGAAAAACGCATTCACCGCCGCCAGAGTCGATTGCGTTCTGCACTCCGCGGTCGGAATGGAGCCGTTCGTCTCCCGTTACAACCGCGATGAGGCGCTCCGTCAGCTTTCCGCCGGCAAACTCGTGATTTTCGCCTGCGGAACCGGGTCGCCTTATTTCACGACCGACACGACCGCCGCGCTCCGCGCGCTTGAAATGAAAGCGCAGGCTCTTTTCAAAGCAACCAAGGTCAACGGCGTTTATACCGCAGATCCGAAAAAAGATCCCTCTGCGACCCGGTTCGAAACAATCCGGTTCGATGAGGTTCTCTCCCGGAAACTGGCAGTCATGGATGCGGCGGCGTTCTCGCTCTGCTCCGAAAACGGACTGCACATCGTGGTCTTCGACTTCGATGAACCGGGAGCTCTGCTCAAAGTCATTCACGGAGACAACTCCGTCGGAACCGTCGTTTCATAAATCATAAAAAACGATATTATCAAACAATCAGGAGAACAACATGACAGACGAAATGTTACTGCTCGTGGACGAGATGGAAGAGAACATGCAGAAAGCCCAGGAGGCGATGAAGAGCGATTTTGCCGCCATCCGGACCGGAAAAGCCTCTCCCGCCCTCGTCGAAAACATCACAGTGGAATACTACGGAGCGAAATCCCGCATCCGTGACATCGCCGGGATCGCCACCCCGGAAGCCCGCCTGATCACCATTCAGCCGTGGGACCAGAGCGCCGTCAAAGCGATCGAAAAAGCCATTCAGGAATCCAGCCTCGGTATCTCCCCCGTCAGCGACGGACGCGTGATCCGTCTGCCGATTCCCCCGCTTACGCAGGAACGCCGCCAGACTCTCGGCAAACAGGTAAAAACCCGCGCGGAAGAAGGCCGGGTCGCCGTCCGCAACATCCGCAGAGACGCCAACGATGCCGCAAAAAAAGCGCAAAAGGCCTCCGAGATCACCGAGGATGAACTCAAAGACATCCTTGAAAAGATCCAGAAGGTCACCGACAAGTGTATCGCACAAATCGACGCTCTGATGGAAGACAAGGAAAAAGAACTCATGGCGTTCTGATGAACACATGAAAACCGCGTTTTTCAAACGTTCTTCTTTTCTGCTGCCGGCGGCGATTGCCGCCGGCGCGTTTCTTCTGCGACTGATCGCGGGAACTCAGCTTCTCGCAAACGATCCTTCCGCTTTCGCCCCGCCTGATACGACGGACATGGCAACGTATAAAACGCTTTCCGAGCAGATCCTCAACGGAAAGTTCCCCGATGTCTTTTATTACCAGCCATTCTATTATTCCGTTTTTCTCCCGTTGATCCAGTGTCTGACCGGACCGTCCGGCTTCATGGTCGTGCTCGCGCAATCGCTCTGCGGAGCGTTCGCCGTCTGGTTCACCACACTCTCCGCGTGGATGCTCGGCGGCAGACGGACGGGAGTAACCGCGGGGCTCCTGCTTGCCTTTTCCGGACTGGCGGTTCTGTACACGCCTTATCGCCTGATCGCGGTTTCCCAGCTCTGCTGGTTCTCTCTTCTGCTTTTTCTTACGCTGTACGCCATGCGGAAAGGCGGTCCGCTCCGGTGGTTTCTTGCGGGACTCGCCCTCTCCATCGCCATTCTGTCCCGCGGCAACGCGCTGATCTTCCTGTTCCCGCTTCTCCTCGCCTGTTTCCTGAGTGAACGACAGCTCCGCAAAACGACCGGAAAACGGCTTGCCCTTTCCATACTGATGATTATTCTCGGCACATGGCTTCCACAGCTTCCGTTTATGGCTGTCAACACGATCCACACGGGCTCATTGAGCGGGCCCAGCACCGCCGGAAGCGCGGTTCTCGCTCTCGGCAACACAAAAGAGGCACCGCCGGGCGGACTCGAATATCCGGAGTCGTTCCAGCTCTGGACGGCGGACACGGCGACCCGTTCCGTTCCTCTGCGGATTCTGGACTGGTTTCTGGAGGAACCGGCGGCTTTTCTGGAACTCTCGTTCCGCAAATGTTTTCTGTTCTGGAATCATTTCGACATTCCGAACAACATCAACCCCGAATTCAGCCGGACGCGCAGTCCGCTTCTGAACTCTCTTCCGCTGATCCCGACCGGTCTTCTTCTGCTGCTCGCATTCGCCGGAACCGTGACGCTCGCGGCAACCGGATTCCGGCGGAAACGCACTGTAATTTTTCTGCTGTTCCTGATCCTGTACTGGCTTGCGACGGCGGGCTTTTACAATCTCGGACGCTTCCGCATTCCCGCGTTCGGCTTCTTTGCGATCGCCGGTGCCCTGTTTTTGAATACCGTTTGGCAGAATTTCCGCCGGAAAGAGTATAAAACGCTCGCGCTCTACAACGGCTCCGCGCTTCTGCTGGCGTTTTTCACCGTCTATCCGGGATACGATACTTACCGCGAAACCGTTGAACCCGCGGTCATGCGGCTGGCGCGTCCGGACGGAGTCCGAGTGGAATATCCGGACAAAACACTGCTGATCTACGATCACGGACCCGCATCATTCGGCGGATGGAACGCGGTCAAAGGCGATCATTTCACCAAGACCTTTGTTCTTTCCGGTTACCGGGGATACGTCACATTTTCCATTGCATTGCTGAAAACGGCGGATTATCCGCCTGCGGAAATCACGATCAACGGGATCCGTCAAAACCTCGCGGGGCTCCAACCGGGACGTATGGCGTTTGTCTCCCTGCGTCTGCCTTATCCGCAGGACGGGAAATTTCATATCACGCTCAACGGGGCAGTCTCCGCCGCAGCCGACCTTCAGCGCGATTACGGGCGGACCCTCTCTTCCGGCACGGCGCTCCCGTACGAACTGCTGGCACGAATCAAAACGGAACGATAAAAACGATTCGCCGCTTACAGCACTTTGGAAAGAAAATCTTTCAGGCGGGCATCCTGCGGATTGCGGAAAAACTCCTCTGCGCCGTTCTCCTCAACGATCCGTCCGCGATCCATAAAAATCACGCGCGTGGCGATCTCTTTTGCAAATGCGATCTCATGCGTCACCACGATCATCGTCATACCGTCTTTGGCCAGATCACGCATCAGCGACAGCACTTCCCCGACCATCTCCGGGTCCAGCGCGGAAGTCGGTTCGTCAAACAGAAGCACCTCCGGATTCATTGCCAGAGCACGGACGATCGCAATCCGCTGTTTCTGTCCGCCGGAAAGCTGCTGGGGATAAGCGGACCGCTTTTCATAGAGTCCGATCCGTTTCAGCAGTTCTCCCGCTTCAAGCTCCGCCTCTTTCCTTGTTTTGCGCCCGGTTTTGACCGGCGCAAGCGTGATATTCTGCAAAATTGTCAGATGCGGAAACAGGTTGAAGTGCTGAAACACCATCCCGACATTGCAGCAGTACTTGCTGACTTTCACGCCCCGGCGGTTGATCTGCTTTCCTTCGAACAGGATTTCGCCGGAAGTCGGGACCTCCAGCAGGTTCAGAGAACGCAGAAACGTGCTTTTTCCGGAACCGGAGGGTCCGAGGATAAAAACAATGTCGCCTCTGTTCACGTCCAGCGACACGTTGTCCACTGCACGGACAGCGGGATACTGTTTCACCAGATTGCGGATACGGAATACAGGCATGGTCTCTTTATTCATTTTTCTTCAATTTCCTTTCCAGAATTCCCAACAGCCAGGTGAGGAACATCACACACGCAAGGTAGATCAATGCAACCGCGATCAGCGGCATGAACGCATCATAAGTCTGACTGCGGATGATGTCGCCGCCTTTCGTCAGGTCCTGAAGAGCGATATAACCGGAGATGCTGGTCTCCTTGATCAGAACAATGAACTCGTTTCCGAGCGAAGGAAGAACGTTTTTGAACACCTGCGGCAGAATGACGCAGACCATTGTCTGAAAATAGGTCAGCCCAAGCGAATGTCCCGCCTCAAACTGTCCTTTTTCAATGGACATAATGCCGCCGCGGATGATCTCCGCCACATAAGCGCCCGAATTTACCCCGAACGCAATGATCGCCACCAGCACTTTATTGTCGCACGATTTGAGAATCACGAAATAGATGATGAGAAGCTGAACCACCGTCGGCGTTCCGCGAATGACGGTCAGATAAATCCTGCAGAGCAGATTGAAGAACTTCAAACGTCCCGTCCGGTCATGCGTTGCGCGGACTACGGCGACCGTGAAACCGAGGAGAATCCCCAGCAGAACCGCAAAGAACGAAATTTCCACTGTCTTGATGAATCCGCTGCTCAGATACTGCCAGCGGTCGTTCTGCACGAAATTCACGTCGAATGCATCCGCGAACCGGTTCCAGAGATTCCGGCATGCCGCGATCAGCGGATTGGAAGACGTCACCTGCTGCCGCTCCTGCAGTTTTCTCTGCTGTTCGGCAAGCGCCTTGTTGCCGTCAAAAATCTTTTGAAGCTCCCCGCTCTCTTTCAGACGGCGGATCACCGTGTCGATCGTCCGGCAGAGCTCCCGGTTCTGTTTGTTGACCGCGATCGCATACTCTTCCGAAGTCAGCGGCTGCGGCAGAACCGTGATCGTCCCTCCGTTCTGCGCGACCAGCGCCTGAGCGGGCCCGGCGTCCAGAACAACGGCGTCGACTTTTCCCGCTTTCATCGCCTCCACGGCAAGCGCGCCGTTCGGAAACTGCGCCAGCAGCGGGGAACTTTTATCGGTGATGATATTGTTCCGGACATAATCAAAGCCTGTGGTTCCGCTCTGCACGCCGATCCGGACCTGATTCCTGAGCGCGGCGGCAGAGTCAATCCGCGAATCTTTCATTACAATGATCAGCTGCGCGGCAGTCACATACGGAATGGAAAACAGAACATTTTTCTTCCGTTCCTCCGTCACCGTGATCCCGGAAGCGGCAATATCCGCCTTGCCGGTGATCACATGGGCAATGACGGAATCAAACGCGGCGTCTTTGATCTCCAGTTCCCGCCCCAACTCTTTTGCCACGGCGCGGACAATGTCAATATCCACGCCGACCACTTCCCTGCCCACCCGGAACTCATACGGCGGGAAAGTCGCTTCCGTCACCATGACCAGCTTGTCCGCGGACTCCGCATTCTCTCCGCAGGCGGACAGGAACACGGCGGTCCCGATCAGCGCAAATACGGCAAACAGAGCGGAAAGACGACTCCGCCCCCGTTTGACTGCGGCATTACCAGGTATCATACTCATCTTCGGGTTCTTCCTCCAGCATTTCAAAAATTCTCTCATACGCTTTGATCTTTGTTTCGTCGCTCGCTTCATAGTTGAAATTTTCGGGAATGTCCTTGTCGACGATTTCCGGCGGCAGATCCTGAAGGAATACCGAGGGGAACTGACGCACAAACTCGCGGTATTTGAAACGCTCTCCGGCGTATGTGATGTAAAGAAGTTCGCGGGCGCGGGTGATCGCCACATAAAACAGACGCCGCTCCTCGTCCAGACTGTTCTCCTGAATAGAGCGTTCGTGCGGAAACAGGTTGTGCTCCATTCCGACAATGAACACGCACGGCCATTCCAGCCCTTTCGACGCATGAACCGTGGACATGACCGGCGCATCCGTTTCCTCGTCCTCCTCGGTCCGGTCGTTTTCGTCCATCAGCGAATAGCTTTCGATAAAATCCGCCAGCGTTGCCCGGCGCTGATGTTCGTTCTGAAACGAATACTCGAACTGTCCGATGTAGCTGATGAACTCCATCACGTTCTCCAACCGTTTTTCCGCCTCGGCGCGGTCCTTGTAAATCCGCTGGAGCCCATGCAGGTAGCCGACTTCGTCCAGATATTCTTTCACGCATCCAGCGAGGGAACCGGCGGTTTCAAAGTTGTGCTGAAACGCGGACATTGCTTCGACCAGATTCCGCGCTCCGCCCGCCGCAGGAGCGGAAACGGACGTCAGGAAAGACGGGTCCGCCAGAACTTCCCGCAGCGACATCTGCGGAGCGGCTTTCTGCAGATCGCGCAGTTTCAGAACGGCTTTGTCGCCAATCCCGCGCGGCGGAATGCCGATGATCCGCAGAAGACTCTGATCATCGCGATGATTGATGAGCAGTTTCAGATACGCGGCGGCATCCTTCACCTCTTTCCGTTGAAAAAATTCCTGTCCGCCGACAATATGCGGACGGATTCCGTATTTGCGGAACTGCTGTTCAAACGTCCGGGAGAGATGATTGGAACGGTAAAGAATCGCGCAATCACGATAGTTGAAGTCGCCGCGCGCCACCAGATTGCGGATCGTATTGACCACAAACAGCGCTTCCGCTTCTCCGTCCTTGGCCTGAACCAGACGGATATTTTCGCCGTGTCCTTTGGCGGACCAGAGATTTTTATCGTAACGGCTGTCATTTCTGGCGATCACGGCATTCGCCGCATCAAGGATCTTGTTGGTGGAACGGTAGTTCTGTTCCAGTTTGATTTTTTTAGCGCCGGGAAACAGCTTCGGGAAATCAAGAATGTTGGAGACGTCGGCGCCGCGCCACGCATAAATGCTCTGATCGTCATCGCCGACCACGCAAATATTCATCCGGTCTCCGGCAAGAAGCTGAAGAATGCGGAATTGCGCCGCGTTAGTGTCCTGATACTCGTCTACGAGCAGATAACGGTACACGTCCCGGTAATAGTCGAGCGTATCCGGATGATTTTCAAAAATACGGAGCGTCAACAGCAGCATATCATCGAAATCGACCACATTCTGCAATTCCAGCAGTTTCTGATAGCGTTCATAAATCTCCGCGAGACGCATGTGTGCGGGAAAATTGAGTTTGGCGTCCTGAAACGCCTCATCGGGATCCAGCATACGGTTCTTCGCATGGGAAATAAAAACAGCGGCTTCATCGGTCGGCGCGTCGTCTTTGGAATATCCGAGTTCGGCGGCAGCCTGACGCAGAATGCTCTTCTGGTCGCTGTCGTCGGCTATGCTGAAATTGGAATTGAAATTTCCCGCCAGATGAATGTCCCGCCGGAGCACGCGGGAACAGAACGAATGGAAGGTGCCGAGCGTCACTTTGCGGGCGGAGGCAACGGGAACGATCTTGTTCAGACGTTCCCGCATCTCCCGCGCCGCCTTGTTGGTGAAAGTCACGCCGAGAATCGACGACGGCGCGACGCCGCTTTCAATCATGAACGCGATCCGGCTTGTAATGACGCTCGTTTTTCCGGTTCCCGCCCCGGCGAGCACGAGAAGCGGACCGTCTATCGTGGTCGCGGCTTCCCGCTGCGGGGGATTCAGTCTGTCCAGCGGCGATCCCATTTGCCGTTACGCGTCCTTGACTGCGAGATGATAGCCTTCCCCGTTCCAGACCGCCGCGGCGGAACAGACCGGATTTTCAAAACCGGCAAACACGCCCTGACCGATCACATACGAGCAGGCGCAGTCGCCGCACGCGGCATCGAACTCAGGATCGAACTGCTCCATCGACGGCGCATTTTTGCCATAGGTGGAAAGATAGTAAAGTTTTCCGGGAACGAGATCGAAGACCTGAACGAGAACGGCATCCTTGCGGACGATTCCGAGCGCACCCCGTCCGGTTTCCGCATCGACCGCCGCGGCAATACGCGGAGTATCCAGCGTGTCGTGTTCATAATCCATTGCAAGGAGCGAGAGCGTGAACGCGTCACGCAGATTCATCCCCGCCATGATCTTCTCAATGATCGGATCGGTGTGGGAACCGTTGGTGGCAACGGCGGTTTTGCCGCTCAGCCGGACACAGTTGTAAGCGATATAGGGATTTTTGGAAAGATCGGATTCAAAACCCTTGCGCGGAATGATGGAAATGGTCTCGCCGACCAGATTCGCGGTACGGTTCGGAAAGGAACGGGACGAAACACGGTAAGCCGCAACCGGGCTGCCGTTCGCGGTCATGCCAGCCGCAACGATTCTGCCAAGATACATAAAAACCTCCTGATATGATTTGGTAATTAACAGAGTTCCGTAAAATATAAATCAGAATCCGTATTTTTCAATAGTGCTCTCTTGAATATGACGCATTTAAATGGTATAATATCGGATTCTGAAAAATTCAAACACTCAATTTGAGGAGTAAACTCTATCATGGCTATTTTCAACGGATTTCACGGCATGATGCCTCCGCAGGACAAGGCGGCGCAGGTCGCGGCGGTTCCCTATGACGTCGTCAACAGCGAAGAAGCGGCGGAACTCGCAAAAGGCAATCCGCTTTCCTTCCTCCGCGTGTCGCGTCCCGAAATCGAAATGGAACCGGGTATCGACCTCCACAGCGATCCGGTCTATGCAAAAGCCGCCGCGAACTTCAAACGTCTGATCGCCGAAGCGCCGCTCACGGAAGACCCCGTTGCCAATCTTTACGTCTACTCCCTCAAAATGGGCGATCATCTTCAAATCGGAATCGCCGGAGCGGCTTCCGTGGAAGACTACAATAACAACATCATCAAAAAACATGAAAAGACCCGCAAGGACAAAGAAGACGACCGCGCCCGGCATGTGATGGATCTCCGTTCCCACACCGGCCCCGTGTTCCTGACCTATCGCGACAACGCGGAAATCGACAAAATCGTTGCGGAGATCACGGCGGAGACGCCGTATTATTCCTTTGTTGCTCCGGACGGCATTGAGCACAAACTCTGGAAGGCCGGAGCGGAACGGTCCGTCAAACTCTCCGGTCTTTTCAAAAATCAGGTACCCTGCTTCTATATTGCGGACGGTCATCACCGTGCGGCTTCCGCCTCCCGTTCCGGCGTGTCCTGCAAAGCGGCAAATCCGAATCACACGGGAAAGGAAGATTACAATTTCTTCCTCGCCGTCGCATTTCCCGCCGATCAGCTCCGCATTCTCGCCTACAACCGCGTTGTCAAAGACCTCAACGGACTTGATAAAGATGCGTATCTGACAAAGATCGGCGAAACGTTCAACGTGCAGAAAACCACGGAACAGACCCCGTCCAAAAGCGAGGAGTTCTGCATGTATCTCGACGGCGAATGGTACAAACTTTCTCCGAAATTCAGTACCGCCGAACTGGGCGTGATCGAAAAACTTGATGTCAGTCTGCTGCAGGACAACCTCCTCGCCCCGGTGCTCGGCATCGACGATCCCCGCACCAGCAAACGCATCGACTTCGTCGGCGGAATCCGCGGAACAAAGGAACTTGTGAAACTTGTCGATTCCGGCAAGGCGGCGGTCGCATTCTCCATGTATCCGACCACGCTGGATCAGCTGATGGACATTGCCGACGCAGGTGCCATCATGCCGCCGAAATCCACCTGGTTCGAACCGAAACTGCGGGACGGACTGGTCGTTCACAACTTCTGATCATCAGATAACAACGGAGACAGCCAATGAAAAGAGCATCCTTATTCACGATTGCAGCCGCGGGGGTGCTTTTTACAGCGTCCGCCTGCAAAGAAAAACCCGTTCCGGCGGCGCCCGCACCGGGAGTGATCGTCACTCCCGCGGTCGCCTCCACCTATGAAGCCTACACCCCTTCCATCAGCAACGTACAGGCCTCCGACTCCGTCGACCTCGTCGCCCGCGTGGAAGGTTTTCTGCAAAAACGCAACTTCAAGGACGGGGAACTGGTAAAGAAAGGACAGCTTCTGTACCAGATCGAACCGGACCGTTACGAGGCTGCCGTGGCGGCTGCCGAAGCCGAGCTTCTGAAAGCCCGCGCCGATCAGAAAAACGCCACGACCGATTACAACCGCCAGAAAACACTGCTGGAGAAAAACGCCGTCTCCGTCCGCAATTACGATGCGGCGGAGTCCGCGAAAATGCAGAGCGACGCCGCCGTGCTCGCCGCCGAAGCCAAGCTGAAACAGGCAAAGCTCGATCTCAGCTACACCAAAGTGTACGCACCGTTTGAGGGGCGGATCAGCTTCAACCGTTACAGCGAAGGCAATCTTGTTTCACCGTCCAGCGGCAGGCTTGCCACTCTGCTCAGTTCCGGTCCGGTGAAAGTGGACTTCCGGCTGAACGAACTGGACCTGCTCCGTCTCATGGAAACCGAACACGTCAAAAAGAATGACATCCGGAAAGTTCCCGTCGAGCTCTATTTCCAGAACGGGAAAAAGTATAAACAGAACGGCTACCTTGATTCGTTCGACAACAAGATCAACGAAACGACCGGAACGTTCCAGCTTCGTGCCGTTTTTGAAAATCCCGCTTACGAACTGGTTCCAGGCATGTATGTGAAAGTCCGCATCCGTACCGGAAACAGCCGGAAAACCGTCACAGTCCCGCAGATCGCCCTGCAGACCGACATGTCCGGCGATTATGTCTACGTTGTCGGCAAAGATGACGTTGTGGAACGCCGCAACATCAAGGCCGCCAGACAGGATGGGTCGCTCTACATTTCCGAGGGACTCAAGGAAGGGGAGGAAGTGATCGTGGAAGGCGTCAGCAAAACGCGTCCCGGCGGAAAAGTCGCGCCGCAGCGGCAGAAATCCGCGGAGACGGTCCAATGATCAGCAAATTTTTTATTGAACATCCGCGTTTCGCCATCGTGATCGCGCTTCTGTTCCTGCTTGCGGGCTCAATCGCGATCACAACGCTCCCGGTGGCGCAGTACCCGAACATCTCGCCGTCCCTGATTCAGATCACGGCGACCTATCCCGGAGCCGACGCCGCAACCGTCCGCGACACCGTCATCCAGCCGATCGAAGCGCAGCTCAACGGCGTCAAACGGATGCTCTACATGAGTTCCACAGCCACCGACAACGGCGCGGCGGTCATCAACGCGACATTCGACATCGGAACCGACGGAGATTCCAACACGGTCAACGTGCAGAACCGGGTCAACTGGGCGAGCGCCTCCCTGCCCTCCGAAGTTCAGCAGCAGGGCGTGATCGTCAAGGAAAAATCGGCAAACATGCTGCTGATTATTTCCCTGACCTCCCCGAAAGAAACGCATGACGCTCTGTACCTGAGCAATTTCATGTCGCTCTATATCAAAGACGAAATCGCACGAATCCCCGGCGTCGGCGACGTCACCCAGTTCGGTGAACTCAAATACTCCATGCGCGTATGGGTTGATCCCGACAAGCTCGCCTCGCTCGACATGACTGTGGATGACGTCGTCGCCGCGATCAAAGCCCAGAACGTGCAGGTTTCCGCCGGAGCGGTCGGCGACGCCCCGATGAAAGAGAAAGTCCCCATGCGTCTTTCGATCAGCACCCAGGGACGCCTCGCGACGCCGGAAGAGTTCGGCGAAATCGTCATCCGGGCGGAAAAAGACGGCTCGCAGGTCAAAGTCCGGAATATCGCGACCGTGGAACTCGGAGCGGAAAACTACGCCAGTTCCGCGCAGGTCAATGGGAAACCCGGCGCCATGCTGGCTGTTTATCAGCTCAACGATGCGAACGGACTTGCCATCGCCGAAGCCTGCAAAGCAAAAATGGAGTCGCTCAAAAAAACGGTCTTTCCTGCGGATCTTGAATACGGAATCCAGTACGATACGACTGAATTTATCTCCGCCTCCATCGACGAAGTGGTCGAAACGCTCATCATCGCGGTTCTGCTCGTCGTGCTCGTAACTTACATCTTTCTTCAGGACTGGCGTTCCACGCTCGTACCGACGATCGCCATTCCGGTTTCGCTCGTCGGCACATTCGCCGCAATGTCCGTACTCGGCTACTCAATCAATCTGATCACCCTGTTCGGTCTCATCCTCGCAATCGGAATCGTGGTCGACGATGCGATCGTGGTCATTGAAAACGTCAACCGTCTGATGGAGGAAGAGGGATTGTCCCCGAAAGACGCGGCGGTCAAATCCATGCAGCAGGTGACTTCGCCGATCATCGCCACGACCTCGGTTCTGCTGGCAATGTTCATTCCGATCTGTTTCATGAGCGGCATTACAGGCGTGATGTACCGTCAGTTCGGAATCACGATTTCCATCAGCGTGTTCATTTCCATGATCAACGCGCTGACGCTGAGTCCGGCGCTGAGCGCCCTGCTGCTGCGTCCGATCGACAGGAAACGCAGGAAATTCATTCTTTTCCGCTGGTTCGACAGCGCATTCGACAAACTGACCGGCGGCTATATGGCGATCGTCCGCTCTCTGCTGCGCAAAGCGGTTCTGATCGGCGGTGCGTATCTGCTCCTGAGCTGCTCCCTCGGCTGGCTCTACGGACTGATCCCGACTGGGTTTGTACCGGATGAAGATCAGGGCGCGTTTTTCGTCAATATTCAGCTCCCGGACGGTGCCTCGCTTGACCGTACCATCGAAGTCGGCGAAAAAGTCCGGCAGCTCCTCGGCGGGGATAAGGAAGTCCGCGACATCTTTTCCATCGCCGGCTACAACATCATTACCGGCGTTCAGGCCTCCAACTGCGGATTCGCAGTCGTCATGCTGAAGCCGTGGGCGGAACGCCAGGGCAAGGGACAGGATCAGTTTTCCATCGTCCGCAAAGCATATGCCCGGCTCGCGCAGATCCCGGAGGGTTCGGTGATCCCGTTCGGACTTCCGCCGATCCCCGGAATCGGAACGACGGGCGGGTTTTCGTTCGTTCTTCAGGACCGAACGGGAACCGATGCGGAAAAACTCCAAACCGTGCTCAACAGTCTGATCACGGAAGCGAACAAAAGCCCCAAACTTTCCGGCGTGTTCTCCACGTTCCGCGCCAACACCCCGCAGCTCTGGCTGGATATCGACCGCGAAAAAGTGCTGAAACTGGGCGTTCCCATCTCCGAGGTCAATTCCGCTTTGCAGGGGCTGTTCGGATACCGCTACCTCAACGACTTCAATCTCTACGGCAAAAACTTCAAAGTGGAAATTCAGGCGCAGCCGGAATACCGGAAAGACGCCTCGAACATCCCCTCGGTCTACGTCCGCAGCAATTCCGGCGAAATGGTTCCGATGGGAACGTTCACCGAAGTCCGGACCCGGTTTGTTCCGCAGTATCTTTCCCGTTACAACATGTATTCGTCAACCACGGTTTCCGGTTCTCCGGCGCCGGGTGTGAGCTCCGGCGAAGCAATGGCGGAAATGGAACGCATTGCCGACCGGATCCTCCCGACCGGAATGACGTACGAGTGGACCGACATGTCGTATCAGGAACGTCTTTCCGCAGGTCAGACGGCGATCATTTTCGCATTGGCGCTGATCTTCATTTACCTGTTCCTCGTGTCGCAGTATGAAAGCTGGATGATTCCGGTCTCGGTTCTGCTTTCCGTCCCGATCGCGCTTGCGGGTGCGTTGCTCTCCCTTCTTCTGCTGTCGATCACGAACAACATCTATACCCAGGTCGGTTTTGTCCTTCTGTTCGGCATTGCCTGCAAAACGGCGATCCTGATTGTGGAATTCGCCAAGGAAAAGCATGAGGAAGGCATGACAGTGACCGATGCCGCCGCACATGCCGCCAAACTCCGTTTCCGTGCGGTTCTGATGACGGCGATCTCGTTCATTCTTGGAACGTGGCCGCTGGTGATCGCCTCCGGCGCGGGCGCGGTCAGCCGGCGTTCGCTAGGTACGGCGGTGTTCGGCGGAATGCTGATCTCCGTCATCTTCGGCACATTGCTGATTCCGGTCTTCTACGCCGTTGTCCAAATGCTGATCAATAAAACCTGCGGCAGAAAGCTCGGCTGATTCTTCCGCTTCCCGGCGGATTTTCCGGGAAACGGAAGATGTCAATTTCTATCGGGTCTGATGCTCCGCTTCCCAGTTCCGCAGGGCAAGCGGAGAAAATCCCGTGGAACGCTTGATGAAACGCGTAAACGTGCAGAGTTCCGAAAAACCGCACCGGCGCGCAATCTCGCCGATAGGAAGCGTCGTACTGACCAGCAGGTGACGCGCCAGATACAGGCGCTGATCGCGAATGTAACGGCCGATGGAATGCCCCGTTTTCGCAACGAACTGTTTTGACAAGGTGGAACGCGGAATATTCAGCTCCTCGCTCAGCATCATCACGTCCAGAGCCGGATCCGACAGACTGGTCTTGATCAGAGTCAGGCACTGCCGGACAACGGGACCGGACAAATAGTCCTCCTCCGGCGGGATACCAGCGGCAACGATCACATCCATGATCGCTCCGCAGATCCGCCGGGAAACAACGGGGTCGTTCTCCGCAGTCGTCAATTTTTCCAGTCGTGCGAACAATTCCGCCGGATATTCCGCCGTACGCTGAAGTCTCGGATAGCGGAAAGAGAGCATCACGGCTCCGGCGAGCGGTCCGTCGAACGCCACCCACCGGTACTCCCATTCCCCGGTAACCGCCTTCACCGCGTGGTCCTCTCCCGGCAGATAATAAAAGACATGATTCGGCTTTATTTGATAATTTTGACCATACAGACTGACCTCTCCGGTCCCCCGGAGTCCCCAGATGATCTCTACAAATTCGGTACAGAATCCTTTCTGGGAATTATACGGACTTTTCCGGTCCGCCCAAACCAGTTCCGTACCGGTTGAACGGAAATAAAACGGAAGCGGCAGCTGTTCCCCCATCGGAAGATAAGGCCGGTTGTAAATTGTTTCCGCCATCCTGAGCTCTCCTTTTTTGCATTTTCTAAAGTATAGCATCATGAGCAAAAAAATCAAATTTGGAGCAAAATTTCCTCTTGTTTTTATTTTCCGTTTATGCTATAATATTTCACAGAAACATTTTAACAACAGGAGTCGCATCCATGAAAACAAGCGGATTTCAAAAACAGCAAAAATTTTCCCTTATAGAGCTTCTGATCGTAATCGCCATAATCGCCATCCTGGCGGGTATGCTTCTACCCGCTCTCAACTCGGTCCGCTCCAAAGCACGGGACATGCAGTGTCTGAGCAATCAGAAACAGGTGGCGTTTCTACTGCTTTCCTATAACGACGCCAACGACGGAGTAACGCCGTTCCTGCACGGCTCCCCCGTTGTCGGCGCAACCGATAGAAACAAATGGATCGGACCGCTCGTTCTGATGCAGCACCCCGAACTTACAAACAGCTCCTACCCCTATCTTCAGCCGCTCGGCGGCGGAGTCTACAAGGCGCGCGGCATATTCGGATGTCCCGCCAAACCGCAGGGAACACTGGTCGCACACTGGTCCTCGAATTACGGTGCAAACGCTCTTTATTTCAGCAGTTCGGACTACTGGGCTCCGCGTTTTGCGAAAGTTCTCGCGCACAAAATCCGCACACCGTCACAACGAGCGGCATTCTTCGACATCAACCGCGGTGCGACCTGGTCTGCCGCTCCATACACATCCTCGCGTTCCGCGCTTGTAGAGAGCACCGCCACCCCCGGCGACTCGCTCCGCCACATGGGAACGCAGGGACTGAACGTCGCGTTTGCCGACGGTCATGCGGCAAGCCGGAAATTTCTCTCCCTCCCCGAACAGTATAACTCCGCAAACGGCGGCTACTTCTGGGCGGAAAAAAACAACTCCGTTCCCTCTCCGCAATAATCAACAGAAATAATCACCAGAAAAGAAACAGGATCATGAAACATTTTCTTCTCCTCCTCGCCCTCTTCCCCTTTCTTCTTCCGTCGCAGGAATTCACTCTTGCGCCGGACGGCTCCATGAGCTGCGGCCCCCTGCAGTGGAGCTTTCACCGGTTCGCCCCCGGATGGAAAAACATCCGTCTCACCAGAAATACTTCCCCGGCAAAAGCCGACGCCGCATGGAACCGGAACGGCGGCAGTCTTGATCTAGACTGCCGGATCACGTTCCCGGAACCGACGGAATCCCTGCTGCTGTTCGGGAACCTGAACATCCCACTCCACGCATGTGAACGGATCCTCTTTGACGGAGTCCCGTTGACACTTCCGGACCGTTTCTCCAAACAAACGCTGTTTCACCGGAAAGTCCGCCGGGTCCATCTTCCCCTCCCCGGCGGGAAAGAACTCCGGATCACCTCATCCGCGCCCGGCGGCGTCCAACTGCTGGACTCCCGTGCTTTCGGACAGGACCATTTTTCTCTCCGTTTTGAATGCAGTCCGGCAAAAGGAACCGTCTCCTCCGCAACGCTTTCCCTCCGTTTCACGCTAATCCCAGCACGCAGCTTTCCAGTCGATCTGTCCACTGCCGCCAATTCCAATTTCCGGGACGAACAGGAAGGCGACGGTTACGGCTGGACCGATCAGGGAGCCGGAAACGATCTGCGCGCATTCCGCAAGACCAGCCTGTCGTTCGGCACACTTTCATTCCGCATTCTTCCCGCCACGGCAAAAAACAACTGTCTGGTGCTGGCAGGCAGACAACGCGGATTCGGTACGGCAAAAGCAGTGATCCGCACTCTGCCGGAAGAAAAAGCAAAAACGCTTCTTCTGCTCCATGCCTCCGCCTGGACGCCGAAACCGGGTCGGCCGCTCGGCGAAATCACCGTGCGTTTCCGCTCCGGGAAACAGCAGAAGATCCCCGTCCGGGCAGGTATCGACTGCGGAAACTGGTGGATGCCGTTCTCCGTGGATAACGCGCGTGTGCTCTGGTCCGCCGCAAACTCGGCGGCAGAAGTCGGATTGTATATTTCGGCGTTTCCGCTTGAATCCGGCGATCCCGAAACGCTCTCTTTCCGCATGGCTTCCGACAGTGCGGCATGGATGATCGCTGCCGTCTCCCTGGCGGACCGCTCCGTTCAGCTTCCGGTCAAACGGAGTCGCCCCGATGTAATCCGCGCGGGCAAAGACTGGGTCCGGCTCGAATGCCCCCGATCCACTCTGCCGGGAAGCGCGCTTGATTTCAGCTTTCTGCAGGACGCTCCGGCGGGAAAATACGGTGCAGTCCGGGCGGCGGAAGACGGTACGCTGACTTTTGAGCGGGCGCCGGAAAAACGGCTGCGTCTGCACGGAGTCAATCTCTGCTTCTCCTCGAACTATCTCGAACGGAACGAGGCGGACGAACTTGTCGCGGAACTTGTCCGCTGCGGTTACAATGCGGTTCGCTTTCACCATCATGACACTCTGCTTTCCGATCCCGCTTCCCCGGTCTCCACAGAGCTGAACAAACAGAATCTGGACAAACTCGATTATCTGTTCCACCGCTTGAAGCAGAGCGGCATTTACATGACGACCGACCTTTACACGAACCGGCGTTTCCGCAAAGGCGACAACATCCCGGAACTGTCGCCGGAAAACGACACCATGAAAAAACTGATCGCCGTCAGCCCCCGCGCAATGGAAAACTGGAAACAGTTCGCCCGCAACTGGATGACGCATGTCAACCCGTATACAGGGATCGCATGGGGACAAGACCCGGCGCTCTTCTGTCTCAATCTCGTAAACGAAAACGAACTGACGTTTGACAATCCGCTCTACCGCCGCCGTTATCACGTCTGGAGCACGGAGAATCCCGCCAAGACGGGCGAATCACCGGACTGCCACTACCGCCGTTTTCTGAACGATCTCCAACTCCGGACAATCCGCGAACAAATGCGTTTTCTGAAAGAAGACCTGAAACTCAAGCCGCTTCTGACCGATCTCAATTACCGCAACAAGCGCAACATGACTCTGGTGCGCAATCATTTGGACCTCGTGGACAATCACGAATATTTCGATCATCCGAAGTTCCCGGAGAAAGCATGGCAATATCCGATCCGTCACTCGCAAGGCTCTTCCATCCGGCTTAATGCAATCGTCCCCCGCCGGATGATGGCGACGCGTCTTTGGGGAAAACCGTTCATTGTGACCGAATACAACTTCACCTATCCGAACATCTTCCGCGCGGAAAGCGTTCCGCTGATGTACTCGTATGCCGCTCTTCAGAACTGGGACGGGCTGTTCCGGTTCGCCTGGAGTCACGAACGCGCCTATATGACAGCACCGTTCCGGATCCGCACGTTCGATGCCGTCAACGATCCGTTGGCGCTGCTCTCCGACCGTCTCGCGGCTGCGCTGTTCCTGCGCGGAGACATCGCCCCGGCACGGAACCAATACGCATTCGGCGTTTCCCCGGACGAGGCGGGAAGCAATGCGGAATTTTCCGCCGCATCTCAGGAGGCCGGACTCGTTTCCCAGATCGGCAGTTACGTCCGCGGGACAGCAGTTCCGGATTATCCGGAACCCTCGCCGTCCATCCGCCGGACAGGAACGATCGTCAGCGACACCGGAGAACTGCGCCTTTCCGCCGAAAACGGCACATTCGCCGCGGTCTCCCCGAAAACGGAATCGCTGACACTTCCCGGAGGAGCATTGAACGGAAAAATCCTGCATGTTCAAAATGCAAGCTGTTTTCAGACGGTTGCCGCGATCTCGCTGGACAACAAACCTCTTGCGGACAGTGCCTCGATTCTGCTTCTGCAGCTGACCAACACAGAAAACAGCGGAACCCGGTTCGACGACGCGTCCCGGAGGATCATGCGAAAAGCGGGCAGCCTCCCCCGTCTTGTCCGGCGCGGCAGTGCGGAAATCGCGCTGAAAACCGGCGGACATCCGTTCCGGGTGCGCGCACTCTCCTGCAACGGAGCGGAGCTCGGCGACGTCAAAACCTCTTTCCGGAACGGAACACTCCGTTTCCGCATCGCGACCGACCTTTTTCCCGGCGGCGTCATGGCTTACCATCTGACGCGGAGCACTCCTTAGAGATATATACAATATATATTATGCGGGCGTCACAAGGAAAAATTCAGCGGACCAAGCCAGCACAGCCGGAATTGTTTGATCCTTTCACGGGAAAAAACAGGAAATAAGAATTCAGGGATAACTTGGGCAGCGATGACCGGAAAACCGGGTTCAAAGCTCCTTGAGCGGCAAGTTGGTTGTCTTGATCATCCTCTGTCGTTTCCCGTTAAAAAAAACTTTTCCCCTGTAACCTTTCACCGTATACTGCGTTTACAAGGTGTAACAATTAACTGAAAGGAATGCAAAATGAAAGAATTCAATGACAAGATTCAGGAACTCGGCAAGGAAGACCTCGACACGGTTGTCGGCGGAGTGTTCAACCAGAACTTCATCCAGCAGAATAATCTGCAGGTTTTTACGGGGAAAAGCGGAGCACAGGGGCTCCGCGTCAGGATTCATTCCAGTGATCCGCTGGTCCGGGCCGTGATGGGACACGATGTTTCTTTCATGGGAACATCTTCGGAAACAACACTCCGCAGGCAGTTCTCCAAAGCGGAAGTGACTTCCATTGATATTCTGGACAACAACGGTCAATGGGTCAATTTTTCACCTGACAAGGCCAAAGCCCTGCTGGGATAACGGAAACAGAAAACAGGTTCAGTCATGATGCTGTCCGGGCTCATCAGACAAGCCGCGGACAGCATCACGATTTTTAAATCCGGACCAGAACCATCCGGTCCGGGGAGAACGTTCCGAGATTCAGACGCTGTTCATCCGGATAATTTCCCGCCGGATAATGTTCCGAATGAACTCCCTGCGCATCGTTCCAGCAATGCTCAATTCCGAAATAGAATTCATTGTTGCCGATCATTGCACGCGGGAACACCGCTGCGATTTTTCTGCAGCCGTTCTCCTCTTTCGATTCGACATGCACCGCGTCCCAGGAACCAAACACGGTGTCATTATTATCAATGCAAATACGCCAGGGAGTACGTTCCCCTTTGCGATCCATGAGAAACAAGGAAATCTTTCCATTTTCTCCGCGGCTGTCATTACGGCGGCATTCAATATCAAATACGACATTTTCAATATCCGCCGTCATACTCCATGAGATATTGCCGGCATGGTAAACGGAACCTGCCGTATGAATTTTCTCCTGCTTCCGCAGGAAGTCCCCTGCCGGAGCTCCTTCCCGGAGTTTGATCCGGCATCCGGCAAAATCTTCCGCAAGAATATCCTGCAGAACCGCAACGCGCCAGCGCAGTTTTTCCGGAAAATATTTATAGACTTCCGCCTCGGAATGATAGCCGAGACGGGAATCCGCCTCGCAGAGCTCCGCCAGACGGAGGCTGTTTTCGATCTCCTCTTTCACGATGGCTTCCAGCCGGTCCAGAAGTTTTTCCGCATCCGGGGGCGAATCCATCAGACGGTTTCTGAGCGTGAAAAATTCGAGAATATTGGCTCCGGAACGGAACTGAATGTCAAGCGCCTCATACAGCGAAGCGTCAAGCATCCGTTCGGAACGATCCAGATATTCACGGACGAATGTATTGAGTTTTTCCATGCCTTTGTGCCAGCCGTCCGCAATTTTCCGCGTAAGAAGCATGGTCTCCGGAAGTTCATGGTTGAACATGCATTCACCGACGGCATCGCCTGCGGGAGCATAGTCCGGCTTCCATGTCCGGGGAAGCTGTTTCATAACCTGTTTCAAATGCAGGGGCCAGACCGGACCGTCGTGCATCGGTCCGTAATACTGGAACTGGATATCAAGCGGATAATTGGAGTAAGCCTCCGCGAAGTCGTTCCATATTTCAGCCATGTCCTCCGCATGTGCACCCCATTCGCTGAATGCGAGTTCTTCAAGAAATTCCTTTTCCGGGCGCGTGAAATCTTCAAACGCGAGAAGTCCCGCCGCCTTGTTCATGAGTCCGGGATAGTTTCCGAAATACCAGCATTGAATGACGTGCCTGACGCCGAGTTTTTTCATTTCTCTGTATTTCCGGTAAATGAGTCCGGGAACGGGAAGGAACGGGATCGTGGCGACTTCGTGGGAACAGCAGACCTGCAGTTTTGCCGCCATTTCGCACCTGCCGCGCGCTGCCGCCGCCATGCGTCCGAAACGATCGCTCGGTCCGACGCATGAGAGCCAGTAATCACCGCCGCTCCGCACTTTACCAAGCTGTTCCTTGTTGCATCCCGATTCAAAATTGAAAGCGAGAATTACGTCCTTTGTAAGCCGTTCGGGCATTTCATAAATCCAGCCGGAGAGCTGATCGCGGTAAGGCATGTAAAGCCAGCTGATGAGTTCGGCGTTCGGATTTGCCGCATGCATACCGTCCGCCATGGGAAGCAGAACCCTGCTCAGGATTTCCCCGATGGAAAGATCACACTTGCCTTCGCATGGATTTTTCTTGTGACCATAAACCGAAAGCGTGCTCAAACAGGAGGTCGGACGCTCCCCGTGAGAGATTGTGATGAGCCCGCCGAGATCCGGAACCGCGGCAAAAAGACTGTTTGTGCATTCGTATAAATATTGTTTTGCCGCGTCCGAATCCGGGCAGAAACTCGGCCCGACATAGGAAGGAGGCCCTTTGAGTTCCGGATGCCCTTCCGGACAGGGATTGGCTGCCCCCCAGCAGGCAGGCTCAATGCAGAAAACCCATATTTTAATTCCGTAGCGTCGGCATTTCCTGACGGAGCGGCGAAGTTTTTCGAGACGCCTTTCCGCATCCGGGTTGCGGGGATAAAAAGATGTCGTGCAGATTTCCCGGAAAACAATCGTCAGCCACAAGCCGTTGACCCCTTCCCTGGCAAGACGGTTCAGGTACTCTTCCGGATAATAGTCGATTTCATCCATCAGTTCGTCGCGGTTGAACGGCGGGCGTTTGATCGGACCGAAGAAACAGCGGGAAATGCGGTTTTTCAGCCACGGATCACGACGGGTTTCTCCAAGTTTCAGAAAAGGGGCGCGGCTTCCAGCGAGAAGATCCTCCAAGTAGTAAACTCCGCGGCGGATTCCTTCGGTATCACCGGCTTCAATAGTGATTTGATCCCGTTCGACGACGATGCGGAAACTTTCCCCTTCGAGATTCCCGGCTTTGCGTGTAATGATCGACGTTGCACCGGGAACGAAAATATCGGCTTCCCGAAGAAAACGGAGCATTTCCTCCGTTGCGGTGACGAGCAGTTCTTCCGGATCGGGAAATTCCGCGCGGAAATCAAGCCCTTTGCGGAAATCCGCCTCGTCTTTCCGAGGTTCCAGGTTCCGGTTCCAGTACGGACGGAACTCCGGTTTTCTGCGCAATGCTTCAACGAATCGCGGTTCGCCCTGCGGAAACGGCGGCGGTGTATTTCTGATATCAGTCATAAAACGGAATCTCCCTGTGTTGCTTTCCATTAATCAGAAACCAAATGATTTGCAGCTTTCAATCAGGAAGTACAATATTGCTCAACGATGAAAAATTCAAATGAGAAACGACAAAACAGCGAATTAATTAAAACACTGCTTGTGTGTGCCAAATTTGCCGGATCACCGTTTTGTCAAGCCCCCGGAACGCTCTTTTTTTGAAAAAATTCTTGACAAGCGGAAAACAGGAAAACGCTCCGCCGGACAGGATCATCCGGCGGAGTGTTTTTCAGCGGACTAGAATAAAACGCAGATAAAAATTTGTTTCCCGGAACCGTTCCGGAGTCTTGTCCATGCTGGATCGGAGGTTGGGACGAAGAATCTTTTTCTTGTTTACACTCTCATTCAATACCCGGAGTCTCAGCTGATGACGTCCGGCAGTTCCCGCCGGGAGCATGATATTCGACGGAGTATAACCGGAGGAAATCGGTGTGAAGTTGAGAACGCGCACAGGCTTGCCGCCATCCACAGAAAACTCCACCCAACCGCAATCAGGACCGCGCAGAGTATTCAACAGCAGCATGGAGCCGTTGAACTCCAGCAGCATTTCGCTTCCTGCCGGCAGTTTCCATATTTCATTCTGATAAATGCGTCCGGGAACGGAACGTTCCGACAGTTTTTCCGCAATGCCACCGGTAATATTCCGCGGATCGGGAAGCACTGTTTTCATTGCTGCAAGGTTGTCCTCATCCAGCGGTTCCGGAAGAGACCGGGGAGCGGAAGATTGCGGCGGAAGCGCTGACAGCGCACGACGGAGAACGTTGAAATACAGCTGATGTCCCGTATCAAAAAGAGGATGCACGCCGTCCCGGCTGAAAACCATACACCCTTCCCTGTCAACCCGCACCGGCAGGGCAATGCCGAATTCAGCCCCGTTGGTCTCCATCAGATTCAGACCTAACCGTTTTCCATCGCCCCGACGCAATTCCAGCCGGGAATCCGTTTGAAGCCGCAATTTTCCCTTTTTGTACAGCCGCAGCGCATCGGCAGCCAGGAACACACTCGGCAGACGGTAATGTTCCGCAACCTTTTCCATCGCTTCAACGGATCTCATCCAGGTTCCGCCGGCAAAATTCTTCAAATCCTGCGCCGTGGCAGTATAGACAAAACAGATATCACAATTCGGCAGACGACTCCGGATCTTCCGGACGATCCCCTCCATGCAGCGCTGTGTATAGAGAGCCGCTTTGTTGCGGTCATTTACCGCAAACTCCACAAAGACCAGATCCGGACTGTGCGCCAGAACGTCTTTTTCCAGCCGGAAAAATCCGACATCCGATCCAGTCCCGCCGACAGCGGCATTGACATGACGGAATTTCACATTCGGATGTTTACGGTTCAACCAGTCGGAAACAAGCACGCGCCAACCACGCCGGTCATATGTTATACTGCCGCCGAAATAGACAACCGTCACCGGTTTTCCGTTACGGAGCTTTTCCACAAAAAACGGCAGTCCGTCACGCAAAGAACAGTCCGCAGGTTCCGCCGATTCCGCGACAGCCGTCAGAAGAACGACAATGCCGACAAGTATTTGAACGATTTTCCGCATTCTTTATTTTCCTTTCAATTTGAGGAAACGGATATTCCGATATTGGAATTCGACCCACTCGCTTTTGCTGGAACTGCCACCGAACCGAATCTGCGTGGTCTTTTCAAGCCATTTCCGGTCCGCATTCCAGAAAACCCGGCACTCGTGCCATTCCTGGTTTTGCGGAATTCGATAGAGGGAAGTACGGGCATTCCCCTGTTCTTTCACCTTTTGACGAAGCAGCGCCACGTTGCGATTCGGCGACACGACCTTTCCCAGCGTCCTCGTCTCAAACGCAATGCCGATGGTATCCGCCAGGTTGAACTCACCCGGTTTCAGCAGTGTGGAAGGAGCCGTCCAGCGATTGTTGTTGAGAAATTTATCAACCCGGAATGCGATCACACCCGGTTCCGGCGAAAAGATCCGCATCGGACTGGACGAGATCGGACGCCAGCGTTCCGGCACCAGCAGTTCCGGACATGGGATCATATCAAACGCCGCAGGATCAAACACATACCGGACAGGCATGAACGCCCGCGATATGCGCTTGCCGCCGAATTTGCCGCCGACTTCCAGAACAGACTGAAAGTCCCCTTTCTGTTCCGGTTCGACCTCGAACGCCAGCATGACCGCCGATTCCGGCGGCAAAGTCACTTTTCCCGGAGCATTGATGATCCGGCAGCCGGAGAGGGTCAGAGTTCCGGATTTCGGCTTGTCGTCGAAATTATAAAGTTCAATCCGGCACTGCGCACGCTTTTTTGTCTGCTCCGCAAAATGTCCGGCGGAATCCGGTTCCAGACCGTCTCCGGGAATGATCCGGGCAACAATTCCCATATCAAGCGCCGGATCCGTATCGGCAGTGAACCGCGGACGCGGCGGCGCAGGTTCCTGCGGCGACAACCCGGAAACTCCGGTCAGGATCGTCGGCATGGAAGACACCTCCGCGGACGCTCTACCATTGCTCACACGGACCGCCGGACGCGTTGATCCATACATATCATACAACGGATAGTCCCCATCGGGTGCCGGCAGGGAAAACGTGCGAAGCTTCTTCGGAGCAGGAATGACATAGTGGCTTACCTTTCCCTTCTTGTCAAAATCATTCTCCGACCAAAACAGCAGAGTCTGAAGCCCGTCCAGACGGGCATAAAGCATCCCCCGCAATCCGGGAGCCGGATTATACACGCCCAGATACCGGCACGGCATGAGATGATGAGCGAGATTCGCCTGCACCGTCAACGACGGACGCGCCGAATGGTCGGTCCGGAAGTGTCCCCAGTCCAGAGCCTCCCCCTCGAAACGGGTTGTCAGATAGAAAATCATATTGACGGAGATTCCAAGCCGCTGCATGGAAAGGCTGGTTTTGGCAAGCCATTCCGCCTGTGCGAACTCCTGTTTCCGTGAGAGTTCGCGGTATTTTTTCGCGCGGACGGAAAAACGCGGATTCTTCTTCATCGCAGTCATGCCGTCGCCGTTTTCGGATACGAAGATTGCACGGTCGCCGCATCCGGCACGGCGCATGGCATCGCGGAATGTACCGAAATAGCGTCCGTGCGCCAGCAAATCCCAGTAACAGTGCATATTGAACACATCAAAATAATACCGGGTATCGCTGCCGAGAAAGATGTCCAGCATCACGGGATCCTCCTGACAGAAACTCGGCGTCATAATACGCATCTTCGGGTCGCCCGCCCGGAATCCCAGTGCTGCGGCTTTGAAATGAGCGGCGACTTCCCACGTCGGATCTCCCTTGAGATCAGGCTCGTTGAGGTATTCACAATAACGGAGAGCGTCACCGCCGATCGTCGCGGCAAGCGTTTTACAGTACCGGTAAGCATCAAACAGATCATCCGGAGACGTGAATTTATCATTCATCTGAGCGCGGCGCGGTATTTTCGTTCCGCTTCTCCGCCAGGGATCGTTTTTAGGTCCTTCAATACAGCCCGCGGAATCAATGCCGTATGATTTCATCAATTCGGCAATCGCCCGCTTGCTTTTCAGATGCAGCACATCATACCGGTCTTTCACCAACTGACGCCATCCCGTCCGCACCCGGACCGTGCGCATTCCCGTGCGGACGGCGGCGGCAAGCAGACATTCCCGCGAGGGACGGATACGGAGTTCAGCGCTCCCGCTGTCCGCCCCGTCGGAGCAGTCGATCGCCGAATCGAACCCGAATATCTGCACCGTATCCTCGACTTTTGCCGGCGGCGGCAGAACGGAAAACGTGACGTTCCGGGTAAAGACCGCATTTTTATTGTTCAGGACAATCTCATACAACCCGCGCGGCAGACGCGGCAGCTCGGCGGTATCCGCGCCGATCCAAGTCCCGGATGCATGAACTTTTCCGTAAACGTCGGTCACGGTATACAGTGTTTCCCCTGGCGGAAGACGAAGCGAAAACAGCAATTTTTCCGATTCCAGAAAAAGATTTCCAGGCGCCGATCCACGGACCGCATCCCCGGTATCAAACTCTTTCTCCGCCGCCGTGAGCACGCTCAGAAATCCAAATAGGACAAAGAGGTGCCCCCATCTTTTTTTTCTCATACAATTCTCCTTTCAAATGGTTATCTTACGGAATGAAATCTATTGTTATTCCAACGGATAAAAACTGTTGTTTTCCGTTTTTCCCATATACCAGTTGCCGAGTCTCTGCTGCTCATACAGGGAACGTCCTCCCTCAATACCTGGAATCTGCGCCCGGTACGCAGCGGTATGTCCGTCGACGAAAACCGTATTGCAGATCACGCCATGAACGGGAAACAGATTGCCGGAAGTGTAGCCATGATGGCATTTTGTATTCAAACTGTATCTCGAATGAACGATAAAATAACCGGCAGGATTGGCAAGGGCTGCATCTGTCAACGCCTCGCGTGACTCTCCGAATGCCAGAATCCCCGATGGACGCCGGACCTGTCCAACTCTCACCCCTGCATCCAGCACCCCCGTATGCCCTTGTGAACAGCGCACTCCGGCATGATCGCTCCCCAGCAGATGATTGTAACCGTAATCAGGAAAATGCCATGGCCACCCCTTGTCCGTCGTCGCGGTGAAAGTCTTTAAACGCGTCCTGTAATTTCTCTTTGTTTCACTGTCCGGGATGCGGCTTCCGCACAGAAACAGCTTTGCCGAAGTATAGGCATTCTGAACATACAGCATCGTCCAGGTCTTGTACAGATAGGAACTGTTCCTCTCTGTTTTGGAAAAATGAAAATAGTCGTCGGAATCAACCGTATAGCCGGCCAGCGCCGCGCCGAGCTGTTTCAGGTTGGAACGGCAGGCGGACTGCTGAGCGGAATCGCGGGCGCGGTTCAGAACGGGAAGCAGAAGAGACGCCAATATTGCAATAATTGAAATAACTAGTAAAAGCTCTATCATGGAAAAGTAAGTCTGGAATTTCAGAGGAAGATCATTCTTTCGCCTCCGCCTGCCCTTGAATGAGTTTCGTTTCATAATTCATATCTCCTTTTGCATATGTTTCGTTTCTTATACGAATTCGTTTCTGCGATCAGCATTTCATGCAGTCACGTTCCGTGGCATAAACCCGTTGTACTCCGTTCGACCAGCCGGTATGGAGTTTTCAGCAGCGGCACCTTTTTTCCGCCGCCGAACCATTCCGAAGCATGGAGCAGAGTCCGCACAGCCTGATCCCCGATTCTGCCGTACATGAAATCCATTGTGGACAGCGGACACGCTCTGGACTCGCCTCCTGGGTAACCGCAAAATCCCATCACCGACAGCTCGTCCGGAACCCCGATCCGCAGACGTGCCAATTCATCACAGGCACGAAGCGCAAAGAAGTCCGAAAAGCCCAGTATCGCCGTAGGCCGTTCCGGCTTCTGAAGCAATCCGGTCAGCAGCGGAACAAAATCCGGAGAATTGTAATCGTTCAGGATGCAAAACAGATCCGGAGAAGCATCCAGTCCCAGTTTTTTCAGCAGATTCTGATGCTGCACCCAGGTCCGCGACCGGAATCTGCCGGTATGCAGTGGACGCATCAGCTGTGCGATCCGCCGGTGTCCCAGCTCCCGTAAATAAACTAAAGCATCTTCCCATGCGGCGGCTTCATCTGTAAACAATGTGGCGAAACCGGTCATTTTCCTGTCTTCCGGTGTCGCATGAGGCAGCAAAACCGGAATATTCAGTTCCCGGAGCGCCGCAAATTCCGGTTCATCCCCGACAAAAAGACAGCGGGTGAAAATCACCCCCAGATAATTTTTTCTGCGCAAATTCCGGGCAAAAGCGATCCGGTCGTCGCCGCGCAGAAAACTCTCCAGCAGAAAATCGACCTTCACTTTCCGTTCCTGACAGCTTTCCATGATTCCGGAAATGATATACAGCAAACAGCTTTCCTGTGTAAAAGTCGGCGTAGTCACCACCAGAATTTTCGGTTCGTCCTCCTGCGGACGCGACAGGACGAAACTCCCGACCCCGTTCACGGTCCGGATATAATGCTGATTCTGCAATTCCAGAAGAACCCTGCGTACCGTCAGCGGAGCCACATCAAAACGTTCCGCCAGCCTGGCACCCGAAGGAAGCAGTGAATCCACAGGCCAGATCCCTTTTTCGATTTCCAGCACCAGTGTCTGAAAAATCCGCTCCTGTTTGGTCAATCCTTCTCCCAAAACAAAAACCTCCAAAATTATGTATAAAGGTGTATAATGGTTATATTATAAAACAAGATCACCGTTTTGTCAAGCCCCCGGAACGCTCTTTTTTTGAAAAAAATTCTTGACAACCGGAAAAACAGATTTATATTAATAACGGAATATTCAATAATAATGAATAGGATATTTTTATAATGAATAAACCGTCCATACAATCCGTTGCCAACGCGTTCGCGATTCTGGAATACGTTCTGGAATGTTCCATGATCTCGGAAGGAACGGGGCTGGCGGAAATCGCCGAACGGTTCGGAATGCGGAAAACCACGGCTCGGAATATGATGCAGACGCTCGAATTCTGCGGCTATATCCGGCGGAGCGCACGCGGTATCTATGCCGCCGGCGAAAAATGCGCCATGCTTTCCAAAGCGGGGGCATTCGCCGGACAGATCCGGCCGATGGCGGTCCGCCTGCTCCGGGACGCGGCGGAACAGACCGGAGAATCGTTCATCCTCACCACGCTGTTCAACGGGGAACGCATGATCATAGCCTCCGTTTCCGGCAACTCCGTGATCTCGGTCAATCCGGCGCTGATCGAAAATGAACGCCGGTTCAACTATTCCCGTGTCACGACCCGCGTTCTGCTGGCGTTTGCGCCGGAATACGAACGGGCGATGTTCCTTGCCGCAAATCCCGTCAATCACAAAGCGTGGCCGGAACTTTCTGAAAAAGGACTTGATCGCGCGCTGGCGGAGATCCGGCAGCGGAATCTCTGCATCAAAGCGGAAAAAGAGAGCGGATTTTACGCGGCGGCGCGCCCCGTGTTTTCCGGGAAAGAAACGTTTCTCGGCGCTCTCGGCGGCTACATCCCCGCAATACGCGCCACACAGGACCGTATCGACACTCTGCACCGGATGCTGGACCGCGTTGCAGAACAACTCATCAAATAAGGAATGACGACATGAACGAACTCGCAAGCGCACTCACAAAACACCTGCTCCGGGAAGATGCGGAAGTGGAATTCCGTATCAGACAGGGAACCGAAATGTACCGCAAGGGATTCGGACAGCTCCATCTGGAAACTCCGGACGGAAAACCGGTCGGAAATGCGCGAATCCGACTGAAACAGAAAACGCATGAATTCCTGTTCGGCTGCAATGCGTTCATGCTCGGCCAGTTCCCGGAAGAGGAGCAGAACCGCCAATACGAAGAAACGTTCGCTTCCCTGTTCAACGAAGCGGTCATTCCGTTCTACTGGTCCGATCTGGAACCGGAAGACGGCAAACTGCGTTTTGAATCCGGAAGCGTTCCGATCTACCGTCGTCCGCCAACCGACGACGTCCTTGATTTCTGTCGCCGCAACGGCATCACGCCGAAAGGGCACCCGCTCTGTTGGCACAATTTCGCTCCGGCATGGCTTCCCGAAACAACGCCGGAACTGATGCGGCGCCTCGACCGCCGGTTTGCGGAGATCGCGGAGCGGTACGGTGACAAGATTTTCCTCTGGGACTGTGTGAACGAAGCGCAATCGCGCGCACCGCAGTTCCGGAAACTGACGCCCGCGTATCCGGACAATCACGTCCACGAAGCGTTCCGTCTCGCCGACCGTCATTTTCCGACCTCGACCCTGTTGTACAACGACGACCGCCGCTGGTGGAATCTTCACGGCGACTATTCGCCCGTTTATCTGCTGGTCCGCTCGCTTCTGGACCACGGCTGCCGCGTCGGCGGACTCGGTCTGCAATATCACATGTTCGACAGTCTGCTGCACGGCGAGCACAACAGTTTCATGAACCCGCGCATCCTGTTTGCCTGTCTCGATCTTTACGGCAAGCTCGGAATCCCCGTCAACTTTTCCGAAGTCAGCATTATCAGCCGCCGGGATCTCGGCGACGGCGACGCATTTCAGGAACTCGTTACGGAAAAACTGTACCGTCTGTGGTTCAGTCATCCGGCAGTCGACGCGATCACCTGGTGGAATCTTGTTGACGGAACGGCGGCTTATGCGCCGCTCGGCAGCGAACAGGGCGAAAACAGCCTCCGCGCCGGACTCGTCAACTACGACTTTTCACCGAAACCCGCGTTCAAAACTCTGGAACGGCTCATCAGGCAGGAATGGCACACCGAAACCGAACTGGATTACCGCGACGGCGCAATGAATCTGTTCCATGGATTCTACGGCGATTACGAGGCGGAGATTTCCACGGACTCCGGAACGTTCCGCCGGACCGTCAAGCTCAGCAGCCGGAGCCGGAATATAACCGTTCTGAAACTGGAATAAGCGGAGGAGCACCCACACTGTCGCGAATGAACAGATTGTAATCGACACGTTCGTTTTTCAGATTGTGTTCGCCGCGGAGCTGTTTCGCCAGCAGCTCCACGGCCAGCTCCGCCAGCCGTCCCATGCGCTGTTCCAGACACGTTACCGGCGGATGGAGATACTCGGAGACATGCCGGGATTCAAACCCGATCAGAGAAATATCCTCCGGCACGCGGATCCCGCAGGTACTCAGAATATGATTGACCGGAGCCGCCAGACTCTCCCCGGCGGCAATGATCGCCGTCACCCCGAAGCGGACAAATTCCATAACCGTATCCAGAAAGCCGGCTGACAACATGCAGTTGCGGAAAATGCCGGAACAGTCGGAATGGCTTTTGATAAAAGAGTCAAACGTGCGGGCGCGGATCGCTGAATTGCGGGAATTCGACATATCAAAAATATTCGTCATCATCCCGATCCGGCGGTGTCCTTTCTCATACAGCAAATTCATCGCGGCAGTGATTCCCTGTCCATCATTGGAACTCACCTCGTAAACGCCGTCGATCGGATAACCATAGCTGTTGATGCAGATCAACGGAACCGCGCGCTTCTTGTTCCACATCTTCTCCAGTCCATGCCGGTAGATCACGGAAATCGCACCGGCAACAACCGTTTCATCCAGAAGCGCAATATCGTCCGCAGTGATCGCCAGCGCCCGGAAACCGTGACTGTTCAGCTCAAGGAACAGGGATTCCAGAATCATCCCCCCGTATCCGGAAAGCCCGCTGTTTTCCGGTATGATCACCGCCACATTCTTTTTCTCCCCGGAATCGTATCCCGCCTGCGCCGCCGCGTTCAATACGCGCTGCCGAACCTGCGGCGACACTTTCGCCGCTCCGCTGAATACACGCGACACCGTTGCCGGGGAAACTCCCGCCTCTTTTGCAATCGTCCGGACCGTTGCCTTCATCTCCGTTCTCCCTGTGTTTTTCTCCGTATACAATAACCGTTGTTTCAAATGTTTCAAGCTGTATCATAAATGTTTCTCAAAAAAACACCTTTCCCTCTTGTTTTTTCATGGAAAATTTGCTATAATTAAAAACAGCGACAAAGAGTCGGAAAAACTGAAAACGAGAAAGGAACACAATTATGGAAAGACCGGAGAGAAACAAATTCACCCTCATAGAACTCCTCATAGTAATTGCGATTATCGCAATCCTTGCCGGCATGCTTCTTCCGGCGCTGAACTCGGCAAGAAACAAAGCGCGGGAAGCCCTGTGCATGGGCAACATGAAACAGATCGGCACCGCCATCGCGAATTATGTCGGCGACTCCGACGATATGCTGCCGCCGGTCTGGAACGCCAGCAATCAATATTTCCGGGATTATTTCCACCGTTATCTCGGCATTGCGGAATACGAAACGGCACAGAAAGGCGTACTCTTCTGCCCGACCCATGATATTGTCCCTCCGGTCAATGCGAACACCAAGTACTATTCCTCCTATCAGACTCTTTTAGGTTCTGTTCCTAATAATACCCCCGGATTCAGCTGGTATGTCATAGCGCAGAATGAGAGCGGCGGAGAACAGGTGAAAGGTTCCCGGATCACGGCACTTTCCAGCGGTGTCGCACTGATGGCAAGCATGACACCGGAGTATGTCTCCTGGAGAAATGCGATCGCATGCTACGATCCTATCATGCAGACGAAATTCAACTGCGGTTCGGATACTATCGCTCCAGAAATCCTCCGGAAAGACCTGTTTACTCATAACGGAAGGACCAATTTTCTGCAAACAAGCGGAAACGTCACATCCCGCAGCAGCTCCATGCGGCTCAGCTGGGTAACCATCAGGGGCGCCGGCGGGTGGTCATTCGATCTGAATCTTGCAAAATAAAAATAAGAAAGGCTGTTTTATGAAAACGACACCCCTCCTTCTCGCCCTCGCTCTCCCGATTTCCGCGCAGAATCTTCTGCCGGAAAATCCGCATCAGTTCGGACGCTCCTGCGCGGAAGTCAAGAACAACGGAGTGCAAATCAACGTCACTCCGGGTAAATGGAGCGCAGTCACGCAGCAGCTTCCGCTGAAAAAAGGGTACTATCTGCTCTCTCTCGAGCACAACACACCCGCCGGAACACGGATCACACTCAGCCTGTTTCCGCAGAACCGGAAAGAATACGGACGGCAGTTCAGTGATTTCGCCCCGAATGGTTCCCCGCGCACGATGAACGGTTTTCTCTATCAGCCGGAGGACGGTCCCGCGCGGATCAACATTTTTGCGGAAAGCAAATCGCCTGCCGCCGTCATGGTCCGCAACATCCGGCTGACCGCATTTCATCCGTCCGCAGTATTCAAGCAGGAACCCGACAGCCGTTTCACTCCATTTTGGGGACCGCAATGGAACACCCGGAATACGAATTACAAATTTGAATATACCGGAGCGGAAGACCATATCGACGGCGGAAAAGCTCTTCGCTTCCGTCCGGAAAACGGCAAAAAGGCCGCGATCCAATCCGTGGCGTTCCCTGTTCTTCCCGGCAGGGAATATCAGATCTCGCTGTGGCTCAAAGCCTCTGCCGCAATCCCGGCGGCTTTCTTCATCGACGGCTGGGTCCCCGGCGGGAAAAAGCACTGGTACCGCATGAAGAAAATCCGTCTCGAAACCGGATGGCAGGAATATTCGATCCGCTTCACCGCGCCCGAAGAAACGCTTTACCGCGGAATGATGGCACTCAAAGTGGAACTGAACGCACCCCTGCAGTGGCTTGACATCAAAACAGCAGAACTCAAGGAGCTGAAATGAAACATCTTTTTTATCCCTTTCTTGCATTGCCCGTACTGCTCGCGGCGGGAAACCTCCTTCCCGACGCCAGTTTTGAACTCGGCGGCGCGGATTATGCAAAACTGCGCTACGCGCGCCCGATGCAGCCGGAAGAAGTAAAATATCTGCCGCCCGTACCGGATCAAAACACCAGGGTCCACGGCAGACAGAGTCTGCGTTTCGACAATCCGGACGCGACTCCCGCCGTTCTGCGTTCACCGGACTTCAGCGTAACGCCCGGCAAGCCGTACACGCTCAGTTTCTATGCGAAAAGTTCCAAGCCGGTCAAACTCCGCTATCTGCCGATCTCCATCATCCCGGCGGAAAAGAACGGCAGAGCCGCACGGGACTGGTTCAATCCGTCCCGAACCGTCACGCTCTCGACCGATTGGAAACGCTATACCTACACGTTTCTGCCGCCGAACGGTCATAAATCGTACCTTCTTGATTTCCTGTGGGGCGAAGACAGCGATGCGACCGTCTGGTTCGACGCGCTTCAGGTGGAACCCGGCACACAGGCAACGCCGTTCTCGCTGAAAAGCGATATGGAATTCACGCTCACGGCTCCGCGCCATCTGCATATCGACGGCGAACAGCCGCTGACCTTCACCCTCACCGGAATCAATTACGGAAAGAACGACAGAACCGTGAAGTTTCTTTTCCGCGACCGTGACGACTATACCGGAAAAGCTCTGACGGAACGTCCGGCGGAACTGACCGTTCCGGCAGGCAGAACAGCGTCGAAAACGTTCACCGTTCCGATGCGTCCTTACGGCGTATACTCAACGGAAGCGGTTTTTATGCTCAACGGCAAACAGGAACGGGTGCTGCCGTTTCTCTATGCGTTCTCCGGCAAATACACGCCGGAACCGTTTCACCCGGACCGCGATTTTGTACTCGGAGTCGAAGAGGGATTCCATTTCGGCTGTCCGAACATCAACGGCGGAAAAGCGTTCTTTCAGCTGCTGGAGTCGGATGAAGCGGATTATCACCGGATCAACCGCAATCAGGGCTACCGGATCAACCGGATCGGCAACGGTGTATACCGGATTTTCGAGTGGGCGACCGTGGAGCCGGAACAGGGGAAATTCGATTTCCGCCTCGCCGACCGTTTTGTGAATCAGCGGCTCGGGTACGGCAATGTTCTGCTCGGTGTTCTCGGCAACGTTCTGCTGGAACGTTATCTGCCGGAATGGGCACAGCGGCGCGGCACGCTGAGCTCCACCTTTAAAATGCACGGCAAACCGGCGATCATGCCGAATCTTGACGACTGGCGGAACTATGTCCGCGCGACGGTTTCCCATTTCAAAGGCCGTATCCGGTACTGGGAAATCCTGAATGAAGCCAACCTGACGACCTCGCCGGAGGATTATGTCAAACTTGCAAAGATCGCATTTGAAGAGTGCCGGAAAATTGACCCGGCGATCCGCGTCATCGCCCCGAACGTCACCGGCGACCTCGGCGGGCAGATGGGAGATTTTCTGGAGCGGTTCGGCAAACTCGGCGGCTATCAGTACACAGACATCGTTTCCTTTCACCCCTACTCTTCCCGCGAGGAACATTCGCCTTATCCCGCACACGAGGCAGTCCGGGACATCAAGCGGATCATCGCCAAATACCGCAAAGGTCTGCCGCTCTGGAACACGGAACTTTATTACACGGTGCAGCGGCACAATGCAGACGCCGTAACCAATGGAATCGTTTCCGCGCAAAGTTTCATCCGCCGCGTTCTGCTCGACCTCGGGGAAGGAGTGAAACAGGAAACGCTTCTGCCCTGTGAAACAAGCTACCGGGGCGACCGCAATCCCGGTTACGGCTATATCAGGGAACGCGTTCAGAGGCGCCTGATTCCCACCGATATTTACGTTGCCGCCAATGCGTTCGCCCGTCTGATGGAACGCGCGGTTCCCGCAGGCAAACTCAATACGCCGCTCGGAACCACGGCATATCTGTACACAATCCCCGGAAAGCAGCCGATGGCGGCGGTCTGGAATTACACGCCGAACCGGAAATTCTCAATCACGTTCTCCAATCCTCAAACTGTAGACCTGTTCGACGTATTCGGCAACCCGGTAAAAGCGGTTCCCGCCATGCCGCTGACCAACACCCCGATGTATATCCGCGGCAGGCAGGGGCTCGACGCCTTGCGGAAAATGCTGAATGAAAGCAGGATCGTACCGGAAAACGGATATGAAATCACCCGTGCCCGCTGGTTCGCGGAACAGGGAAAGCCGGTCCTTGCGCTGGAATTCCGCAGCACGCTGGAAGCACAGGAACTGAAAGTACGGCTGCTCTCCGCGCCCTCGGCAAAAGCGGCAAAACCGGGCTCCGCCTCCCTGCGGCTTCCGGCGGGAAAAACCGCCGTTCTGCTGATCCCGGTCGAAACGAAAGGCTCCGTCCTGCCCGGCGGAACGGTCAAACTGATGATCTACGACGGAAAAGTCACACGGACCGTTTCCGTTCCCGTGGAAGCTCAACGTTTCCTGCGCTCCGGAGAAACCGCGCAAATTACGCAGGTCACTACCGGAAAAGCGGAGAACGACGATCCGTTTTCCGCATCCTTTCAGGCTTCCGGAGACAGTAAAATGTTCCGGCTGAACATTCAGGTGCGCGACGTGAAACGCGGCAGATATTCTCCTCCGGAATTCTGGAACGGCGACTGCATTGAGCTGTATTTCGACCGCGCCCCGCTCGCGGATATGGAACGGAAAGAATACCGGAAAGACACCTTCCGGCTGTATATGACCGCCGGCGCGGAGGGCAAACCGGCACGTCTGGACAAAAGCGGCGACGTCGACCTCTCCTCCATCCGCTGGAAACTCACGGACACGGAAAACGGTTACGCCGCCGTACTGGAAATCCCGTGGCGGGAACTGCGTCAGGCTCCGGGCACTCCGGTATCGTTTGATATTTCGGTCAACGACAACGACGGCAAAAGGCGCCGTCTTCAAAAAACCTGGAGCGGAACCAGATTCAATCACCAGTTCCGCCACAATTTCGGATTCTGGATTCCGGAATAAACAGAAAAACCGGAGCCGGATCTCCGGCTCCGGATCGCGCAATCAGCACTCGTGGAACGTGTGCTTGCCCGCCGCACGTTCACGGAACGCATCATATTGATCCACAGGGATCACCTTGTGAGACATTGACATGCTGATCGACATATCCTTTGCGCCTTTTCCTTTGAACAGGTTCTGCCAATCTCCGGAAGCCTCCACCGAACTTGAATAAATATTGTAGCAGAGCCGACCGTTTTTTCCCTGTACCGGATTGCTCTTGTCCACATAGTAATGCAGACCGCCGACCACGTTTTCAAGCTCGGAATCACTCAGTTCACAGATTGTTTTCATAACGCACACTCCATTTCATTTTTTTTACCGGTTTCAGCTGTTCTGCAACCGTTTTCACCATGAAAACGCATACAACCGGAAAAGGTTACAGCAAAAACTTATTTTTTATTTTCTTCTTCCAGAAAACGGCGGAAATCCGCTTCCTTGCTGTTCAGGAAGCGAAGCCATTCTTCCGGATCAATAAACGGATTCGGGCCATCCGGAGCGGCTTCCCGCCGGGCGACTTTCTCCAGAGAACGGTTGTTGCCGAGATGATTGCCGACAAAAACGTCCACGGGCTCCCGTTTCAAACGGTCGAGTCCGGCAAGGAACTGAGTCCGGCACTCCGTCGAGAGTCCGTAACGGCGCAGGAATTCCCCCGCCATGGAGTTGAACCCGACTCCGCCGTGCATTCCCGCCCGGTAAACGACGCCGTCTTCCTCCAGTTCAAAAAAATAAGAGATCACTCCCGGCGTATGCCCCGGAGTCGAAAGACAGCGGAACGAGAGAGCTCCGAACGTCAGCACATCGCCGTCCCGGATCAGAACATCCGGCTCAAACGGCTCCACGAACTCCGTGTTGAGTTCCCGCGCCCAGGAGAGATCCACGGACCCGTTGACGATCTCCCGGTCCCCGGCGCCGATATACGTCTTCGCTCCGGTCAGTTCGACAAGCGCACGGGTCGCCCCCATGTGATCAATATGACCATGGGAATGAAGAATCCAGCGGATCTTCCGCGGATCGAAACCGAGCTCATGAATATTCTGAATCAGCAGATACGCCGTTTTCGGGTATCCGGTATCCAAAAGCAGCAGTCCGTCCCCGGTATCGAACAGATAAGACGGAGAACTTTTCCCGCCGACATGCCAGAGTTTTCCGCAAACATGAAACGGCGGCAAATATTCCTCCCACGGACGCAATGCACTTTTCATTTTCAACTCCTTTCCGGAATGACCCGTTCCGCCCGGATTCTCCATACGCTTCCCCCTCCGGACGGCACAGGGAAAAACGCCGAACGCCGGACGCCGGGAATCCACAGGACCGTTCCCTCAAGCGTCCGCAAAACAGGCACGGAATCCCGTTCATACGAACGGATCCCCGCCTCCGAATACAATTTTTTCAATGGCACGGAATGATGACGGCCGAACGGCACCATCCTGTCGCCGTCCCGCCGGGCGGAAACCTCCAGAACCCTCGGAAGTTCCGCCGAAAAAAACACCGTCCGGGAATCCGGCTGCGGAAGCCCGGCGGTCTCTGTCCGATCCGCCGTCAGCAGAAACTCCCCGAATCTGCACTCCGTCCGATCCTGCAAATCCCAGAGTTCCGGCAAAAACGCCGTTTCCGTCCGGAACAGCACCCTCTCCCGCTCCACGAGAATCTCACCGCCGCCGGATACGGGGATCCGTATGCATTCGCCATTTTCCGGCGGAGACGCCACCGCTCCGGCGAACCGTTCCAGAAGCGCCGCATCCGGAATGATCCCCCCGCGATGTTCCTCCAGAAAACAGCGGAGAACACGACAGCGGAGCGCCGGATGAAGCGCCGCCCAGTCCGACGGCGTTTTCACGTTTCCGGAACCGTAGACCGCACGCGCTTCCTGTTCCAGACAATCCGCATCCTGTTCCAGCGCGGCAATCGAACGGCGCATTCCACCGGGAGCGAACGGAAAACGCTCCGTCAGCGACGGGATCAGTTCCAAACGCAGAAAATTACGGCCGCAACACGCGTTGTTGTTCGTGGAATCCGTCCGCCACGACTCGCCGCGCTCCCGGAGTTCCGCCTCAAGCTCCGCGCGGGTAAAAGAGAGAAGCGGACGCACGAACGTCACACCGTCCACAAGCCAGCGGCTCCGCATGGAGGTCAACCCGGAAACATTGGAACCGCGGAACAGACGCAGCAGCAGATTTTCCGTGCGGTCGTCCGCATGATGACCGAGAGCGACGACCGCTCCGGGAATCTCTTCCGTCAGCCGTTTCCACCCGGCCAGACGCAACCGCCGTGCGGCGGTCTCCTCGCTTTCGCCCGCTTTCCGGGCGCCGGGAACATCCAGTGCAATCGAACGGAACGGAATGGAAAGCCGACTGCATTTTTCCCTGCACCACGCTTCATCGGCATCGCTCTCGGCTCCGCGCAAACCATGATTGAAATGGACCGCATAAAGCTGAAAATGAAAAGGCGCCGAACATTCGTTCAGCGCCAAAAGAAGACAGAGACTGTCCGATCCGCCGCTGAATCCGCAAAGCACGGTTCTCCCGCGCAAGAATTCCGCGGTTTCAGCGGGAAGCGAAAGACTCATACACTTTCGATTTCCTTTACCAGTTTTGCTTTATCCTGCACTCCGGTAAACTGTTTGACGATCTCGCCGTCTTTGAGAATGAACAGCGCGGGGATCGTGCGGACGGCAAATTTCTTCGCCAGCGCAGGAACCTCATCCACGTTCATTTTAACGACAATCGCTTTTCCGTCGACTTCGTTCGCGACCTGGTCCAGCACGGGTCCGAGCATTCTGCAGGGTCCGCACCATTCCGCCCAGAAATCAACAAGAACAACTCCTTTTGAAGTTTTCGCTTCAAATTCCTCTTCTGTAAAATGCATGACTTCAGCCATTTTCCCACTCCTCAGGTTTTGGTTTTTCGTTTCACATACCGTAAATAATGGGGGGATGGAACTAACGTATACCATTTTTTGAAATTGTCAAGCGGAAAAGACGGCACAAGGCTTGAAAATATCAAAAATCATGGTAAATTTCAGAAAACTCAAGATTACCGGAGAAAAGAAAACTATAATGGCTCGTGACACGAAACAAATCCCCATCGGTCCGCTCCTCAGCGATCGGATTCTCGTTCTGCACGGAAACCTGACAAAAGACGAAGTGCTCAACACTCTGATCGACCGGCTGGCGCAGGTTGACGGCATGGTTCCGCACGACGATCTGGCATGGGGAATCTTTCACCGGGAAAGCCTGATGAGCACCGGGATCGGAAACGGCATCGCCGTCCCGCATGTCCGCCTTGACAATATCGACACACCCAGCATGGCGCTCGCAGTCTGCCCCGACGGCATCGCCGATTACCAGTCACCCGACAACCAGCCGGTCAAACTGGTGTTTATGGTCGTGGCAGGCGGACAGCAGCGCGCCACCCATCTGAAAATCCTTGCCTCCATCGGATCGCTCTTCTATGACGGCCGTCTCAAAGCCGCGTTCCTTGCGTCTCCCGATCCGAAAAACTGTCTTGAAATTCTTTCCCGCGCGGAAGCCTGACCGGTTTTCCTGTAATTGATAACGTAAAAAAGCGGACTGTTTTCCAATTCCGGAAACAGTCCGCTTTCTGCGTTTCAAACAAAGAATCAGCGTCCGAGCGAGCTCCAGACAGGTTCCAGATCAACCACGGAGCCTTTGCGTGCCGCCTCATCCATTGCCAAGGCAAACACGGCGCTCTGCAATCCTTCATTGCCGCTGCATTTCGGCAGGCTTCCGGTGCACATCGTCTCATAAAGCTCTTTCATGATGAAAGAGTCGCCGCCGCCATGCCCGTCTCCGCGGAACGAGATTTCCGTAATCTCGTCGGAACCGAGACGTTTATAGCGGATAAGCAGGGAATAGAGATCCATCGACAGCGTCCCTTCCGAACAGGAAAACAGCATCCGGCGTTCCGGCATCGCGTTGCTCATCGTGGCGGTGAACGTCATGCGGACGCCGTTGCGGAATTCCGCGACGGAAACGCTGTTGTCCATCAGATCGGTATCTTCCGTGAACGGTGTTTCCGTCGCATGGGGATCAGGCCAGGTGCAGAAAGTCTTTTTCCCGTATTTCTCCATCAGTTTCGCATTCGCGGAAGTAAAGAAATTGCGTCCGCCGAAAGAAGCGACGCGGGACGGCAGCGATCCGATAAACCAGAGAAGCAGGTCCAGGTCGTGACAGCATTTTTCCAGAATGTGCGGTCCCGCCTCGGATGTATGGCGGCGCCAGTTGCACATGATGTAGCCGCCGTGTTCGGGAGTGATGTTCTCGTTGGCGTCGATCGCAATGATCGAACCGAGCACGCCGGAATCCAGGATTTCCTTGATCCGGCGGTAAATCGGAGCATACCGCAGAACGAATCCGGTTGCAAAGAGGAGACCGCTCTTCTGATGAGCCTCGTAAATTGCACGGCAGTCATCAATCGTCGTTGCAAGCGGCTTTTCCGAAAAGACGTGCTTTCCCGCCGCAAATCCGGTAAGAATGCCTTCCTTGTGGTGTGCGTTCGGCGAAAAGACCATGACCCAGTCAACGCCGGGCGTGTTGACCGCTTCTTCGCAGCTTCCGCAGATTTTCGCATCAGGGGACTGCCAGAACTTCATACACGTTTTCGACACTTCGACATCGGGATCATAGACCGACACGATTTTCACCATTCGTTCCGAGTCACGGAGAAGATTCGAAACGACATGTTTCGCACGCTGTCCGTTTCCGATCACCGCCACACCGATCTGTTTTCCGCTCATTCTGAAAAACTCCTTTGATTTTTTGAAAAAAACTTGACAGGAAGACCCTGTTTGCGATATATTATACACGATAAGAAAAGAAATGGAATGGATAAAAAACGTATGAGTAATGACAAAATCATCATCTCCGCTTCGCCGCCGATACACAGACTCGTGGCGCAAATGCCGGAATTCAACCGGCGGTACGGGCTCTGGATCATCAATGCTTCATTTGCCGTGCGCAGCGCTCCGGACGGCTTTGCGCGTTGTCCCGAACGGAAATTTGAATTTTATTCCATCTCACACCTTATCGAAGGCGGCGGCAGGCTGTGGATCGAGCAGCAGGACGAACAGGAACTCACTCCCGGAACGCTCGTGGTCATTACTCCGGGAATCCGCAACCGGTACGGCGGAAACGGACTGCCGTATGTGGAAGACTCCATCCGTTTCTGCGGTCCCGTCGCCGACATGATGGCGGCATCCGGCATTCTTGTTTCCGGTGCCTATGAACTCGGAACGGTCCGCCGTCTCTGTCCGATCATCGAACAGATCGCGGATCCCAGCCGGGACGCACAGATCCATGCGAACATTCAGCTGCAGAATCTGCTGACCGAGCTCTATTTCAGCAACCGCGAACGTTCCCGGAGCAGTCAGATGGAAGAACTTCTGCAGCTGATCCAGAACGATCTCCAGCGCTGGTGGACCGTGGAAGAGCTTGCCGAACTGGCCTCGCTTTCCAGTGAAGTTCTGCGGCGGCGGTTCCTCGCGCACACGGGAATGCTTCCGAAAGCCTATCTGGAAGAATGCAAGCTGCGCAGCGCCGCCGACCGGCTGCTCTCCACGGATTTTTCCATCCGCACGATCGCCCGTCAGTTCGGTTACAACGATCCCTATCATTTCAGCCGGCGGTTCAAACTGCGGATGGGCGCCTCGCCCGAACTTTACCGCAGACAGTTCAGCAAGCGCTGACCGCTCACGGCTCCTCCGCAATGTCCCAGATACATTGCCAGAGCGCTTTCATCAGCGTGAACAGTTCGCGGCTCTCGATGATGATCGAATAGTTCTCCTTGAGAGCGGAGCCGATCGCGATTTTGTCGTCATAAATATACAGGCCGGAAACGCTGTCGCTCATCGGACGCGGAAAGTAGCGAACATGCCGGAAATTGTGTTCGCCGGGTTTCATATATTCAAACGGGACCTCGCGCATCCGGTTGCGGATCGACCACGACCAGATTCCCCGCCGCATCCGTTCCCTCACGAACTCCTCTTCCTCCTCCGGCGAGGAAAGTTTCAGCATCTCCTGCACGGAACCGAAATAAAAATACTCTTTCGAACGGACATTGAGCAGTTCGGTCCGGATCGCCATCACTCCCGCTCTTCCCTCATAAAAATGAATCCGCGTCCGGTGAGTCCCGCCGAGATAAAGATCCCGCAGATCAGGCAGGATCGACTCCAGCATGATCCGGCGTTCCTCCTCCATCTGCAGCAGCGACGACGGATCCTCCGGAGCAAACACCTTGCGTCCGTTGATCGTGCTTTCCGTAACCAGACGCCGTTCCTTCAGTACATCCAGCACATCGTACACGGTCGGGTGTTTGAATCCGGAGTGCTTGGCTATCTCAATCGCCGAAGCGGGGCCGAGCTGCAGAATCGACAGATACACCCGCGCCTGTCTGCCGTTCAATCCCAGATTGTTCAACTGGTCGATAATGTTCATATAGCCTCCCATGTCGTAAAAAAGCGACATCATTTATTTTTGTTGTTCCTGTTGAAATTCGCCATACAGACTGTACAGTAGCATCTATCGTGTTTATTGAAAGCGACATTTCAAAAAAAGGAGCAAAAATGAAGAGCTTTCAGGATTATTTCGATGTTTTTCCCCGCATTGTCCCCGCCGATCAGGAATCGGAAATCCGCATCACCCCGCGCGTTCCCCATGCGGAACTGCCGGAATTGGATAAAATCACGATCCGCTGCCTGCCGGTGAGCGGTCAGTTCGCTCCCGAAGACGGCAAGCAAACGGAAGAGGCAAGCAGAGCGATCCGCTCCGCCGAACTCCGGGACGGCTCGCTGATTCTGCGCATCTTCTTCGCCGGAGAACAGGAACACAGCCTCATACTTGATCTGCACGATCTTCCCGCGCGCCGCGCCTCCTCCGCCTGGGTCGCACGGGACATGAATGCCATCCGCTTCAATCTCTACTCCCTTTATCCCGACCTGATGAAACTGCGCCCCTACAAAGGCGACATTCATCTGCATTCTCTCTGCTCCGACGGCATGGAAGCGCCGGAATACGTCGCGGCACGCTACCGGGAAGAGGGATTCGACTTTATCGCCGTCACCGATCACGGGAAATATGCCCCCTCCCTGCATACGATGAAGTTCTGGAAAGACCTCAGGAACGGCTTCCGTCTGTTTCCCGGCGAAGAGGTGCATACCCCGGACAATCCGGTCCACATCATCAATTTCGGCGGCACGTTCAGCGTCAACGACCTGGCGAAAAACGAACCGGAACGGTACCGGCGCGAAGTGGAGGAGATCAGCCGATCCCTGCCTCCGGAACTGATCCCGGACGGGGAAACGCCCTTTCCCGTCGCCGCAAGCGAATGGGCGTTTGACCGGATCCGGGAAGGAAACGGACTCGCCATGTTCTGTCACCCCTACTGGCAGCAGAACCGCTATGTGATCGGCGAATGGATCACCGACGCCATGTTCCGGCGGAAAAAGTTCGATATTTTCGAGGTAATCGGCGGTTTTTACGATTATCAGTGGCGGTCCAACAACTGCCAGATCGCCCGTTATTACGAAGAGACCGCCAAAGGAAACCGGTTCCCCGTCGCCGGAGTCAGCGACTCCCACGGAACCGACCGCGACCAGCTGGCGTTCCGCAATTTCACGGTCGTTCTCGCGGAGTCCGACGAACTTGCCGACCTGATCGCCGCCATGAAAGCCGGAACCTGCGCGGCGGTGGAAATCATGGGAAACAAGATTCCGCATGTCGTCGGCGGATTCCGACTGGTAAAATACGTCTCGTTTCTGATTCAGGATTATTTCCCCGCGCAGACCCGTCTCTGTGCCGTGGAAGGAGCGCTGATGCAGGAGATCATCGCAGGGAACGCGAATGCGAAAACCGCGCTTGACGCCCTCGGCAACCGCGTTGAAACGTACCGCAGGAACTCGTTCGGAGATGTGGAGAAATGACACTCTCCGCATTCTGTCTGGTTTTCATCTCGGTCTTTCTTCATGCCGGATGGAACTTCCTGAGCAAGAAGAGCAATCCGTCCGGCGCATTCTATATGCTTGCCAGCTCAACCGGTGCGCTGATCTGGCTGGGATTCTTTCTGCATTCCGGCATCGACTGCGCCGCTCTTCCGGGCAGATTCTGGTGTCTGTTCGGCTTGAGCGTTCTTACGGAAATGGTGTATGTCCTCGGTCTCGCCTACGGATACCGCTGCGGCGACATTTCCCTCGTCTATCCGCTCGGCCGCGCCCTGCCGGTGCTGATGGTCGCCGGCGTGACACTTCTGTTCGGACTGGGCAAAACGCCCGGTCCGCTCGCACTGTGCGGAATGGCGGTGATCTCGTTCGGCTGTCTGCTCCTGCCGCTGAACCGGTTCCGCGATTTCCACTGGCGCACCTACTGCTCCCGTGTACTGTTTTTCGTGATTCTGATCGCAATCGGAACGACAGGCTACACGATCTTCGACAGTCAGGCGGCAAAGCTGTTGGAACAGACAACCGGAGCATCGCGAATCTCCCGCTCGCTGTTCTATCTTTTCCTCATTGAAGCGGGACTCGCGGCATCGCTCGGACTCTTCGTCCTGACGCAGAAACGGGAACGGGCGGAATTCCGCCGTCTGTTTCTGAAAACACCATGGCCGTTCATCACCGGAGTGTTCAGCTCCTCCGCATATGCGCTGATCCTGCTGGCGATGGGATTCGTCACCAATGTCAGCTACATTCAGGCATTCCGCCAGATGAGTCTTCCCCTCGGCGTTCTGGCGGGTGTGTTCATCCTCAAGGAACCATGCAGCCAGGCGAAACTGATCGGCATCATCCTGATCGTCGCGGGACTGATCGCCGTTTCCCTCTGATACGGAAAGCGCGCCGTTTCCCAACGGAGCGGCGCACTTCCCGTTCTTCTTATTCCCACAGCAGAACCGCCGGCCAGAGATGCGGAGCGTTGTAACAGGTTCCGCCTCCCGCGGCATTGGTCAGAGCGGAGATGCGGCGTTTATGACTTTTCTCCGCCGGATCATCAGCATTGTTCAGATAAATGCCGAATCCGAATACATACCCTTTCCGGAACTGCACCGGGAGCAGATCTTTCGCCGGGAAGAAAACGTCATACACATAGCCGTTGGCGGACCGCCGGAACGTGGACGGAATATCAGCGGCAAACGTGCCGGCTTTCGCCTGCGAGGTGCCGAGTCCGAGCTGCCAGTCCACCATCCGGGCGCGGTAGACCGAACAGGAGATTCCGGCGGAATCCGGAAACAGCATATACTCATAATCGTTGTCATCGGAACCGCGCGTCTGACGCGCGCGGGCATCGGCGTATGTATCAAAGTAGAGCTGCAGCGAATCGTTCGCCCAGCGGGCCGCCGGTTTCGGAAACTCAATATGGGAAAACACCGGGTCCCGGACTTCGACGCGCAGAAAGAGCCCTTTGGAATTCCACGCCATCCGGTAAACGCCTCCGGTCAGCTCCGGCATGTTCGCGGCAGGCGCCAGACGGACGGCGGGAAGCGAATCCCAGCGGATGTCCGCCGGCGTCACATCGTCCCCGACCCGTCTGCAGAGAATCCCGCGGAACGAAAGATCGACCGTCATCCGTTCGTTTGACGCCGTCCCCTTGATGACAAGCGGAAGTTTCTCCTCCGCGATCCGGCTGTACGACAACTTTTCCGGCAGCGGCAGCGTCACCGACGCTGACTGCGATCCGGGAACGGTAAACGGTTTTTCCCCCGCCGTTCCGGTGAACGCGGACGAGAGCAGATTTTTCATATTCAGCGTCACCGTCTCCGGCGTGGAAGGATTCGCCGAAACCTGAAGACGCGAAACGCCTTTTCCCGCCACGATCACCGCATTTTCCAACGCACGGATCACAGCATCGAGCGTTCCCGGCTTTCCCCGGAAGAACAGCGGGAACGGCGTGACGGGAAAACGGAGTCTGCCCGGCGCAAACGCGCGTTCATTGTTCATCAGATCAATCACGGACTCCAGCGCGGACCCGAAATCCGCCTCCGCGACCGGAGCGTCCTGCCGTCCTTCGTCAAGTTCCGGCAGATGACACCATACCGCCGCCACCGGACGTTTCTGCGCATCCTCAAACACATAGGCGCGGATATATGCGGCAAAGCGGATGTCTTTCCGGAACGTCGAATCGCCAAGTAGGTTTCCAAGCGTGTTCGGTATCACCTGCGATGCAAACGGCGTCAGGTCCAGATCCATGATGAAATTGTTCATATCCGAACTGGAACAGGCGGTTTTCACGCGATCGGAATATTTGAGTCCCACAAGCCACGAACGGGCGCGCCATGCGGCGGAAACTTTTTCATTCCATCCCATATCGTAACTGACGGGGCCGCCGTACCACGTCTTCGGGGTCCCCATCCAGTCTGCCGAGACGACTCCCCACGCAGGAACGGTATAGGGTCCCCAGTGCATCATCTCGCTCCAGAACAGCGGTTCTTTCGTATACCCGGCTTCCGCCGCGCGTTTCAGATAAAGCGCGGTATCCGCATCCAGATCCGGACTTTCCGGCGTGGCACGGTAAGTGTGCGTCGCCAGACGGTCCAGACGGAGCCCGATCCGGTTTGCGGCTTTCAGCAGGGCTTCCGTTTCGGCAATGCCGCCATCGGGGTTCATGTTCCATGGGCAGTCCGCGCTGACCTGCGCCGCCGGATTTCCGGCGCGGATACCGTCGGCAAACGCTTTCACGATCAGAGCGAACCGTTCGGCGCGTTTCTCCGCCGATCCCTCCCGCGACCACCATTCGCGCGGGAATCCGGCACCCATTTCATTGGAGAACTGCCAGCGGATGATCTTCGGATAACGTTCCGCGATCTTCCGGCAGGCATTGCGCACCTTTGCCAGATACTCCGGCGTGACCTCGCCGCCGGCATCCAGAAAAAAATCCCGGAACAGCAGCGACGGATCGTCGGGAGTCAGACGGTCCCGCATCTGAAAACGGGAGGAAACGCCCCAGTGCGCACGCCCGTCGGGACTGTTCCACAGTTTGCGGACAAGGATCACTTCGGTAATGGGAATCCCGAATTTCGCAAACGTGTCATGAATCAGCGGATCGGGCGTGAATATCTGCGCTTTCGCACCGAATCCGACCTTTTTCCAACGCTCCAGAATCCGGTACAGCAACGGATTCTCGTAAAGATCGCCGTAATTGTCACTGAACAGAAAACGGTGCGGATGTTTGTTTTCAAGAAAATCAAGAATCGTCAGACGGTGCAGATCGTAACATTTGCGTCCGTCCGCAAGTTCGTAATCGGTGCGGAGCATGAGAATACCCTTGCCGGGATGATTCCGGTCCAGATCCAGCGCGACCTCCGCCCTGCCCGAACGGTCGGCACGGAACCGGAAATCCTGCCGGAACACGGTTTCTCCGTAAAAGTTGCGGATCGTCGTCACACCTTTTCCCGACGCATCCGGCGGAACCGTCAGTTTCAGTTTCGCACCGATCCGGGCTTTGGCGGAGAGGAAGTTTTCCGGATCTGAAGTCACAAGGCGCGCTTCGACGGGCTTCACGTCAAACGCGGTCGCCCGATCCCCTTTCTCCACCTGAATGCCGTCGACCCAGACGAATCCGCGCCGCCGGGAGCCGACCGCGTTGAAGCGCACGTTCAACGGCATCATGGAATCGATCCGGAATGTCGCGGTGTGACGCGTCCACTCCGTCGTCACGGGAACGCTCACAACGCCGCCTTTCACCGCAAGCCAATGATTGTACGGCCCGTAGTTGTAGGGGGAAACCCATGCGTTGAACGTCTGTTCGCCGGGATGCGTCCCCTTGATGTAAAAGCTCAGGGTATAGACGCCCGGAGCCACGGCGGTATGGTGTGTGGAAAGATTGCCGGAAGAGCTCAGATTCCGGTAATCGTCCCCTTTTTTCTGTGCGAAAAACGTGGTCATGCGCAGAGACGTTCCGCCGAACCGGCTCACGCGGTCATCCAGCGCATAGAGTTCCGTTTCCCACTTTTCCCTGGAGTAGTTGTAGCCGGAATGCCGAAAAAGGTGATACCCCGTCATTCCCTGCTCGAACGAGGGATTCACGATGAGATTGCGGCTGGAATCATCGGGCATCGTCAGATTCTCCACCGCGCGGAAATCCACTCCGCCGCGCAGGGACTCCGAACGGGAAGCGCGCACGCCGCGGCGGATGTCGAGATAAAACGTCAGTTCCCGGCTGTCTCCGCTCTCCTGCAAACGGAACGAAATCGCATTTTTAACGGCGTAGCAGGAAATGCCGTTCGACTCCTTTTCCTTTGTGAAAACGGTGAAACAGCGTGCGGGTTCGTCCGGAAAAAACTCCAGACGGTGCGCTTTGGTCCCTCCTGCGTGCAGAACGCTGTTGACCGCCTTTCCGGGAAGCGTGTACGCCTTTCCGTCGCAGACGACCTTTTTCCCGGAACCGGCGGAATACGGAATATCCAGAAAGAATCCGAAACTGCGGAACGAATATTTCGCCGGATCGGGCGGATTCCAGCGGAAAGTCACCCGGACAAGGCCGTCCGGCAGAAACTCCGTTTCCTGACGTGCCAGTTCCCATGTGTCATTTTCGAGCTTCGCCCGCTGTATATAAAGAAAGCGGTTTCCCTCCCGTTTGACGGTAAACATCCCCGGCTGCGCCCGGAGTCCGAGCCAGTGCTCTTTCCCGCTGTCAAGCTCTTTCACCAGACAGACGGGACCGGAATTTGCAATCGGAATCCCGCTGTCGCTGATCCCGATCTGAAAATTGTTCAGCAGCTGAAGCTGTTTTGTTCCGGCAACCAGTGACGTCCCCCGGATTTCAGGGTTCAACACTTCCGCTTTTCCGGCGGAGACCGTTTCCGGCAGTCCGGCTTTCCCAGCAGGAACCGGCAGTTTTTCCGCGGCGGACAGCAGAGCGGCGGCAATACTTCCGGCAAAGATCCAATAACGGCAATTCATCATTTCATTTTCCTTCCGGTTATCAAGGTTCCGAGATGTTGAAATATTTTTTCCACAGACGGAGTCCGTAACCGTACACGTCTCCGCCATGACTCAACTGCGTAACGACGTTCCAGGATGCGGCATGACCGTCAGCGAAAGCAAACGACGCATTCTGCCGGTGGACGGGACCGAGTCTTTCCTCGCTTCCCGTATGGGATGGATCATAAAGATTCCGGCAATCCATAATATAATGAAGATGTCCGCCGGAATTTTTCCGTTCCGCAAATACGACTTTCCGCGACGGGGCTTTCACCTTTTCCGGTCTGGCAAGTGTCAGTTCCGGATACTCCTCGTCTCCGGTAATGCCATGACTTCCGGCAGTCAGCACACCTCCGTAAGTGTTGCTGTAATTCGGAATATAGGAACTCACGGGATAGGTGGAACCTTCCGCGCAGACAAGATCCCGGAGGGAATCGCACTGCACCTCAAAACGGTCCTTGTAGGTCTGAGCTCCCCGGCGAAGCGGTTTCATATACCCGGCCTCGATGATCCGCTGTTCCATACCGATATTCTCCGCAGTCCGGAACGGCCATGGATAAAACGTAAAATCAACCGTGTACGCAGTCAGAGCGGTATTGACCTGTTTGATGTTGCTGAGGCATCGCGCCCCCCTCGCCGTTTCCCGCGCCGAATTCAAAGCGGGCAGCAGCAGAGCCGCCAGAATGGAAATCACGGCGATTACGACGAGGAGCTCCAGAATGGTAAACCGACATTTGATCATACAAACCTCCATTTTTTGTTTAAAATTAACATTGCATTCATTATACATCATTTGCATCTTTTTGTAAATGCAGTTATTGTAATAATATTATATACTTTTTTTCAGAAAACGGAGATTTTTTCATGTCACGACACCATTATTATCACCGCATCCGGCATCCGTATCTCGGTTTTATCAGCAGGCTTGATCTTGAGCTGCTGATCTCCGGATTCAGCACCGAAATCACGGAATGGCCGGAACACGTTCAGGCGGTCGGGGACCCGTTCTGGCGCATTTACCTGCCCGTCAAAGGCGATTTCCGCCTGCAATACACTTACGAGGAATACGCGATCGTCCCGGACAATCTTTATCTGATCCCGCCCTATGCACCTTTCCTCGTCCGGAGCATTACCCCATCCACCCATTACTGGATACACTTTTTTTCCGATGAACTGGGACATATCCAGGGACTCGGCGAGCCGTTCCGCCTGCCGGTCGCCACCGGAACGCTCCGTCCGCTCTTCCGGGAAATCGTCCGCGGATTCTCCTCTGCACGGACCATCTCCGAAGTCTTCGAGGTGAAACATAAGGTCATCTCCGTTCTGACTATTCTGCTGGAAAAACTTGCCGACGGGCACGGTCTGCGTTTCAGCAGCGACCGGTTCTCCCATATCACCGACTATATCGACAATAATCTGGAACGGCCGCTTGAAATCGCGGAACTGCGCGCCATGACCTCTCTCTCCGGTCCCGAATTCTCCGCCCAGTTCCGCCGGGCGATGGGCGTCCCCCCGAAACAATACCTCTCCATCCGGCGGATCAGCAAGGCGAAAATGCTTCTGCTCCGTACACAGGATCCGATCAAGGAGATCGCGCTCCGGACCGGATTCGAGAACGAATTTTTCTTTTTCCGCATCTTCAAAAAATATACGGGGCTCACACCAACGCAATACCGCGCAAAGAATTTGCCGGAGTAACTTGTAAGAGCCGGATTGAGAGTGTAAATTACTTCTGTATTCAAATTCAGTAAAAAATTCAGAATAAGGAAAACCGGATCATGCCCATCTTTGAATATGTCTGCCGGAAATGCGGCAAAGAATTCGAACAGCTGGTACCAAACGCCTCCGCCAAACCGTCCTGTCCCGTATGCGGGGAAAAGGAGACCGCAAAGAAACTTTCCAGGTTTGCGGCAGCGGTCAAAGAGAGCGGCGGATGCCCGTCGCAGGCGTTCTGCCCGTCCGCCAAAAGCGGCGGTTGCGGATGCGGACACGGCGGATGCGGACATCATCACTGAGGCGACCATGAAAAAAAGCGAACTGACCGCCCTGCTCGCCGCCATCGGACTCGAACCCAGCCGCAAACTCGGACAGAACTTTCTGGTCGATGAAAACTTTCTCGACTGGATCGTCAAAGAGGCCGGAGCGGCGCAAGGGGAGAAGATCGTCGAAGTCGGTCCCGGTTTCGGCGCATTGACCCAGCGAATGCTTGACCTCGGCGCCGAAGTCACCGCGGTGGAATTCGATCACCGCATCTGCGAATGGCTCCGCTCGGTCCTCGTTCCGAAAGGCCTGCGTCTCGTGGAGGGCGACGCCTGCAAAGTGGATTTCAGCACGCTGTACGGAGCGGGCGTGCCGTTCCGTCTCGTCTCCAACCTGCCCTATTCGGCGGGAACGGTGGTTGTCGCCAAACTGCTGGAAGTCGAAAATCCGCCGGAAGAAATGATCATCATGCTTCAGAAAGAAGTCGCGATGCGTCTTGCTGCGCAAGCCGGGGAGGAAGAATACGGCGCGCTTTCGGTTCGGGCTCAGCTCGCTTACGAAGTCACGCCGCTCCGCATGGTTCCGCCGCAGCTGTTCCACCCGAAACCGGAAGTGGATTCCTGCGTTCTGCGGATGCGGAAACGGGCGGACATGCCGTCATGCGCATTCCGGACTCTGTTTTCCCAGGTGGTGCGTCTCGGTTTCTCTCAGCGCCGCAAGAAAATGATCAAACAGCTTGCCGCCGTGTTCGGACGCGACAACGTGGAAGCGGCGTATAAAGCGGCGGGGCTGTCCGAAGACATCCGTGCGGAACGCGTCACGTTGGAGCAGTTCCGCACGATTGCGGAATGTTTTCAAAAAATAAAAAATTCGCAGGACTGAATATTTTGGAAAACAGGTTGAAAAAAAATCTTTTTGAGATATATTCTTAAAATGAAAGAGTTTTATCGTTTTTACAGCAGGATATAAGCACTATGGCAAACCAAAACCGTTATCTGGGAATCGACATCGGTTCCACCACGTTCAAAGCCGTCATCATGACAGAAGACGGAAAAGTCGAACATGTGACCTATCAGCGCACGAAGCCGGTCGAATCCGGCCGCGTCACCTGTTCCAGCAAGTGTTCGGAATGCGGCAACTGCAATCTCGGAGCGCTCAAGAAAACCGTGCTTTCGTTTCTCGCCGACGCCGGGATGAAACCGGAGGACATTCACTGCACCGTCGTCACCGGAAGCCAGATCGTCGAAGGCATGAAACGCTTCATCAATTACGATTTCCAGGTCAGCGAAGTCTCCGCCCACGTCGCCGGAGCCCTGCACTATCATCCGCATGTCAAAGCGATCCTCGACGTCGGCGGTCAAGACAGCAAAGCGATGATCTACAACGAAAAGATGGGAATGTGGACCTCGAAGATGAGCGGCATCTGCGCCGCCGGAACGGGCGCGTTCCTCGACAGTGTCGCTCTCAAACTCGGAATTCCCGTCGAAGAGATGGCGGACAAGGTCAATTATGACACCGATCTCGAATTTTCCTCGGTCTGCGCCGTTCTCAGCGCGACTTCCATCAACAAGTTCAAAAACCGTATGCCGCTCGGACAGGTCATCGGCGGCGCATGCCGCGCACAGGCACGGACCATCATTTCCGGCGTCGGTCAGCTGCTCTTCAATTACAAAGGCGACATCGTGTTTCAGGGCGGTGTCGCCTCCAACCGGGCGGTCGCCTATTATCTGAAAGAAATCACCGGCAACAACATCATCATTCCCGAATTTCATCAGGTGATGGGGGCACTCGGAGCCGCCTGTCTCGCACGGAAATATACCCAGCTCAAAGGTTCGCTCAGCATGGACAGAGTCCAGTACGAGCCAACGCCGATGAAATCGGTTTCCATGCGCGCCAACAACACGCGGCGGGAATTCTTCTCCAAGAGCAAAGGCGGCCCGATGGTCTGGCGGAACCTCTTCTTTCCGACCGAGATCCTCAATGCTCTCGGCGTCAAGATGCTGACTCTGGAAACCTACGCCGCACTCTTTGCCCGGAACTACAAACGCACCAAAAAAGCACTCGACATCGCCGCCTACAAGGGATTCGCCGGCGAAACCTGTTCCTTCCTGCGCGTCCAGGAAGGCACCGAGCTCCCGCAGCCCGCATTCGGAGTTTCCACCTCCCAGCCGTGCCAGCAGGGGGAACGGATCTTTCAGGACCTCGCCCGCCAATACAATTTCACCGACCGTTTCTACTCTCTTCACACGCCGATCAACGCGGACGATCCCTATTCCGTCGATCAGATCGCCGAGGGACTTCAGGAAGCGGTCTATCTGATGGAAAAAGCGCTCGGCATGAAAATGGATCCGGCGCGCCTCGCGGAAGCCTGCGAACTCTCCAATCAGGCGGCGGAGCTTTCAAAACGCTGCAACGAACTGCGCTGGACGAGTCCCCCGCTGATCCGCGGAGCCGAAGGCGTTTACAGTGCCGTTCTCTTCTCCCAGCTCTGGGGACGTCAGGAACTGATCGACATCCAGAAGCAGTTCCATGACGAACTCTGCCGGAAAAAGGAATGGGCGGAAAAACATTACAGGATCGAAGATACGCACCGCCTGCTCTGGCTGCACCTCCCGCCGTTCTACGACACAAAAGTGCTCGATTATATCGAAACGGTCTGCAACGCGCCGATCGTTTTTGAAGAAGTGAACTTTGTGGACTGGGACAGGCTGGACCCCGCCGATCCTTACCGCTCGCTCGCACGCAAACTGCTGACAGTCGGTTATCTTGATCCGAAACTCCGGGTCCATTACATTCTGGAAACCGCGAAAAAAGCTCAGCTCAACGGCTGCATTCTTTACAATCACGGTTTCGGGCGCTGCTCACTTTCCGACAGCTGTTTCGCCAAGCACCTGCGCGAAGAGCTCGACAATGTCGGTCTTCCGCTTCTCACTCTCGACGGGGACTGCATGGACCCGACCACGGATCCGTGCAGCACTCTCACCAAAATATCATCGTTCACCGAATCGCTGAACGCCAAGAAATTCGGCAATATGTTCGGCAGAATCAAAGGAGCATAACATCATGATCAAGAGACCGGATGAATTCGTCGGCGAAATCCGTAAAAACGCGCGCGGCGGCAATGGCGAAGTCCTCTTTTCCGCCATCTGGAAACCGGGCGAAGAAATGAAATCCAATACCCGCATGTATTCCAAACTCGTGCTGGAACCCGGCTGTTCCATCGGAGAGCACACGCACGAAAACGAAGAAGAACTGTTCTTTGTACTGACGGGAACGGCGGAAACGCTCGATAACGGCAAAACGGAAGTCCTCAATCCCGGCGACGCCAGCATCTGCCGCGGCGGGGAAAGTCATTACCTGAAAAACATCGGCACGGACACGCTGGAAGTGCTCGCCGTCATCGTTAAATACTGAGCGCACATGCAGAATATTCAAGTACTGAATTTCGGATCGCTGAACATTGACCATGTCTATCAGGTTCCGCACTTCGTTCGCCCGGCGGAAACGCTCGCCTGCGCGGATTACGCACAATTTGCCGGCGGAAAAGGGCTGAACCAGTCCGTCGCGCTCGCCCGTGCCGGCGTCCGGACCGCGCACGCGGGAAAAATCGGGGCAGACGGAGCGTTTCTGGAAGAGACTCTGCGGCTCGCCGGAGTCGATACCCGGTTTCTGATCCACGGAGAACAGCCGACCGGACACGCGATCATTCAAGTCGACCGGAACGGTCAGAACTGTATTCTGCTTTATCCCGGAGCGAACCGGGCGGTCACACGGGAGGAAATCCGCAACGTTCTTGATCAACAGAGCCATGGAAGCTGGCTTCTGCTGCAGAATGAGATCAATGAAATCCCGTTTCTGATGCGGGAGGCAAAAGCACGCGGACTCCTGATCGCGATCAATCCGGCTCCCTGCGGTCCGGAAGTCGCGGATTACCCGTTGGAACTTGCCGATGTGCTGTTCGTCAATGAGATCGAAGCCGCCCAGCTCTCCGGCTCGGAAGGTTCGCCGGATGCGGTTCTGGATATTCTGAGCGCACGCTATCCGGAAAGCGAAATCGTTATGACGCTCGGCGGAGACGGCGCCTGTTATGCCAAAGGCGCGGACCGTTTCCATGTACCGAGCCCGGACGTGAAAGTCGTGGACACCACCAGTGCGGGCGACACCTTTTCCGGTTATTATCTCGCCGCAAAACTGCGCGGATTTTCTCCGGAACGCACAATGGAGCTTGCCGCACTGGCGGGCAGTATCGCCGTAAGCCGGGCAGGAGCCGCCGTTTCCATTCCATCCGCGGAGGAAGTTTTCGGGAATGCGCAATAAACATTCCCGAAACTGATTTCCAGCGGAACAACTGCCGACGGGGGTTATTTCCCGTTGCGGATCTTCTCTTTTTCCCGTTCGTATTTATCGTTGATCGCGGCGATCTCCGTCACAAGCGCCTCTTTGACTTCAGCGGCTTTTTCCGGATCGGATTCCCGTGCGATTCTCTGTTGGGCGGAAAGCTCCGCCTCGGCGACTTTCGCTTTGCGGATCTGTTCGATCTCCGCGAGTTTTTCTTTGATTTCCTCCGGGACCGCGTTCAGGATCCCGCCGCTGCGCTCCAGCGCAAGTTCATAAGCACTCTTCATTTCTGTTTCTCCATAAAATAAAACATCAGGGCATTCAGAACGAGCCCATGCTCAATCACGCCGCCCCGGATCATCTCCCGCACCTTCTCCTCCGGAAGCAGGGCGGACACGATGCATTCCGTCGGCTCCAAGTGCGGTTCCGAGACCTGTTCGGCGTCCTCGATCAGGACGGTATGGCAGTAATTGCCCTGAAGCGCCGGATTCGGATGGACACGTCCGATGATCCGCGCGTTTTTTCCGGCAAATCCGGTCTCCTCCATCAGCTCCCGGATTCCCGCGGCTTCGGGAGACGGATCCGAGGGATCAATACAGCCGCCGGGAATCTCCCATTCCGTTTTGCGCGAACCGTGCCGGAACTGCCGGATCAGCAGCAGTTCCCGCCGTCTGGTGACGGCGACCACGTTGACCCAGTCGCAGGAGCGGCAGGTGATGAATTCATGAACAGCCCCTGTGCGCAGGCACTTGTAATGCTCCGCGCACAGAGTAATGACACGGGACCTGAAGATCTCTCTCGGACGCTCCAGTGAACGCCATAAATCCTTCAGGTCATCGCTCATAACGTTCTGCCGGCAGCCTCGACGAAGGGCCGGAGTTCATCCAGGAATTTCTTGAAATCGGCGCACGGGATCTGTTGTGCGGCATCGCTGAGCGCCTTGACCGGCTGCGGATGGGATTCCACAATGAGACCGTCCGCACCGATCGCCGCAGCGGCTTTCGCAAGCGGAAGCACATATTCCAGTTTACCCGCCGCATGGCTCGGATCAATCACGATCGGGAGATGCGACTCTTTCTTGACCACTGCAACCGCACTGATGTCCAGCGTGTTGCGCGTTGCGGTCTCGAACGTACGGATTCCGCGTTCACAAAGAACCACATTGGCGCAGCCGTTCGCCAACAGATATTCCGCCGCGTTCAGCCACTCTTCGATGGTGGTGGACATGCCGCGTTTGAGCAGAACGGGACGTCCCGCCTTGGCGACGTTTTCCAGCAGATTGTAATTCTGGCAGTTGCGCGCGCCGATCTGAATGCAGTCCGCCACCTCGGCGACCGCCTGAATCGTCGGAATGCCGACGACCTCCGTAATGACCGGGACGTCGTATTTTTCCTTGACCGCTTTGAGAATATCAATTCCGCCCTGACCGAGTCCCTGAAAATCGTAAGGAGACGTACGGGGCTTGAACGCTCCGCCGCGCAGAATGCCGACGCCGTCCGCGGTCAAAGTGGAAGCGACAATATCCATCTGTTCGGCGGATTCGATGGAACAGGGACCGGCAATGATCTGGAATTTCTTTCCGCCGATCACCTCTTTGCCGATCTTGAATTCCGAGTTGTCGGGATGAAACTCACGGCTCGCCAGTTTATATTTTTTCTGGATCGGGTGTACATCTTCGATGCAAGGCAGATTTCTGAGAGCTTCGAGCGACATGTGCATGTTCTCGTCACCCACCGCACCGAGAACGGTATGCTCAACGCCTTTGATCAGACGCGGTTCATACCCCATGTCCGCAACCATTTTTTCAACTTTTCTGATTTCGGTTTCCGGACTGTTCGGTTTGAAAACAATAATCATTTTGACCACTTTCAACTTTTTTGACCCTTATTTCAGCTCAAAATACAAGGTCTCTGTTCCAATGGAAAATTTTTCATTTGCACAATCAATTTTCCGAGCTACATTATACAATGGCAGAAAAGAGAAAAAAAAGCAAGCGAAAGAATGAAAAAATATGCCAATAAATGAAACAATTTCCGCCGCAATCTATATCGGAGCCTATACCGCGCAGATGCTGATTGCCCGGATGCTGCCCAACGGCACCTCTTTTGAAACGATCAACCAGTTCACGACATTTACCGATATGGCCCTCGACCGCACGGAAGACGGTCTGCTCTCCGATGCGGGAATGAAACGGGTGCTCGACGCCCTCCGGGAATTTCACGAAACCGCGCGTCTGGAAGGCGTCAGCACATTCTATGTGGCGGCGACCTCCTCCCTGCGGAAAGTCCCGAACCGCAGTCTGCTGCTTCTCGGCTGTCAACGGGAATTCGGCACGTTTCCCCGTCTGCTGAGCGGACGCGATGAGCTGCGCCTCAACTTTGCCGGAGCAGTCACGGACGCCATGGCGAACCTGCCGGTTATCGTCACTTATGTCGGTTACAGCAATTTCTGTTTTTCCTACGGAACGGCATCAACGATCGACGGTGCTGTCGAGCTCGATCTCGGAGTATCCAAAGTGGACCGGCATTTCAAACGGCGCAGACATCTGACCCTCTTCCGGCAGATCGCACTGCACCGGTACGTTACGAAAAAACTGTCCGGTCTGTCCGCCGATTACCGGAAGTGGCGCAGCAACCTTGCCGTGGAACCGGAATTTATGGCGGTCGGGCCGCTCTCGTTCGGTTGCCTGAGCCTCCTCACCAAACACTCCGTCTACGAATCCGTGGACTCAATCGCGGCGATCCCGCAGAAAACCGCCGCCCTTGTCGAGCTCAGCAGAAATCTTGTCGCACGATCCAAAGAATCGGTAACGGGCCTGCCGGGAATCGACAGGCAGATGGCACCGACCATCGCTTCCGGCGCAATGATTCTCCGCTGCGCGCTGGAGCTGACCGGAAGCTATGAATTCCGCGTCACACCGTACGGCATCTGTGCGGGAATGCTCCGCTCCCCCTCGTATCTGTTCACACAGACCAATATCTGAATCTGAAGCGGAATCAGATCAGGACTTCATCCAGACGGGAATACGCATCAATCGCTTTCAGAATCGCGAAATGCGGCGTCAGGAAACCGACTTCATAAAGATTATGGGAGTCTGTCCCGATGGAAAGTTTCACCCCGTGTTTCAGGCACAGCGCAAAAAATGCGGGATTCGGACGGTATCCGGCATGACAGTTGATCTCCGCCGCCGCGCCATACCGTTTCAGCAGTTCAATGGTCGGCAGATACAGTTCCTCCGGTTCCGCCATACCGAATCCCTTTGTAAAGATCCGGAAAGGATGCGCCAGAATGCGCACACCGGACTGCAGCAGAGCTTCCACTTTCCGCAGAAACTCCTCTTTCAGCGCGGCAGGAGTCTCCGCACAGAACAGGTGATGAATGGAACCGACACGGATCCGGGCAAACGCGACGGCGTCCGGCGTAATGGCAGGCACGCCCTCCGGATCGGCATCGACCTCGAAACCGTAGGAAAAGGAACCGTCATAATATCTGGCGATCAAATCGCGGTACAGCGGCAGACGGAGCTGTTCCGGCACGCCTTCCGGCGTTCCGCGCGTCCGCATGACATAACGTCCCGCCCAGTAGTCATCGTTTCCGAAATAAAGCTGACCGGAATGTTCCGCGAAATTCAGACGCCCCACTCCCGCCATCTTTGCAAGCCGCAACGCAGACGGAACCGTCATATTTTCAGAACAATAAGCCAGATTCGTGTGAACGTGATAATCGGTCAGCCGTCCCCGCCACTCGGACGGAACGGCAAGAGAGTGAACGGTACGGTTTTCCATCCGCCCGCCGTTCAATTCCACAGTCACGAACGGGAATTCGGGCGCGGACATTTCCGGCACCTCTCCCAACAGCGCAAGAAACGCGGGAACCGGCAATCCGTCCAGCGTCTCGCCGACAGGTTCGGGAAAATGATCGTAATAATCCGCAGGGTCTCCCTCCCCTTTCATCCAGATCAGCCGGATCGCGAGCTTTCTCCGCTTGACCGATGCGAACACCGTTTCCGCAAAATCCAGTTTTTCCGCGGTGGAGGCGCAGAGGGGACCGCAAACGACCATCGCCTCCGCGTTCAGATACGACGCTGCAGCGTGAATCGCACGCAGCAGAAAGAATTCGCTGAGATCCCCCGCTTTCCGTCTCAGACCGGAAAGAACTGCAACTTTCATTTGTTCAGTGCGTCCAGAGTCGCCTTCAGAACGGCGCGGTTCTTTTCGGAAATCGGGCAGAGCGGCAGACGGTATTCCTCTTCGATCATTCCCATCATCGCCATCGCGGCTTTGACGGGAATCGGATTCGATTCGATGAACAGGTGCTTGAACAGATTATAGAATCTGCGATGAATCCGGAGCCCCTCCGCAAAGTTTCCGGCGGCGCAGAGATCGACCATCTTTTTCAGCTCGGCGGGGTAAATGTTCGAGGCGACGGAAATGATGCCTTTCGCTCCGACGGACATCATCGGAAGCGTGAGGCTGTCGTCACCGGACATCACGGTAATGTCGCAGAGATTCAGGATTTCGGAAACACGCTCCACGGAACCGCCCGCCTCCTTCACCGCAACGATGTTCGGATTGGAGGACAGGCGCGCAACGGTTTCCGCCGCGATCGGAATTCCCGTTCTTCCCGGCACGTTGTAAAGAACGACCGGAAGCCCGCAGTCATCGGCGATTTTGCTGAAATGGCGGTACAGTCCTTCCTGAGTCGGCTTGTTGTAATACGGCGTCACCTGCAGACAGGAATCCGCGCCCATCGCCTTGGCTTTATGCGTCAGGCGGATCGCCTCTTCGGTGCAGTTCGCTCCGGTACCCGCCATGATTTTACAGCGGCCGTTGGCATATTCGATGACTTTCTCAATCACGTCGAGATGTTCTTCGACGCTCAAAGTCGGGGATTCGCCGGTGGTTCCGGTCGGCAGAATACCGTCAACGCCGCCGGCGATCTGCTGTTCCACCACTTCTTTGAGCTTGCCGTAATCCACGGCTCCATGAGAAAACGGTGTGATCAGTGCGGTATAAAGTCCTTGGATGCTCATTGTGTCTATCTCCAATATGTTGAATGTTTGTTATTTCCAGTTCCAGTTTCCGGAGAACACCGCGCGTGCGGGTCCTGAAAGATGAATCTCTTTTAAAATATTCCCGTTTACGGTTAATTCAATACTCAAAACATCGCCTCCGACGCAAATTATGCGTTTTTTCCGGTCTCCGCCATGTTTCCGCCAGAGGAAAGCGCCGACGGCGGCGGCTCCGGTCCCGCACGCAAGCGTCTCATCCTCCACACCGCGCTCGTAAGTGCGGACCCGTGCAGTGTCGGGATCAAGAACTTCGATAAAATCCACATTTGCCCCTGCGGGCTCCAGTTCCTCCGCTAGCCGGATGGAACGTCCGGTCCGCACCGCATCCAGCTCCTCAAACCCCCGTTTCATCAGCGGCACCACGGCATGAGGGACTCCGGTCGATGTCAGAAAGAGCGGATATCCGCACACGGTCAGTTCCCGGAACGGCTCTGCGGACGGCATCTGAATCCGGATCTGTTCCGGCGCGATCCGCCACGCCTCCAGCCTCCCCGCCCCGGTATGAAACACCGCATGATCCCCCGCCAACCCGGCAAGAGCGGCGAACTCCATGCAGCAGCGGAGACCGTTGCCGCACAGATCCGCCGGAGATCCGTCGGAATTATAGTAGGTCATAGTCAGCTCGCCGGGCGAAACCGGACGGAGGATCAGCATACCATCCGCCCCGATACCCCGGCGGCGGTCGCAAACTGCACGGACTGCATCGGGCGTATGAAGCACCATATTGCCGGGTAATTCGGCGGCAACGACAAAATCATTTCCGGCACCGTCCATCTTGACAAACTGCATTGTTTTCATACCGTTCCTCCCATGCGGCGGACATATTCGAACAGAATCACGGTCGCCGCCTGTGCCACGTTCAGCGATTCGGCGGAACCGGGCATCGGAATATTCAGCGGCAGGGAACCGTGAACCGGACCGGCTCCGTTCGCCTCATTACCAAGCACGATCGCGGAACCGGAAAACAGTCCGGGCTCGGTAAAGACACTGTGTCCCTCCGCGGGCTCCGTCCGGAAAAACCGGGTCACGCCAAGCTGCCGGAGCGCGGAAACAGCTTCGTCCAGAGAGTCTGCAAGCCGGATCCCTACCGCGAACTGGGCACTGGAAGCAGACCGGACCGCTTTGTCCCCGAACGGATCCACACCGCCTTTCACAATCCAGATTTCATTCAGCCCGACGGCGCGGGCGGTACGGATGATCGTCCCGAAATTTCCCGGATCGGCAATCCGGTCCAGCACCAGGGCAAACGGGTCGGCTGGCGTTCCGGAAAGCGGCAGATAGCCGGGCTGCTCCGCCAGAACAAGCACTCCCTGCGAGTTCACCGTGGCGGCGAGAGAATCAAATTTTGCGCGGGGAAGCACCACGGTACGGTCATCGGGGGCATCGACCCGGTCCGCCATGTCTTCACGGAGAATGCAGACTTCGATCAAATCGGGACGCAGAGTCAGAATCTCGTTGACGCACCGCAAGCCTTCCACAAGGCAATAACCGCTGTTCTTTCTGCCGTGACGGGTCGTCAAAGCGCGGAGCAGCGACTCCCGGCGCTTTGACAATATAGTCTCCACGGATTATTTCGCGGCGGCGGTTTCCGCTGGCAAACGGTTCAGGGCCGCCTGAGCCTGGGAGCTCCAGAAAAACGCGCCCTGCGAACGGACCGCGGCATTGGACGCCTGTTTGAATGCGGCACGCGCTTTGGCAACATCTTTCAGCAGCAGCTGCATACGTCCGGCGGCATAATATCCTTCCAGACGGGCATCTTCGGGCAGCTGAAGATCGGATGCGGCTTTCTCATAACGGGAAAGAGCGTCTTTGGTCTTGCCGTCGTTTTCATAAAGATAACCGGCATCCAGAATGGCGCGGGCACGGGTGAACGGCATGGCATCCGCGTCGTCGGCGATCAGAGCCAGCTGTTCGATGGCGGCTTTGTTGTTTTTCGCCTTGATCAGAAGTCCGGCAAGACGGAACCGCGCTTCCGCGGCCGCCGTTCCTTTCGGATACTGTTTCAGAGCATCCTGTATCTGCTGTTCGGTCGTGGCGGAAGCAAGAGCGGAATAGGCTTTCGCGTCCGCGCTCTTGCGGATCTGGATCACGGTAAAGACAACCGCCACAATCACAATGATCGCAACGCATGCCCATGCAACGGTTTTCCCATTCTCGATAAACCACGCTTCAAACGTATTGCAATCCCTGGTAATACCGTCTGCAATGACTTCTGATTCCATGACCTTTTTCTGCTTTGCCATTATCGGATGCTCCTGTTATTTTTCCATCGTTATTCTCGTATGAATGTGAGGAAATATAGCCTCTCTTCCGTCTTTTGCAATTTTTCAAACGGAGAAAAAAGAAAAAATATTGCGGGAAAATGAATTTTTTTCTGAAACTCCTCTTGCGTTGTCTTCTCTTTCATGCTATAATTACCGCAGAAAACCGGAGAACCCCTATGCAGACATGGATGAAAAAGAACCGCGCGGAACGGGGACAGGTCCTCACGGAATACGCGATTCTGATCGTCATGTTTGTTTTGGTGGCAGCCGTCATGCTTCTTTTGCTGGCGGTGTTTCTTGAGTACGGATGGAGAATAACCGCACTGATCGGCTGGGAGCCGTGGGTGTAAGAAAGGAGTATCGGCTATGGACATGGCAAAACTCAAACAGATGAAAAAACGCTGCAAAGGACAGGCGATCGTGGAATATATCATTATTGTGGTAATCGTTGCGCTCGCCGCTCTTGCTGTGCTGGGAATTTTCAGCGACACGATCCGGGAAAAGATCGGCGGAGCCGCCGCTACGCTCGGAACCTCCAAGGATGTCGATTCCGCCGTGGACAAGGGCTCGGTCGAGACCCTCAAAGAGCTCGACAAGGGCGGCATTACCACCGAGTGACCGCTTTCGTCACACGCGAAAGAGAACCAATGCGGAAACTGCGCCCGCAAATCCGGTCCGGAGAGCGGGCTTCCTCTATTGTGGAAGCCATGCTCTGCATGTTCCTGATCCTTCTGCTGACATTCGGGCTGCTCCAGTTCTTCTACTATTCAGTCGCTCAGATGGTCACGGACTATGCGGCATTCCGCGCCGCGCGCTCGGCTACGGTCGGTTTCCGCGAAGACGCCTATCAGCGGGAGGCGCGCCTCAAAGTCATTCCCGCCGCCGGACAGATGCGCGCACCGGTCGATCTGCTCAACGGAAACAGCGATTCCCTGCCTTTCAAAACGGCAATCGAACAGTTTTACTACGAACGCCTGGTCATTTTGGATTATATGCGTCAACGGCAGAACGGCCTGCGCTATCAATACTGGTGGAACAGGGAAGGAGAGAATAATGACCTCTCCGAATACAAAACCAGTTTCGAGACCGGACTGACTCATCAGGGCGACACGTTCACCGCCCGCTCCGAATTCAGGGATTATCCGTGGGTCATGCCTTTCCGCGGAGCATTCCAGCCTCAGACCGGCGGAAAAATGAACATCTCCGGAGAAACGAAAATGGCAAAACAGTCAACCGCATATCTGGAATGATCATGATGAAAACGCGTTTTTACAGAAAACACCGGGAGCGCGGACAGGTTCTGATCCTGGCGCTGATCGCTCTGCTGATCCTGACGCTGGCGATATTTCTCCTGCTTGACATTTCCAACGTAATCCGCGCCAAAGTCAAATCCCAGAACGCCGTCGATGCGGCGGCTCTGACCGGCGCCAACTGGCAGAGACATACGCTGAACCTGATCGGAGAACTGAATCTTGTCAAAGCCACAACCGTTCTGATCTCCGATTCCATGTTCGGGACGGGAATGCAGCAAACGCCGGACAGCTTTCTGCATGTTGAAAACGAAGAAGACGCCATACAGAAACGCGCCACTCAGCTGAAAGAACTGGAAATCGCCTCCGATACCGTTTCCCAGATTCAGCAGAGAGCGCTGTTCATCGTCCCGCTGATCGGATTCGGAGCGGCACAGCAGACCGCAAAAAACAACGGACTCAATTATAACGAGTCATACGGCGAAGCGGTCCGCAATCAAATGCTCTATGTGGAAAATCCGACCAACGTAAACCGGAAAAACGTCTTTGAACAATATATGACGCCCGATTATATCAGACGGAACATGTTCGGCTACAACTGGAAAGCCCCGTACCTCGGCACTCTCGACACCATCCTGCTGAACGACGGCGGCGACACCTCCAAAGGAATCGCCGTTCTGCCGAACGCGCAGCTGCTCGGCTCACCCAGAGTCAAAACCGTTCCGCCGACCGGAAACGATTTTGCCGGATACCTCCAGTCCCGGTATATCTATGATGCGATTCAGGCAAATTACTGGTGCTGGCTGAAAGAGCTCCTGCGCATGAACTTCGACGCCTCCAACTGGTGGGGAAACCTGGTCACCGATGAAGACGCGACATTCCGGCAGGAAAGCGAATACCTGCCGGTCGGCGTGGAAATCAAAAACGCACAGAGCAACACCTGGAACGTTCTGAAAGAAAGTTCCCTGATCGACGACCAGCTGAAAAAAGCCGGTTACAACGCAACCAAACTCATGGACCATTACGATCTGTTCGATCCGGTCTACAACCGGGACGGCGAAATCGTCGATACCCCGAACGGCGACAGGGACCGCAAGCTCAATCCCCTCCCCGCGCTCAGCTGGGCATACTACAACTGGCGGTGGCGCAGCTATGACCAGACACAGACCTCACTCTGGGAAGACTACCTTTCCGCACCGTTCAAAAAACAGGCGCTTTACTATTCCGGCGCAGTGTCCCGCATGGACATCGAAACGGAAACAGTTACGGTAACCGGAACTCTCGGCGTCAACGGGGACAAGGATAAACGTCTCGGCGACATCTTCCGGAACAGCTTCATGCCGAAAACATCCGGCGAAACCACGGAATATCTTCAAACCGGATCCGGTGAAAACCGGCTGGATTACGCACAGAGCCGTCTCCAGCACAACGCGCCGCATATTTACGCCTATTCCGTGGCGAAACCGTTCGGCGCGCTTTCCGTGGATAACGACCTCCAGCCGCCGCATCTTTCCGGAATCGTCCTGCCGGTCTTCACCAACAGCGCCATCATACCGACCTCGCTGGAAGATCCCGGACGCAACCAGCTGGCGGATTATCTCTGGTTTGAATTCATCGTGGAATATCTGCCCAAACTGGGAACGGTCAACTCGCTTGACGAAATCCCGCAGGACATGCAGAACAAATTCGGGTTCTATCACACAATGCTGAAAAAACTCAGCGACCAGGCGTGGCGTCAGAGCGGCATCACCTGGCTCGAAACCCCTCTGTGGGAACCGGATCCGGAAAAACCGGACGAAGTCATCCCGACGAATGAAGACCGGTGCGATCCGCCCCACGGCACACACCGTTATCCTCCCGTTCTCCATTAATCTCAAGACGAAAGGAAAGCTATGAAAGATCTGAAATCCATTCAATGGTTCCTGAACGAGCTGCCCCGATTGCAGAATGCGGGAGTGATCGACAGCACCGCCGCGGAACGACTCCGCGAACATTATTCCGGCGAACTCAAGGAAAACTCCCTGCGGGGACTCCTGTTCACCGTTCTCGGCATCTTCGCCGCTCTGCTGATCGCCGGAAGCATTATCCTGTTCACGGCGCACAACTGGGACGCTCTTCCCAAAACAGGGCGACTCCTGATCACCTTTATTCCGTTCCTTCTCGCGGCGCTGTTTGCCGGATTTGTACTGATCCGCGGAAAAACAGGAGTCTGGCTGGAAGCCGCGGCACTTCTGCTCACAGCGGCGATCGTCACACTCAACGCTCTGGTCTCGCAGATCTATCACATCGACGGCTCCCTGTTTGATTTCCTGACGCTGAACCTGCCGTTCGCCCTCGTCCTGATGTATCTGTTCAACAGCCGGGTCCTCGCCCTGATCGTTGCGATTGCCCTGGTCCAGTTTGCAATCACGGACTGGAGCGGCGAACACTGGTTTCCGATAGTCTGCACGATTCTCTGGATTCCCTTTGCCGTTCCGCATCTGCGACGCGACTCCATGCTGATCCGTTATGCCGCGATCCCCGCGGGAATCGCACTTCTCTGCTCGGTGGGAAAAAATATACAGTTCCTGATCCCGCTTGCCGCAGCCGCGTTCCTGTGCGGCGGATTCAATCTGCGGCAAACCGGAAAAGCCGCCTGGTTCCGCGATCCGTGGCTTCAGTGCGGATTCGTCACAGTCACCGTTTATCTGCTCATCTTCAGTACGGATTCGCTTACGAAAATCTTTGATCCGAACTGGAAATTCATCCTGTCGGGCGCGATCTTTCTGGCAATGCTTTCCGTACAGCTGTTCCGGCATGTCAATGCGCTGAATCTGCTGCTGACCCTCTACGCGGTGTTCCCGTTCCTCTGTTCGCTCTCGCCGGGAACCACCGAACTGACAGCGTCCGGACTGCTGATCCTTTCCGGAGCCCTGTTTCTGATCGACGGCGTCCGCCGCGCCGATCTGCTCCTGCTGAACCTCGGTCAACTCCAGCTTTACGCACTGTTGGCTGTCCACTTCTTCGGAGGGCATTACACCATTCTTGACCGCGCGGTCGCATTCCTGACGGCAGGGATCATCTTCCTGCTCCTGAACCTCTGGCTGTCGCGCCGCTTTACCCGGAAAGGAGGCCACGCATGATGAACCGGACCGCAAAACTCCGTCTGCTCGCCCTTATCCCGCTTCTGCTTGCCGCGCTCTGGTATCCGGCGCAGAAGATCCGCTCCTACGAATTCCCCGCGGTTCCGCCGCAGGAATTCCGCTTCCGGGTTGCCGGCGTCGATCCATACGATCCGTTCCGCGGACGCTACATCACGCTCGACATCAAAACTCCGGAACTGGAAACGGAAGATTTCACTTTCCGTCCTTATAAATATGCGGTTCTCGGACGCGACAAGGACAATTTTGCCACTGTAACGGAGCTCTCGGAAAAGAACGCCCCAAACCGTCCCTGTCTGCGGATCCGCTACCACGGAATCACCAGAAAATGGCAGGGCAATCAGAGACTCGAACGGGGCACCCATCGCTTTGTCTTCCCGTTCACCCGTTATTTTCTCAATGAGAAAAACGCATCTGCGGCGGACGAGCTCCTGCGCAAAGCAAAACAGGCGGAACTTCTCGTTCTGGTCTACCCGGACGGCAATTATGCGGTGAAAGAACTGATCATCAACGGGAAGCCCCTCCGGGAAGCCATCGAAGCAAAACAGCGGGCAGAGCAGAACTGACGGTTCAGCTCTGCCGCCATCCGGTCGCCGCAAGCCATTTGCGGTAAGCGGCACGATAGCGTTTCAGTTCCTCCGGCGGCAGAACCCGGTCCCCGCCCTGTGCACGGCGGATCTCCTCCGTACGCTCTTCCAAAGAGTTCATTCCAAGCGCGGCGCGGCGACGGTTCACCGCCTCCCGGTCGTCAAACGGCACGGGCGACAGCACGCCGGAATCATCAAAATCGAACTGGGTTCCGTAAAGCTGGGGACGCCCCTCATACATCCGGATACGGTCTTCCAGAAACGCGGCATTGCGCGGATCGGCGTCCTCCGGGGCGAGACTTCGCAGCCGGGCGCAGATCTCCCGCATGAAATCCGGTTCGCCGATCGCATGCTGAACAATCAGCCACGCGGCGTTCGACGCATCCGCACCGACTTTCCTCACAGTCGGATAACCGATCCGGGCGATGATCTCCCGCAGAGACTCCGCATGACTCCGGTGCATCGCCTCCATCCGGGGATGATAGCCGTCCAAAAGCTCCCCGGCATCAAGCAGAGACTGCCGCAGAGCAAAATCCTCTTCCCGCATACGGATCAGGCGCGCCGCCTCCTTGCGGAACATTCCAGTGTCATTCGCCATTGAACCGCTCTCTGCCCCACCACGCAGGCGAAAGCTCGCCGAGCGTCACGGTCTGTATTTCCGGATATCCGGAGAGGATTTCAATCGAACCGCTCTCCCCGTCCAGCTGCATCAGCAGTTCCCGGCAGGCTCCGCAGGGCATTCCGGGCTTCCGGTCGCCCATCAGACAGACGATCCGGCGGATTCTGCTTTCTCCCGCGGTGATCATCGCCGCAACGGCGGCGCGTTCCGCACACATTCCGAGCGAACACGCGGTATCCATGCAGACTCCGCAATAGATATTCCCCGTCTCCGTTCCGATCGCCGCCGCGACTCCGCCCGCCTCAACGAACGGCGACACCGCGCGCGGGCTCAATTTTGCCAATGCGGCTTCATATAATTCATCCCATGATCTCATTTTCAATCTCCGGTTGCTGCTGATACTTTAACGGATTTCCGGAAAAATGCAACCCGTCCGCCCCGGAAATCCCGGAACAGACTCCTGTTTTTTAATGGAAACAGCTCTCGACAAAAGAAAATTCAAAAAAAAGCTGTTTTTTTATACTAATAAAAGGAACAAAGACTTGATTTTTCTTTCAAATTGTAGTATATAATAAGCGATTGAGTTTATTCAGGAGGGTCAGATACTTATTGATGCAATAAAATTCGGTCGGAAAACATTCGCGAAATGATTCCGGCAGACAGTATAATACAAGAATAATTGATACGGCGGCAGGAATAAACGCGCTCTTCCTGCCGAAAACGGATAAAACCCTACAGAGCGTGTTGAATCGGAAGAAAATAAAAGGAATGTAATTCTTCCCCGACGGAACAATTAAACAGGAGGTTCAAATATGGCGGATTCCGATCTTTACTCAATTTATTTTACTCCGCAAGGAGGTACAATCAGCGGAACAAACGTGTTCCTGCTTCCTCCGGGGGACGATAGCACTTCCGGCGGCGGCAGAACGGATGGAATCAGTCAAATCACCGTTTCCGGCGGAGAGTTGGCGATCGCCGGCAATTACGCTCAGGGCAATATCTCCTTTAGCGGAACCGATAAAGAGGATAAGCCCAGCACTCTGTATGTTGCCGCATTCACCTCCGGCGGCAGCTTGAATCTCTCCGCCCAGACAGGGGATATCCAGCGGCAGAACGGACACAATGAAACCTCCCAGTATTCAGACGACCGCCTCGTCATCAATACGGAGTTTTCACATAACATTTCGCAAAATGCCAGCACGGAACGGGTCCCCACCTCCGGGACCTATGAATTCGGGACATTCCAGTCTTCCGGCGGAACGTTCCGGGTTGTTTCCGACCTCGTCGGCACGATCTCGACCCATCATACGACCAGTCTGACCGGGTTAAGGGACAAAGATGGCAAGCCGGTCAACAACTCCAGCGACAATACAATCACAACAGCGACTCTGCGCGCAAACTCCGTTGAACTTTACAACAACTTCATCGGAGACATTACGGCAAAACAGACCGCAATCATCCGTTGCTTCCAGAGCGCCGCAGCCAATAACAACACGATCACCCTGCAAGGATTGTGGGCCGATACAGGAAGTATTGTCGCCGATGGACGTTTCGGTATCCAGAAAAACGGCGCAACCAAAGGATCCATCACGGTCGAAACGGAAAGTATCGAAATCCGGGCGGAAACCAGCCTGGTGTCTTCCGATTCATCCGAAATCCGTTATTACAGACGGATCACTGAAGAGGAATACAACGCACTCAGCCCGAATCAAAAAAAGGATTACGAGTTGGTAGGCGGATCTTATTATCCCCGCACAAGTGTGGAGCCGGACAATAAGCGTGTATACACACAGGAACAGTTCAACGATCTTGCCGGCGCAGAACAGATGCTCATTTCCGGTGAGCTTCTGCAGAGAACTGTTTATGCTTCCGATTCCATGGCAGGATCCGCCACAGGCAATCAAATCGGCGTTTATGGAATCCGGGCAGCCAATGCCATTGAAATGAAAAAAGGGTTCGAGGCCGAGGTCAACACGACCCTCCAGAATATCACGGTTTCCGCTCATGCGAAGGGAGATAATCAGAAAGCAAGCCTCTCCATTGATTTGAAAGCATACAGCCTGACCGCACAAAACTTCAGTGTGACCGGCTCTTTCCTTGGAGACATCAACACCGCAATCCGGGGTCTTTCTTTCTCCGCGCAGCAACCGGCGGACGGTACGGGGACAGCCGTTGTCCTTTCCGCCGGCGGTCTCTATTTCAGCGACTCCATCACCGTTTCAAACTACCTGTCCGGAAATATTTCCGTCGTCTGGGACAGCAGTTCCTCCCTGACTCCGGCGATCGACAGCTGGACAGGAAACTTCTACGGCATTTATGCGGGAAATACGATCACCGTCGGTTCCGGAACCGGTGTGTTTGACTCGAATATCACAATGAACCTCAGCGGAGCGGAAGCCGGCGAAAGAGCTTATGCAACGGTGATCGGCATCAAGGCGGAAACGCTGAACGCAGGTTCTTTGGCGGCGAATATCAATCTCACAGTTGAAACCGGGTTGGCTATCGGCGCTCAGATTGACAAATTCGTCAATAATGTGGATTCCGTCTTCAACGTCCAGACCTCCTCGTTCGATATTATCGGGGATATTACCGTAACCGGAACCAATGCAATTAAAGTCGGTCTGATGATCCGGGATTCCGGAGCCACCAACATCCGCATTTCTTCCGACATCAATGTCGGAAGAACAGCGGGCGACTACGCCATCTATTCCGGCTATTATTCTTATCAGCCGTCCAAATCCTCCGCAAACGGACGCGGTTACACGCTTACAACCTGGCGCGGAGGAAATGACCACATTGAAATCGCAGCGGGAGCCACGATCACAGGAAACATCAATCTTGGTTCCGGAACCGATGAAATCTATATTGACAGTAACGCACAGATCAATGGAGAACTGATTTCAGACGCCACCGATCAGGGCGGAAGAAGAAACGTTACGTTCATGCTGAATCAATATGGTTCCGTCAACGGAGACATCCGCAACGAAAAAGTCTACAACGGCAGTTTCATCGAAGAAAGTACGACTTATGTCGTCGACCTCAACGATGCGGCAAGCGGTGTGACTTATACGCTCTTTGACAGCGGCATGGTCGCCGGCGGCAGCAAAAACCTGACCGTAGTCTACAAGGGAGAAGCAAAACTGCTGAATATGAATTCCAGCCCGGTTGTCACCTTTACCGATGGAACGAGTATCACCGGCAGAGTTCAGGGAAATACGGTCTCCGTCGAAGTAACGAAATCGGCAACGGCATATCAGGGACGGCTTGCCAACACGGTCAATCTGGAAATCAACGGCAATGTGATTTCCTACACATTCTCCAATGACATCGACCGCGACAAGCTCAACTATGACAGCAATTACAGTCTCCACATCACCTACAATCTGTATGACGGAAACGGCAATATCGTAACCGATGAAACAGGCAAAGCCAGAACCTACGAGCTCACGGTTCCCTGCACAAGCAGCAGCTTCACCGTTCCGGCAGACTACACGATCAAAAATATTCAGACGGAAATCATCAATACGGCTTCCGGTTCCTCCGAACGCATTGATACCCTCACCGTAACCGGAAGAATCGACTCCGAAGCGGAAGAGTTCATTGTCGAATGGAATACCGCGCTGAACAAAGCCCTGACGGATGCCAACCGTTATGAACTGGAATACAGCATTAAAAAGAAAGACGGCAGCTGGAGCAACTCTACCGTTGTCACGCTGGATTATCTGGCGACCTCTTACACGCTCAGCGATATTCAGCAGGGCGATGCGGTCAGAGTCCGCCTCCGTTTGAAAAATGTTGCGTCGACCAGTTCCTATACGACCAGTGAATGGTCCGATGTAATCGAAATCGAAAACGGCACACTCAAGGAAGAAACGGCACAGGTTGCCGGTCTGATGAATCTCCGGGTCGGGCAGCTTGCCGATTCCGTCAGCATTCTTCAGTGGGATGATATGCGTGATACGTTTGAATCCGGACTTCAATATTATGAGATCCAGTTCTTTACAACCAACGACGAGAGCATCTCCAATTTGACGGATGAGGAACTGGAAGCGATCTGGAGTGGAAACAATACCAACTTTACAGTTGTGACACGCCGTGTCACGACCAATAAATTCTATCTGTCCAACGTCGATTTCAGCAACAATTATTACTGGAGGGTCAAAGCGGTTTCCAACAACGGGACCGGCGGAGAACCGGCGGATGAAATCTGGAGTGAAAATTATCATTTCACAACGGTCGGAGGCGATACAACAGCGCCGGTTGCAACTCCGAACAGTCAGAATATCGCAATCACTCCCCACTTCTACTATGTCAAAACAGACGGTGTGGAAGAAACCAATCCGAATACAGGGGAACAGACGCTGAACAATTATGCGAAGAATACCGTCACCCTGAACTGGTATGGCAAACTGGCGGACGATACCGGTTCCGGTATTGCATTCTATGTGCTCTACTACAAAGAAGAAGGCGACTCCTCCTATAAGTCTATCCGTCTTGCTCCGAACTCGGATCAGTATTACAAAGCGGTGATCAGCGGTCTTTCCGGCCTGAATCAGAAGATCAGCTATTACATTACCGCCCGTGATTATTCCGGCAATGAATCCGCTGCCCTGAAATCCGGCGATCTGCAGGGAGACATCACCAAACCGGCAGGGGCAAGCATCGCCTGGGAAGAACCGGAAAACAAAAATGACCTGTATGTGGAAAATCCGTCCGGCGGCAGAAATTTTGCGGTGACTCTGACCGTCAACTGCGGCTACGATCCGGAAAGTTCGGAAATCGACGCGCCTTCCGGCATTTACAGCTATACGGTTCAGTACCAGAAAATCTCCAGCGGCGGACAAAAGCAGTGGATCACCGTTGATGTCCGTTATGCGGCTCAACTGGAAGGTCTGTCCTCCTACACGGTTACGGCTCCGCCCATCGACACCCGGGATATTCCGGTTGTCGGCGACAACAACGAATGCCCGACTTACTGGCGGCTTCTTGTTGAAGACAATGCCGGCAATGTCTTTGAATCCCCGACTCTGACCATCACGGCGGAAGAACCGGGAACGATCCTGCTCTCTACCGGAGAAATGGATGTCAGCGCAACCGTGGAAAATTACGGTTATACCGTCAACTTCACCTGGGCGGAAGCGAGTTCATCGCCCTATCAGCTTTCAGGGTACAAACTCTACGTCCGTCAGCAGAACACCACGGAGTGGATTGAAGTCACCCCGGAATACACATCGACCAACATCACGGTCAAAGCGTTCCTGAACGACACCATGACCAAAGTCCTCCTCGGAGATACGGTCTATGAATGGGCGGTTGAAGCCTTTGACGAAAAAGGCTTCTCCTCCGGCAAACAGAAAGCCGATAAGACGTTCACGCTTGACGGCTATGTTCCGCCGCCGGAATCGTTCACTTTCAAAAACGAACAGCTCGTGTCCGTTTATGAAAATGACATGCTGAACATTACGATTTCGTGGTCCATCGGCTCCGGAATCCCAACCGGTTATGAACTGAAACGCGCCGTTGCAGGCAGCGGTGTTTATGAAACGTTCATGACAGCCGACGCCTCCGCCACGAAATTCAATTTCACCGTGTCGCCCAATGCGAAATATGATTATGTGATCGTTGCCAGAGATACGAACTATCCTGATGTGCCCGTCACATCCAAAGTCCTCTCGACTATGACCGACGTCACGAAGCCGGTGTTTACGAGCTCCAATACGACGCTCACCGATCTCACCGGCAACAATTATCAGCTGACATGGTCCGGAGCAGTCGATCCGAACGGTGCCGCCGGGGAACCGGTCTCCGGTCTGAAAGAGTACAACCTCTACTTCAGCACCAGTTCGACCCTCGATCCGGGAAAAGCGATCTGCATCACGGTCGGCGGAGCAACGAATTATACTCTGACAAGAGATATTCTCCTCGCCAACGGCATCTCCGAAGGCACCTACAACTGGTGGGTCGGAGCCAAAGACTGGGCAGGAAACGAAGGCTATCTTCAGGGTCAGGGATCGTTCTTCGTCAAGCTGACTCCGCCGAAAGGCGAATTCACGGACATGGATACCACCATCACCGTTTCATACGAGATGGTGGACGACCCGACAGTCAGCAACGGTGCACAGGTCCGGCAGCCGACCAGCATCAGCGTCAAGTTCGACATGGATTCGACGTTCACGGATGCGGTCAAATACCGGATCGAGCTGGCAAGCTCCGCGGACTTCGCTTCCGATTATCTCCTCCTTTCCGAGGAGTTCACCGGCAGCAGCTTCACGCTCAGCACCGACAACAACGGCATTGCCTATATCGCCGGAATGGCTCAGGGCAAAAACGGTTATTACTCAACCTACAACGATGTCCCCGACATTTACTGGCGCGTTTGCGCAATCGACTCCTACGGCAACGAGACCGTCTACTCCAAGACAAATGTGTTCAAACTCGCCGACAAGGATCTGGACCGCTCTTTGAACGATTACTATGCTCCGGATCAGGTGGAGCTTTACGCTCCGGAAGAAGTCGAAGGCAGCAACGGAACGCTGTGGAATCTGGAATGGTCGCCGGTATTCGATCCGTTCGGAATCTACACCTACGAAATCGCACTCTCCAACGGAGTGGATGCGCCCCTGCTGTTCTATACTCAGCCGCACATCAATGACACAACGGTCGTTATCGGCGGCAAAGAGCTCCCGGTCTCGGCGGGTACCTACACCGTCACGGTGACGGCTATCGACGGTTCCGGCAAACGGAGTCCGGTCAGCAACAGCCAGACCGTACATTGCGGTGTCCCGAATCCCATATACCCGGGCAGCGGAACATCAATCATGGACCCGGAAGGACATACAAACGCCTCCGCGACGCCGGACAGATCCTATTCCGCAACGATCACCAGCACGATCGGAACGGAAGGCAATGTCGAACATTATTACCGTTACGACGGCGTGGAGAAAAACGGCAGACTGAACCTCTCCATCACCGGACTTTCCCAGAAAGTCAAGATCACGCTGTATGCCGACAACCAGTCCGGAAAATGGAAAAAGCTCAAATCGTTCACCGTCAACGCAGGCGGCGGAACCTTGCTCAGCGATTACCTCCTGGCCTCCAACCTCTATTATATCAAGGTGGAAGCCATGGACAAGAAGAAGTTCAATACCCAGACTTCCTATGTCCTGAATTTCGATTCGACCTACTTCCCGGACTGGACCCCGAACAAAGGGTTCGGCGATCAGTCGGAAGAGATCATTCTGACAACGACGGACAGCCAGAAGACCGGATCCATTTCCGGATTCGTGGGATACCTCGAAGCTCAGGACTACTATGTCATCAACAGCGACATTGCCGGTTCCCTGAATCTTTCGGTTTCCACCAATGCCAAAGTCAAGGTAACGGTTTACAATGCGGATTACAGAAAGATTACATCCGCTTCGGTAAAAGCCGGACAGTATTCCAATATCTTCAAAAAACCGGCTCTCTGCCCCTCAGGCAAAGTGTACATCGTGGTGGAATCCGGCGACAAAGGAAAAGGCAAGCAGAACGCAGATTACACGATCGGCGTTTCCGACAACCTCTTCCAGCCGGCAACCGCGAACAATGACACGGGATCCGCACAGTCGGTTCTCCTCGACGTCAACGGGCACGGTCTCTTCTCCGGCGGATGGGTCGGATACGGAGACAAAGTGGACTACTACAAGTTCACATCCGCACTCAACGGAGCAGTCGAACTCGGTATAACGGAAGTGGAATCCAAGATAAAAGTGACGCTGTACGACACCACCGGCAAAAAGCTCAAGAGCAAAACGATCAAGGGCACACCCGATGCAAAGTACGCAACAGCCGACATCTTCGGCAAGGACGTTCTGCTGAAAGCCGGACAGGAGTACTATATCTCGGTTGAATCCGGAGATAAAGGCAAGGGGTATCAGAACTCGTTCTACAATCTCTCGATCAACGAGAGCTACGCCCCCGCTTCCCGCGGCAACAACGTCAAGGAAAACGCCATGGCGCTCACCGCCGGACAGACGACTTCCGACTGGGTCGGCTATAATGAACCCAGTGACTTCTACAAGATCACTCTGGATAAGGAAAGCTATCTTGATCTGAATTTCAACTTCAGCGGAAAAGTCAGCCTCAAGATGACCAGCGAGTATGGCGGAAAATCGGGTAATGTCTCTCTGATCAAGACAGACAGCGGATACAGCTCGAAGAGTATGCTTGCCGCAGGCGAGTACTTCGTGGAAATCCGCGCCAAGAGTCCGAACAACGTCAATTCGTGGTCGAACTCCTATAATCTGGCGTATTCCACCAGATAAGCCGGATTCTTCCCGGCAGACGGGAAGAGACGCATGAACCGGAGAGGTAATAATGTTCACGCATTATTGCCTCTCTTCTTTTCAAAGGATTCAAGATGAAACCAGTAATCGGTCTCACTCCGCTGTATGAGGAAGAAAACCGCTGTCTGCAGATGCGGGCGGATTACATGGATGCCGTCCAGAACGCAGGCGGCGTTCCCGTCATCCTGCCGCTGACGGATGACAGCGTCGTTCTGCAGCGGGCAATCAGCCTCTGCAGCGGCATTCTTCTGACCGGCGGACAGGACGTCGACCCGGAACTGTACGGGGAACACCCCCTGCCCGAATGCGGAAAAATCTGTCCGCACCGGGACCGGACAGACCGGATCGTTTTTCAATACGCAATGGAACGGGATCTGCCTCTGCTCGGAATCTGCCGGGGTGCACAGCTGATCAATGTCCTGCTCGGCGGCAAACTCTGGCAGGACCTGCCGTCACAAACCCGGACACCGCTTACGCACCGTCAGCGGCTCCCCCATGACAAACCGGTCCACAAGGTCAATCTGTGTCCGGGCACCCCGTTGCACAAGTTGATCCCGGCAGGCTCTCTGGAAGTGAACAGTCTGCACCATCAGGGGATCCGTCTTCCCGCACCGGGAACGACGGTCATGACAAAAGCGGATGACGGGCTTATTGAAGCAATCGCGGTAAACGGGAAATCCTTTATCTGGGGGATTCAGTGGCATCCGGAACGCATGTTTCATGCGGCGGATCATGCGCGCATTCTGTTTCAGGAACTGGTCCGGCGGTCGGAATCCTGATTTTCAGCTGCCGCGTAATGAGGGATCCAGCGCGTCACGCAGAGCGTCACCCAGAATGTTCAGGCAGAGAACCAGCACGAACATGAACAGAGTCGCCGTACCGACTTCCCACCAGACGCCGCGCCACAGCCGCTCCTGCCCGTCGGCGATCATCACGCCCCAGCTCGGCTCGAACTGCACACCGAGCCCCAGATAGCTGACAATGACTTCCGTCATGATCGCAAACGCGAACTGCATGGTGAAGTAAATAATAACCAGGTGCATCAGATTCGGAAGCACATGCCGGAAAACGATTGAGAACGAGCTTGCTCCAAGCGTACGCGCCGCCTGAACATACTGCGTCTCCCGGATCCGCATCGCCTCCGCACGGACCACGCGGCAAAGCGACACCCAGCCGGTCAATCCGATTCCCAGATAAACCGCCAACATTCCCGGTTCCGCCCGCAGAACATGTGCGATTGAGTCAAAAACGCTCTTCATCGACGGCAGCAGAAAACCTTTGGTCACAAGCAGGGCAAACGCCAGAATAAACAACAGAGACGGCATGGAAGCAAACGTGCTGTAAATCCACACGACAATATCGTCCGCCGTCCCGCCGAAGTACCCGGCGCAGATTCCAAGCGTAACGCCGAACAGGGTAGCGATCAGGGACGCGATCAGCCCGACTTTCACTGCGGTCCGAGTCGCAAACAGCGCCCGGATCAGTACGTCGCGTCCGAGGTAATCCGTTCCAAGCCAGTGGGCGGCAGACGGCGCCTGATTCCGCGCGGATTCGTCCCGCAGCTGGTAGACCGGCTCCGTATTGCGGGCGGAACACCAGGCGGCATATCCCTCCGCAAAAACCGCCATTCCCAGATAAACGAGCGTAACGATCAGGGAAACAAGCGCCAGTTTCCGCGCGCAGAGACGCCGCAGGACACCGCCTGCGGACGGCAGAAAACCGTCGGAGGAATCAGCCATGCCGTTCCGCCTCTCTGCGGCGGCGCATGATATGCACCTGCAGCAATGCGATTTCGGAGGGCGTCACACCGTCGATCCGCCCCGCCTGCGCAAGACTGGTCGGGCGCGTTTTCGTCAGCTTCATCCGGGATTCGTTCCGGAGTCCCTTGACCGTTTCGTAATCGAAATCTTCCGGAATGCGCCATGCTTCCAGAGCGTGCAGTTTTGCGACGGACTGCTCTTCCCGCTTCAAATATCCCTCATAGTGCGAACGGATCGCAAGCTGGCGCATCACACGGCGGTGAAGCGGATTCCCGTTATCAAGTTCGAGCTGTGCCAGATCAAACGGAAGAGTTTCCGCATTGTAAGTCCCCTGCTGATCCTTGAGATGATCCCACAGAGAGCGTCCCCGCTCCTTCTGAGTCTTGCAACGGATTTCGACCGTATCGCAGAGAGCGGCATATTCCCTGAAGTTCCGGTATTTTTCTTCCGGAAGAAGCCCCAGCGAATACGCTTTTTCGCAGAGCCGGAAATCCGCGTTGTCCTGACGGAGGGAAAGCCGGTGTTCCGCGCGGCTCGTGAACAGACGGTACGGCTCGACAATCTCCTTCGTCACCAGGTCGTCAATCATCACCCCGATATACGCCTCGTCGCGTCCGAATTCAACGGGATCAAGCCCGGCGGCATAGCGGGCGGCATTGAGTCCGGCGACGAGCCCCTGCCCCGCGGCCTCCTCGTAGCCGCTGGTCCCGTTCAGCTGTCCGGCATGAAACAGACCGGGATATTTTTTCACGCCGAGCGAACGCGACAACTCTTCCGGGTAGACGAAATCATATTCGATCGCATACGCATAGCGCGCAATCTCCACCCGCTCCAGTCCGGGAACGGTCCGCAGCATCTGAATCTGAATTTCCGGCGGCAGACTGGTCGAGATTCCGTTGATATAATATTCGTCCGTATTCTCGCCCTCCGGTTCGATATAGAGCAGATGACGCTCATGATGGGCGAACCGGACGACCTTGTCTTCAAACGACGGACAGTACCGTGCGCCGACCCCCTCAATCACACCGCGGTACATCGGAGCCTTATCAAGATTGTCACGGACGATCTGAGCGGTTTTCTGATTGGAATAGACCAGATGGCAGGGCACATTGCGGTGTTCCGCGCGCGGGCGGACGGAGTCGGACGGGAAAAAGGAAAACTGCTCCTCCACGTCGTCGGAGGCCTGAGTATCCATCTGCGAAAAATCAATGGATTTGCCGAGAATGCGCGGCGGCGTTCCGGTTTTGAGGCGTCCGACCCGCAGGTTCAGCTGCTCCCGGAGCGCAACGGCAAGCTCCACCGACGGCGGATCCCCGGCGCGTCCTCCGGGCATGTTGCGGAGCCCGTAATGCAGTTTCCCGTGCAGAAACGTCCCGGTCGCCAGAACCACGGCTTTCGCGCGGAACTCCTCGCCGAGTTCTCCGACAATCCCGGCGATCCTGCCGTTTTCCAGCAGAAACGAACATGCGGTCCCCTGACGGATCTGAAGATTGGGCTGAAGCTCCACTTCCCGTTTCATCGCTTTCTGGTAACACACTTTGTCGCACTGGGCACGGGGCGACCAGACGGCGGGCCCTTTTCCAAGGTTCAGGAGACGGAACTGGAGCGCCGCGGCATCCGTGACACGTCCCATCGCTCCGCCGAGCGCATCAATCTCACGGACGACGTGTCCTTTCGCGATCCCGCCGATCGCAGGGTTGCAGCTCATCTGTGCAATATGGTCCAGATTGATCGCAAGCATCAGCGTGGACGCGCCCGTTCTTGCGGAAGCCAGTGCGGCTTCACATGCGGCATGGCCGCCGCCCACCACGACAACATCAAAATATTCAGCGCTCAAAACAAATCTCCGGTTGTAATGCAATTTATAATGATATAATATACACCCGCTTTTCATGAAAAAAAAGAAAAACAGTTGATTTTTCCGCAAAGATCGCTACATTATTCTGCCTGCGGAACATTTCATTAATCAAAACAAGGTCTTTTTATCATGGCAAATCTACTCAATCTGGCATTTCAGTTCTTCGTAATCCTGACCCCGTTCGCCCTGCTCTCCGCATTTCTGGCCATGACTCAGGATTCCTCGGCGGCGGAACGGCGGAGAGTCGCGCTGAAAACCGGAATCTCCGTGGTGGTCGTCTGCATCATCTGGTTTTTCTTCGGCAATTTCATCTTCATGCTGTTCGGCGTAAAAATCGACGCATTCCGGATCGGCGGCGGAACGATTCTGTTTCTGAACGCGATCCTGATGGTCCGCGGAAACGGGAACGGAAACGGCAGTGCCAAAGTCATTGAAGGCAAGGAGACTTCCCGGGATTACGATGACATTGCCGTGGTTCCGCTGGCAATTCCCATCACAGTCGGTCCCGGAACCACCGCGGCGCTGATCGTTATGGGGAATGAATACACAAACTGGAAGCAGATGTGCCTCAATCTCAGCTCCCTGCTCCTGGCAATCGCCGTCCTGACCACGCTTCTGCTGCTCGGAACCCGGCTGGAACAGCTGCTGACGAAAAAAGGAATCACAATCGTAAGCAAAGTCTCCGGACTCTTTCTTTCCGCCATCGCCGCCCAGATGATTTTCGACGGCATCAAGAACATCCTCTTTTCATGAGGACTCTCACGTCAGATGCGCAAGCCGTTCGCGGAACGTTTCAAGATCCGGCGCATTCAGATACGGATTGACCGCTTTCTGATGGCCGAGAGAATCATGCGGAACGCTTCCGTAGTCATGACCGGGATAAACGGTGAGCGAATCCGGCAGAGCGCGCAGCCTGCACATGGAGCGGAACATCGGCTCCGCCGTGCTGAATCCGCATTCGCCGATAAACAGAGTGTCCCCGGTAAACAGTGCGGTATTGCCGGAATCCCGGAAACACATCGAATCCACGGTATGTCCGGGCGTGGCAAGACACTCGATAAAACCGTCTCCAAACGGCAGACGTTCCCCGTCTTCCAGTCCGCGGTCACAGGGAAAAGCGGATGCGGCGGAAATGCAGACCGGCGCGGGAAAGAAGCGCTGCACCCCGCAGATCCCGGACACATGGTCGCGATGCGAATGCGTCAGCAGAATATAGCGGGGCGTATACGAACCCCTCATTTCTTCAACTACACGGCGGATCAGCGCAGTATCCCCGCAAGGGTCCACGATCAGCGCGTCCCGTCCGCAAACAGCAAAATAAGAAAAGTTGAAATCGAATCCTCCGGTCATAATCTGCATAGTCTGAAACATGATAAAATCCTTTCGTTTCCGGGAAAATAGCGGAGAAAAAGCCGGAAATCAACAAAAAAATGAAAAAAACTCTGAAAATTGTTTGAAAAACGATTTGACATAACTGCTTATCAACTGTAAGTTTATGCGAGTTGTGGACAAGGAAAAAAATATAATATAATATAGCAACACTTTAAGGAGTAAAAGATGGGAATTTTCAACAAGGTCGTCAACATTCTGGTACTGGTGTTTGCCATTGCAGGAGTCACATTCTCCTACCTCTTGTTCAACAAGAGGGAGCAGCTGGTCGCAGGATGGGAAGAGATGTCGCAAAGCATTGCACAAACAGCGAAAGCTCTTGAACAGAATTCAGGACTGAAACTGTCGGCGAAACTCAATGCCGATACATTGGGGCATAAAAGCCCGGACAATGCGGATCTCTCCGGCCTCAAACGGAACCTGCCCGAACTGTCCAAGGCGGCAAAACAGATCACTGCCCAGCGTGACTCGCTCGCCAAAAGCCTGACGCAGACCGCCAATATGCTGGAAGTCCGCAACATCAGCGCCGCCGAACTTCAGAATGTGGCAACCACGGACGCCAAGCAGAAAGCCCTGTTGGCAGCCGCCAAAAAAGTGGCAGACCGCAACACCACCATCATCAACAATTATGTTGCTTCCGCAAACAGGGTTATTCATACCAGCGTTCAGGCTCTGAAAGCCAATCCGGGAGCGGTCTCCAGCAACTTCAACCGCGCAATCGACGACCTGAAAAACCGCAGATCCGCTTATGAAAAGGCTCTGAACGATATTGCCCGCGCCGCCGGAGCTCCCGCCCCGAATTACCGCGGCAGCTATCAGGACGGCGTGAAAAAAGTCATTGCCGCGGCTCAGAAAATGAGAAACGATCTCAACCGGACCCGCAATGAACTCAATCAGGAACGCGCAAAGACTCGCAACCTGACCAATCAGGTGAGAAACCGCGACAACACCATCCGCAACAAGGATGCCGAAATCCGCAAACTCAATGCGGAAATCAGACGCCTCCGCTTGATCATCAACCCCGACGGCGGACCGGTGGAACCGGATGAAGTCGCTCTCTATTCCAGAATCGAAGGTAAAGTCGAAACCGTCAATGACCGTTGGGGCTTTGTGGTAATCAATCTCGGAGAGAAAATGCCGGTTGTCGAAAAATTCAAGAAAGGCGACCGTACCAAATATATGCTGCTCGCTCCCGGATTCCCGGTCACCGTAGCCCGCAACCTCGCAGGTGAAAAGCCGGAATTCGTGGCAAAGCTCACCATCGCACAGGTTGGTGAAAATTATGCCATCGCCAATATCGACAAGGAATCCGCACAGTCCGCAGTCATGCCCGGCGATGCAGTCTACTTCACCAAGGAAGACATCACGGCTCTGCTGAAAATCAAAGACGCTCTGATCAAGAACGCCGGAAAAAAATAAGGAGCAGAAACCATGTTTTCATCCTGGATTTTCACGATCACATCCGCGCTTTCCCTGGCGCTGATCATTACGGCAATCGTCTTTCAGGTAATGGAAATGCACACCTATGGCATGCTTCCGTTCTGAACACCGCCGCACAAACCGCGAGGAGTCTGCCGGATCCGGCAGACTCCTTTTCTTCTTTTTTCTGCTGCTGTCCGTATCGCTGTTTTCCGGATGTGAGTTTTTCTCCACCAGTCAGGAACGGCGCGGAGTGAACCCGAAACCATTCAATTCCCAACCATCCTGGGAAGCAAATCCGTATCGGCATATCAGGAACTGAGCATGGAAAAGCCGCTCAATATCCGCAGGATCGCGGCACTCTCCGGTTGTTCCCCCTCCACGGTCTCCCGCGTTCTCTCCGGCCGCAGCACCTCCATCCGGATCAGCGGCGAGACCCGCGAGCGCATCCTTGAAGTCTGCCGCAGCGTGGATTATCACCCGAGCATCCACGCCGCGCGTTTCTTCTCCCGTCAGGCGGGCGCAATCGGCTTTCTTACCGCAACCGAATTCATGCCCGACGACGACAATCTTTCCAAATCGTTTTTCGCCGTCTGCCGGGAACTGTTCCGCCGCAGTTACCGCACCCTCCCCCTGCTCAGCAACCGTCCGTTTATCGAAACCAGAGAGTACCTGAACATCTTCAAACGCAACGAGATCGACGGCCTTATCATTTGGGGCGCACAGGAAAAACACTCGTTTCTGGATGAACTCGCCGATGCCGGTTATCCGTTTCTCCTGTTGACGAACCGCGTCGGCAACCATCCCGCAGTCTATTCCGCACAGCAGGAGGCGATGCGCACCCTGACACAAGCCTGTATCGACCGCGGGGCAACACGCCCCGCCGCCATCATGTCCCGCAACGGAGACAGTTACCGCGCACGTCTGGCGGGTTTTCTGGAGGCGGCACAACCATATGATCCGTATATTGTATATGGCGATGAACTGCTTCTTTCCTCTCTTACGCCGCTTGTCGACGACGTGCTGGACCGGAAGCCGGATGCGGTAATCTGCGCAAACGATGAAGCCGCCGTTGCCGTGGAAACGCGCTGTCTGGAACGCGGGATCCGCATCCCGCAGGATCTCCTTCTCACCGGCGGGGACAATATCAGGCTCTCCGAGCACTGTCCCGTTCCGCTGACCACATTCGATCAGATGGCGGCGGAATGTGCCGCAGCCTGCGTGGAGATGATGATCTCTCATCTGAAAGAAAACACTCCGCTCACAACCAGACAGATTCCCGTCAATCTGGTCTGGCGCGCCTCCATGCCGCACCCGGATTGCTGAAAATCAATTTTTTTTCATCTTTTTTCAGAAAAGGGGATTGACTTTTTCCGGAAATATTGTATAATTAAACTGTATCAGAAAATAATGCAGATAAGGTTCCTAATATGGAAAAGAAAAGTAAAAGCGAACAGCTGTTCAGCGAATTGCGGCGGCGGATCACCAATATGCCGGACGGCACGGAGTTTCCGAGCATCCGCAACTTGATGGAGGAGTACAAAGTCAGCCAGCTGACCGTGACCTCCGCACTGAACAATCTGAAATCTCTCGGCATGCTGACCGCCAATCCCCGTTCGGGGCTGATCGTCAACAAGCCGCAGGTCTCCGTTCCGCGCATTCTGCTTCTCCAGCCGGACTGGACGCGGAAAACACAGCTTTTACAGGAAGCCGCCTATCTGGTGGAAGCCGCCGGAAACGCCGGATTCTTCCCGCAAATCCATTTTTACGATTACCGGCAGAATATCATTGATCATCTGGAAACATTCGATGCGGAACTCCTGCTGCTCTGCTCCACGCCACAGCACTACTTCACGCCGGAAAGTCTGGTCAAGATCACACACTCGCCCGTCCCGGTCATTGTTCTGAACGACCTGCTTCTGGTGGAGGGCATCAACTCCGTCAGCCGCAACAGCGGGGACAGCGGCGTAATCGCCGCGACCTGTTTCTGCCGGAAAGGGCACCGCGCGCTCTGTTCGCTGTACAGTGAACCGGAAGCCTCGCATGTGACTCACGGACACCATCTGTTCCGGACAGCCGCCCTCGCAATGGGGTGCACCGTGGAAGAATGGAACTGCAATATGAAACCGGGAGATTATCCGGATGCCAAACTGAAGCAGTTTGCAAAGGAATTCGCCAAAGGGAAACATCCGTGCACGGGAATCTACGTTTCCAGTTCCGTTTCCGCGATCATCCTTATGGAAGAGTTCGCCAAACTCGGAATCAATGTCCCGGAAGACGTCAGCATTATCAGTCTGGGCGACAATTCCGCCGCAGAACAGCACGGTCTCACCGTTCTCTCCCATATCTCACGGGAAACGGCGGCGGAGACAATGAAAATCGCCGCAACTCTGCTTCATTCCCGTTCCAACCGGGGAAAATTCCTGCAAAAAGAGTGCACACCGATCCTGATTGAACGCAACAGCGTAAAAATAATAACAAATAAGGAGAAACAATTATGAAAAGAAGATTCACCCTCATAGAACTCCTCGTGGTAATCGCCGTGATCGCCATCCTGGCAGGCCTGCTTTTACCCGCGTTGGGAAGCGCAAGAAGGAAGGCGCTTGAGATTCAATGTCACAGCAATCTGAAACAGCAGTTCACCGCCATGGCGCAGTATGCCTCCGATTTCACCTGGTATCCCGCTTCCCGCCCGGAGAACAGAGATACCACTATCAAGTTCAACGAGCACATGTGGCCGTTCTCCATCCTGCCGTATCTGCAGCCAAAAACCCGTCTGGCGAAAAGCTGGGTGGACGCCAACAATATGCGGAACAGCGGTGTGTTGAAATGTCCATCGCTCATCATCCCGCAGGGAAGTACGGAAGTGAACAGCTATTCCCTCAACAATTTCTGCTCCCGGATTTACGAAAGAACCTCTGCGGCACCGTATGTTTCAATCAACGGCCCCAACTCGCTCGGACCGGCTTATGTCCGTCCGGAAACCCGGTTCCCGATTCCGGTGGCAGGTTATACAGTGACACCAAGCAGAATCATTTTCATCAGCGAACTGAGTTATACAGAAGAAGGCGGGACCTCGATCACGAATGCTTTCCAGCTCGGTGACTGGCTGAGAAAAACGAATGCCGGACAAAACGGAATGCCGGGTATCGAAGTCGGCTTCCGCCATTCCCTCCGTAAATCCGCACTCTGTTTCGATGGTCATGTCTCCTCTCTGGATTACAAACAGCGTATGCAAACCTGCGTTTATTACAACCTGCTGCCGCAATAACAAAAGGAACTGTGTCATGAAATCCATCCTCACACTTTTTCTCGCCGGAGTTCTCGTTCTTCCGGCATTTTCCGACAGCCGCGAGTTCAGCGCGGATCTGAACGCCGGCGGACAGGTTGACTGGGTCGGAGTATCGCAGAAACAGCAAGTTCCCTACTCAAAGGAGCATCAGGGACTTTTTTTCCGCACCGATACGGGAAAAGCGCACCATCTCCAGCTCTCCCTGAAGCATCCGTTTGTGGTCAGGGAATATGAAACACTCTACGCAAGCGCCGTTTTCTCCACGGATCAGGATTCTCCCGTTTCGGGGCTTGATCTCCGTCTGCGCGACAAAGACAATGAAATCGGGGCGATCCGCCCGATCCGTTTTGAAAATAAAAACGGCACGATCACGGCGGAATGGAAAATCACACCAGAACGCCTCAAAACCACCTGGGGAACCTCAAAAGAGAAGCAGAATCATTTCATGGACCCGCCTGTCCGTGTTTTCGCACTCGGAATCAGTTACAACCGGAAAACCGACCGGGAATTTTTTCTGACTCTGCGTTCTCTCCGCTTCCGCCTCACAACCGGCAACACGGTCAGCGCAACCCGACCGCTGTGGTCGTTCGGCAGGGACTTTCTGCCGCAGCAAAGCGGCGGCTATCAGCTTTACCGCGCCGGGGATGCGTTGATCGTCAACAACATCCGCACTGGAAAAGGCTGGCTGAGGGAGCTGAAAAAAGCCGGTCTGGTCCATTTTCAGGAAAAGCCCCGCGCCATCGAGCTGGATGCGGAAGCCATCACCGGAAAAGTCCAGGCGTCATGGACGCTGAAAGACGCCGCGAACCGGACGTTCACCACTCCGCCGCAAACCGTTCAGGGAAAGCGCAAAACCTATCGTTTTGATCTCGCGGCAGTTCCGCTTCAGCCGCCTTACCGTGTGGACCGGCTCACGCTTCAGGGAACACCGGAACAGCAGAGCAGCCTGATCCTCCACGGTTCCCGTCTTGCTGTGCAGTCCTCCGCCGCGGAAGCGCTCCGTTTCGACGTCATGACCGGAACCCCGGTGCATGTTCTGAAACACGACCGGGCAAACGCATTCCATTATCTGTTCACCAATACCTCGCAGAAATCCGGGAAATTCAAGATCAAAGTCTCTCTGATCCCTTACAACGGAAAGACGCTGAGCGAAACGTTCGAGCTTGACGTCAAACCGGGCGAACGCATTGTCCGCGTCCCTGCCATCCGCCCCGACAGGAACGGACACTGGACCGCCGTCGCCGAGATCTCGCATCCGGCAACAAACGGGCTTTCCATTCAGCAGACGCCGTTCGCAAAGCTGATCCCGGCGGGACCGACTCCGGACGGCAACCCGGAATTTCTGTTCGGCGTCTGTTCCCATCCCGAACGCTGGTCGGACCGCGACCGCGAACTGGAGTATCAGGCGGCGGCACTCTGCGGAATCAAATATCTGCGCGCCACACCGGGCTGGGGCTATGTTCAACCGACGCCCGGAGAATGGAAAACCGACTATCTGAACGGGCAGTTGGAAACCTGCGGCGCCTACGGAATCGAACTACAAGGGTTCCTCGGCTTCAATCCCAAATGGGCGGTCCCGCCGGAACTGCAGAAAAAACACTGGCTCGTCTGGAGCCGCTCTTATCCGGATGAGACCGCGTTTGCCGCATACGCGCAGAGAATGGCAAAGGAATTCCGCGGACGCATCCGCAACTGGGAACTGTGGAACGAGCCGGAACTGCAGCGCGGAGCAATCAGCGCGGAAGAGTTCACCAAACTCCAGAAACTCGCATACAAATCCGTCAAGAAAGGCAACCCGGATGCAGTGATGATGAGCGGCGGATTTGCCGGCGGGAACACTCATCAGGCCATGAAAGACAAACAATTCATGGAAAAAGTCCTGAAAAATGCGGCGGGCTCCTATGAGATCCACCTGACACACAATCACGGCAACTTCGGTGCTTACGTCGCTGTGGTGGAACAGCATCTGCTTCCTCTGCGCAAACGCGCCGGAGCAGACCGTATTCCGTGGTTCCCGAACGAGACCGCCATTTCCTCCCTTTTCGGGACCGAACGCAATCAGGCGCAGACCCTCTACAAAAAGCTGATCTATTCCTGGGCGCGCGGCGCGATCGGTTACGCATGGTACGACCTCCGCAACGATGGTTACGATGCTTCCAACGGAGAACACAACTACGGTATGATTACCACCGATTTCCGTCCGAAACCGGTCTATTCGGTCTACAATCATCTCGCACGAACATTCCGCAAAGCGCATTTTGCGGAACAGTTCGCCGCTCCGGAAGGTGTCTGGGCATTCCGTTTCGAAACTCCGGAGGGACAGCTCGTTCCGCTCTGGAACGAATCGGATCTGCCCGTGCTCCTTGCGCTGAAATCCGATGCGAAACAGGCACGGCTTTCCGATTTCATGGATAATGAAAGCCCCCTGCCCGCTCAGGACGGCGTTGTGCTGGTTCAGGCGGAAAATGAACCGAAAACACTGCGTCTGGCGGGAGCCTCCTCCGCACGGCTCATCGGTCCGCTTCTGCGGCTGAAGTCGCTTGACGTCGCCGTACCCGAACGTACCATGACGCTGAAAGTCAACGTGCGGAACCCGTTCCCGAAACCGCGGGAATTCCGCCTCTCCCTCTCCGCGCTCCCCGATGGCTTCCGGGCGGAGCAACCGTCGGTCTCCGTCACCGTCTCTCCGGACAAGACTGTGACACCGGAATTCCGGATCGCCGTGCCGGGAAAAGAACGGTTCCCGAACCACGCAGTCTCGTTTCTGCTGCAGTGTCAGACAGGTTCCGTGAAAACCGCGTTGCGGATTCCGGTCAATCCGGCTCACCTGGTCGAAGGGGTGAAAACCGGGAAACCGGATTTTGTACTCGACAAAAAAGCGCAGGTTGTCTCTCAGACGGAAGCCGATCCGCAGCTTGCACACCGCATCTGGAAAGGTCCGGCGGATCACAGCGCGCGTATCCGGCTCGGCGAAACGGACGGTGTTCTGGAGCTCCTCGTCGACGTCACGGACGATGTGCATTCCCAGCCGTACAGCGGATTCAACGTGTGGAAAGGCGACAATCTGCAAATCTGCTTCAAATTTCCATCGCAGGACGACTACTGGGAACTCGGCGCCTCCCTGCTTGATTCCGGCAAACCGGAAATGTATGTGTTCCACGCTCCGCGCCGCTTCCGGAAAGAAGAAGTCCGGAAACAGCTGCGTCTGACGGCGGAACGCAAGGGAACAACAACCTCCTACCGGATCCGCATCCCGCTTGACGCATGCGGCTGGACCCCTGCCATGCTGCGCGGCGGCTTCCGCTTCAATCTACTTGTCAATGAAAACGACGGGGAAGGACGTGACGGCTGGCTGCAAATCGCACCCGGCATCGGGGAAAACAAGGATCCTGAACGCTATCCGTTCATCCTGTTCGACTGACTGTCACACACTTGAAACCTACGGCAAGGCGGATATGAGTTCAATCATATCCGCCTTGTCTTTGTATGCTTTCCGCGGAAGCAGTATTGTTTCATTTTTTATACGCCGGACGGGTTAAAAACGTCAATCTGTTTCCGATCCGGATCATGCGGGAACTCATTCCCTAGGAAACCATGCGGAAAGCAACGCTTCCCTGAACCGGTCCCGGCTGGAGAAAAAAATCTTTGCGGGAACGGTCTCAATCACGCCATTCCGTTCCAATTTCACTTCACCGTTCAGGAGCGGAAAAACTCTTTTCCCCTGCGGTTCAAGCCGGGAAAGCAATATACGGGCATACAGCTCTCCAGCAACCGTTCCGGTTGTTTCAAAAAGACGCTCCAGTTCATCGGGACCATTGCGCCGGGCATCTGCCATCAGAAGCCGGACTGCTTTGATCTCCGGACACTCCGGAGAGGAATACAGGCATTCCGCATATTTCAGAACCTCTTTCGCCTGCTGGATTTCCATCCGGTCCGGCAAGGCGCGGAGAGCGGAATACGCAGCGTCTCCCGATGAAAACGCGTCATCCGGTCTTTCATACGAGAATCGGAACAGACTGCTCTGTTCCGCGAAGACAGCGGAAATCAGCCGTTTCGGAACCCCTTTTTCCTGCGCCTGCAAAGCGGCTTCCGCAATATGCGCGAGTCCCTGTTCTTTCCGCATTTCCAGAAACTCCTTCCAGAAACGGAGCCGCTCGAAAATCAGCGTACCGCAGAGCAGAAACGGAAGAAGCAGAACCGGAATCAGCAGTCCCCGGCGCCTGTTCAGAAACAAAAACGCCAAAACAACCAGAGCCGACAGAACGATCCCGCAGAAAAGCCACGGGAAAAAACGGTATTCCGTGCCGGAGACAGCCGGAACGGCAAGCGTTCCGGACTCGAACCGTTCCGCCAGTTCCCGGAATTGAGTCCGATAGCGCAATCCGCTGTCCCAGTTTACCTGTAATCGAAAGCCCCATCCTGCCAGCCAGCCGAGGCAGAAAGCTCCAAGCAAACCCGCCAGAAAAATGCAAATGACTTTCCAACGCGCGGCAGACGCCCAAACCGTGATCACATAAATGATCCAACCGGCAATCAGACAAGCGATAAGCAGCAGTCCTCCCGCCATACTCAATTCAACATGGTGAATTTGCGGTACATCTCGGCATACCGCCCATTCCGGGCGATCAGCTCCGGATGGGTTCCGATCTCAAGGATGCGCCCCCCGCCAAGAACCACGATACGGTCGGCGTTCTGAATCGTGGAAAGACGGTGCGCGACAACAAACGACGTCCGCCCTTTCATCAGCTGTTCCAAAGCGGCTTTGATCTCCGATTCGGAATCCACGTCCAGTGCACTGGTTGCTTCGTCCAGAATCAGGACACGGGGATCGCGCATCAGGGCGCGGGCGATCGCGATCCGCTGACGCTGTCCGCCGGAAAGCCGGGAACCGTTCTCCTTGATCCGCGTGTCAAGTCCCTCCGGAAGGCTGTTGATCAGCGGCTCCAGACTGGCGAACTTGACCGCGCGGAAAATATCCCGGTCCTTCGCATCGGGAATGCCGTAAGCAATGTTGTCGCGGATGGATCCGTCGAACAGAATCGTTTCCTGCGTGACGACGGAAATAAAACGGCGGTAGGTGCGCAGATCCAGTCCGTTCATATCCACGCCATCCAACAGAATCGTCCCTTCCGTCGGGCGGATGAATCCGATCACAAGCTGGGCGACGGTCGATTTTCCCGCGCCGGAGGCACCGACCAAAGCGATTGTCTCGCCCGGTTTGACATGCAGGGAGAAGTCCCGGAGAGCATATTCCGCATCGGGATCATACCGGAACGAAACGTTCCGGAACTCGAATTCGCCTCGCACGGCATTCACCGCTTTTCCCCCTTCGTTCTGTTCGATGTCGGGACACTCCAGAACTTCGCCGATGGATTTGACCGATTCCAGTCCTTTCGTCATTGCGGGCAGGAAGTTCAGCAGCTGCATCACGGCGCCGGAAATGATATTGAAATACCCCGCAAGCAAAGTCACATCACCAATCCCGACTTTCAGAATGCCTTTCATGTACAGATACGCCGCACAGCAGAGCGTCAGCAGATTGAACACCATAATCATCGACCAGTTGACGGAGTTGAAAACCGCATTGAGGCTGTCAAGACGGAACCCCGTTTCCCGGATTTTTTCAAGCCGTTCCCCGACGCGGCTGAGCTCCCGCTCCTCCAGATGATGGGCACGCGTCACCGGAATCAGACGCAGCATTTCGCTGACGTGTCCCGACATATCTTCCACGCTGAGCCGGAACTCGCGGTTCCGCTGTGCCATGCTTTTACGGATCAGCCGGAACAGAATCACCGCGATCGGAACCAGAATCAGGTAAAAGATGATGAACAGCGGCGCACGGATCGCGGTTACCGTAATCGCCACGCACATCGTCGCCGCGATCTGCGGCAGATTGTCCACCAGCATGCGGGTCAGCATTTCCACGTTTTCCACATCGCGCAGCACTTTCGTCTGCAGAACGCCCATTTTGTTGGAATTATGGTAGTGCATGGAAAGGTGCTGAAGACGCGTACAGAGCGCGGTGCGCAGATTGCGCTCCACCTGACGGCTCACACTGCTGAACGCCCGCGCATAGATAATGTGAGTCGGAATGTTCTGCAGAATGATGACCGATCCGAAAACAAGCAGTTTGAGGACCTCCGGAACGCCGCCAGGCGGAGTGCCGGCAATCAGGTTGATGACGTCCGCCGTGATGATCGGAATAATGTACATCGGGCTGGACTTGATCAAATACATGAACACCACAAACACCAGTTTCCACTTGTAGGCGGAGTAAAACCCGCAATAGGTCTCGATCGCATGCCGGTCCCGGTATTTTCCCCAGAGCATTTTATACATAACGTTCGTCTGTCCTTATATTTCGTTGAACGCGTTTAACGGGAAAGATACTTTCTTTTTCCATGAAATCAACCCTGCAAGCAAAATATTTTTGTAAAACGGCGTTGAAATGCTATATTAACCGGAAATCACAACAACAGTTTAAGGATCTGTTATGCTGACATTTTTCAAAACAAGAATCTGGACGATCCGTCTTGCCGATTATCCGTTCGTCATCCGGGCCCTGCTTTCGATCCTGCGGATCGGGATTCTCTCCGGGCGCTTCTTCCTGAAAAACCAGTGCATGCTCCGCGCCTCCGCCCTGACGTACTACACTCTTCTGGCATTGATCCCCGTGGCGGCGCTCGCATTCGCCATCGCAAAAGGATTCGGACTCTACACGCGTCTGGAAACCTGGCTCCGGAAATCCCTCTCCGAACAGGAAGCCATTGCGGAAAAGATCATCACGTTTTCCGACAATCTGCTTGAGAACACCAAAGGCGGCGTCATTGCCGGAATCGGGGCGGTCGCGCTGCTGCTGATCACGATCCGCCTGATGATGCAGATCGAAAACTCCCTGAACGACATCTGGGGGATCAAAACGGGACGCACCATCATCCGCAAAGTCAGCGACTATCTTTCCATTGTGATGCTGTGTCCGCTGATCATCATTATCTCGACCGGAGCCACCGTTTACGCCACCATGCGGCTGAGCGGAATGGTCAACGAAATCCCCGGACTTTCCATCACGATGAATCAGCTGCTCTCCCTCTCCTCCCGCATCCTGCCGTTTGTTTCCACCTGGCTGGTCTTCACGTTCATTTACATTTTCATTCCGAATACACGGGTCCGTCTTCTGCCCGCTCTGGCGGGCGGATTTTTCGGCGGAGCACTCTACTACATAGTCCAGAGTCTTTACCTCGCCGCCCAGTTCAACGTGGCGAAATACAACGCCATCTACGGCAGTTTTGCCGCTCTGCCGCTGTTTCTCATCTGGCTCCAGATGAGCTGGACGTTCATCCTGCTCGGCGCGGAAATCGCATTCGCAAGCCAGAACGTCAGTTCCTACGAGGGAACGCCCGGCGACGGTTCGGTCGGCAATACCCGGAAACTCGTCTACGCACTCAAACTGGTTCGGGAATGCGCGGTCCATTTTCAGGGCGGACTCCCGCCTCTCACCGACACCCAGCTCTCCGGGAAACTGGAAATACCGGTCCGGACGACCCGTCTTCTGCTGTACGAACTGACGCAGGCGGATATCCTTTCCAAAGTCATTTTTGAAGACCGCTATGAAGCCTATCAGGTCGCACTCCCGCCGGAGCGGATCACCCCGGTTCTGATCATGAAAGCTCTTCAGACTCTCACGCCGGATGACGGACTCGACACAACGGATCCGGTCTACCGGGAAATCATGGCGATCTGGTCCGTGGCGGAATCCTCCGACGCCAACCGTCCGCTGATCGAAAGCGGAACGCCCGCCGCATGACACCGGAACTTTTTGTGAATTTGCCGGTCTGTTATTCCGAAAAGCACTTGAAAAACGCGGGATACACGCTAACTTATGACAGACCTTGCGGAGAACTTTGTAATGACTGCACCAGACAAACATGAAATACCGACCATGCCGCCTCCGGCGCGGGAAGCCCGCACCATGCGGGAATGTTTCGACCAGGTGCCGGAAGATGCCGAAAAAATCGCTCCCGACAAAAAACGCGCCTCGCAGGAAGAGGAACAGGATGCTCTCCGCAGTTATTTCCGGGAAATGGGCGAAATGCCCCAGTTGAGCCCGCAGGAGGAATTTGACCTCTGGGAACAGATCGACCGGAACGTATGCAGTCTCCGGGAATCCATTTATCTGTTCGCATTCGTTTACGACGAACACATCAAACTGCTTGCCAATCCCGATGAGGATCTCGCCGACATCTTCCCTCCCTCCACTCGGGACAATGCTTCGCTGCCCGATGATCCCGTCCACAAGCGGGGGTGGTCCGCACAAATCGCGGAAGCCGTCGCACGGATGCGCGCCGCTTACGGAACCGTTCCGCGTCCGGAATTCGACAAACTGCGGAAAGCCGGGTTCGACACGTTGGCAAAACACTCCGCCGTACTGGAAAAACTGCTGGAGTGGAGCGACGTTGCACGCCGTTATCTGGAAAACTACAATGCCGGGCGTCTCTCCGGCACAGAACTTGAACGGATCATGCTGATGGACGTGGAGGAGATCATCCGCCACAACCGCAAGATGGCGGAGCTCCGCCGCGAAATCGACCGCTGGAAAGTCCGTATGCTCGAAACCAATCTGCGGCTGGTCATCAATATCGCCAAGCATTACCAGCACAAAGGCCTGCCGTTCGGGGATCTGATTCAGGAGGGCAACCTCGGCTTGATGAAAGCTCTGGAAAAATTCGATTACAAGCTCGGACACCGCTTCTGCACCTATGCTTCCTGGTGGGTGAGACAGGCTGTCGCGCGGGCGCTTTCCGCGCAGTCGCGCGTGATCCGCCTGCCGATCCACATGCTGGTAACGATCCGCAAAATGAACATCACGGAAAAGAATTTCATTCAGCTGAACGGGAATGAACCGACCATCGAAGAGCTTGCCCAAATCATGGAAATGCCGAAGGAACGGATCAGTGCAATCAAGAAAATGTCATTGCAGTGCATCTCTCTTCAGGCTCCCCAGAGCTCGGACGATCCTGATTTCACGATTGAAAATTTCCTCAGCGACAAAGAATCGGATGACCCGATGAAGTCGCTCGCCCGCAAAATGATGAAAGAACGTCTGGCGGAGGCAATCAACCAGCTTTCCGAACGGGAAAAACAGGTCATCACCATGCGTTACGGTCTTGACGGCGGTCCCTGCAAGACCCTGACCGAAGTCAGCATACTGTTCAACGTCACCCGCGAACGGGTCCGGCAGCTGGAACTGAAAACGCTCGAAAAGATCCGCAAACACTCCGACAGCGGAAAATATCTGGAAGATTTCTTTCTCTGATAAGAACACATGTCAGAATCAAGTATTTTTCGACGTTTTCTTGAAACGTTCTTCATCGAAAGACGTTTTTCGGGCAGCCATAAAAGGAGGCATGAAAAACGTTTTTCGCAAACAAGCATATCATGTTTCTTTAATTTTCGGTGGCAAGTCGGATAAAGAGAAAAGTTCCTATAATCACCCCGATCAGGATCTTGACGATGCAAATTGTCATCCACCTCCAATCGAGTTCCAAACCTTGCAGTACACTAAATTCCGAAGCGGCATCTTCCAAAAACAAAGGTTGACAAAATCCGACGTAGAACAGAAAATATTTTTTCTGTGTAAAACGAACAAAAAGGAGAAGTTATGGACATCCTGTCAATTATGAAAGAAGTACAAAAAGCGTGGGATGAATTCCCTCAAACTCAAAAAAAACAGCTTTTATATATTGCAGATGAAGGCAAAAACTCTTGTCCAGCTTGTATAATCAATGACGGAAAGAAATTTGATCTTGAAGATCCGAATCTCCCACAGCTTCCCATACATCCGAACTGCCATTGTAGATATGTTCCCATAACCAATACTAATAAGGATGTGAGTAAGGATGTGGAAAAATATCGTATTACACAAACATTAAGAAAAACCTATAGATTGCAAGAAGGAGAAGCAAAGTCTCTTGCTGAACAGATAATAAAGGTGCGTAATGAAAACTTAGAATTGCGAAGACAAAAAATATTTTTGATTTTCAACGGTCATTATTTGATGTCCAGTGACGGAAAACTACTGTTGAATGCTGTTTCTGGAAAAGCAGTTTCCGAGAACATAACTATAAATCAAGCAACTGTTTCAGGTTTTATTTCCGAAACCATTGAACGCGAATTCGATTATTCCTATTCTAGACAAGGAGAAAGAAATATCGGCGGAATTCCGCAAGGATTATACTATGTTGAGTCTAAAGAGCAACGATCAGCCAAAACCAGTCCATGGTCCCATATTGTCAAGTCAAGCGGCTGGGGCAACTGTTCATGGCCTCTGCATCCGAATAAAACCTCCGATACGCGCAAACGAAGCGGTTTTTTTATTCATGGAGGTTCAGACTTCGGGTCTGCTGGATGCATTGATTTGCAGAAGAAGGATTCTGTATTTCAAAAGTATTTTGATTCTACTGGATTATCATTCATATATGTCTGTGTCAACTACGAAAACCCAAACGTCAAGATCCAAGAGAAAAAATATAAGGCTTATCCGATTATACCGCGGCAGTATTGACACGAGCAGATTCGATGATATATTTCACTCATGAAAACGGTCATAAAAAAAATATCCATAACTCTGGCAATCCTGATAACAGCATTGTCTGTGTCGCTTGCCGGCGCTTTTATCTTCAAGCCTTTGGGCGATGTTGTTTTCAGTGTTACGATGGGCAGTATGTATCGCAAGGTTGGAGAAACATGTCTGAAACGAAATGGCAAAAATGAAACGCTTGCCATTTATAAAGCAGACAGCAAACCATTCCTGATCGTTGGTCCCTGTCTTTTTGATAAAGATTGTTATGATTTCTTCTTTGTCAATAAAGATCAGGTAATCCGCACGGCAACAGATAAAGGAGGCGACACATGGGTTCGCCTCTTTAATCATTTATTTCTTTTGGATGACCTGTCGAATTGCGAGCGCGTCCGTGCTCCCTGTTGGGACGATTTGAAATATGATAAGGACTCGTCTGTCAGATTTGACAGAATAACGGATTCCTATATTTATGTTTTCAAACTCAACAGTGCGACGACTTTTGTGTCATTCTCAATTCCGGCAAAATTTCTGACGCCGGATATGCTTGATGCGCCAAACGGTACGCGTGAAGAATAAAACAGAATTCCGCCCGGTTTCTCCGGTCGGCGGGGCATTTATCAATCCGCGTTTTCCTTTCCCTCCGACGGACCGGAACATTCATTCCGGAAAAAAAGGAACGTTGCAGAGACAACAGGGATAATATACAAACAGCCGGCATCCGTCCGGAACACCGGCTGTTACGCAAACGGCAGTTTACAGCATGATCTTATGCATGGCAAGCGGAGCGGCAATCAGGGATTCGATCGCGGCGGCAAACTCCTTGAAATGCGGCTGGGCAAGATGTTCCTCCAATGCCTCATCGCTTTCCCAGCGCTCCTGAAACAGAAAAACATCGGGATTCAACGCATCCTGATCGCACTGATAGCTGATGTTTCCCTTATCCGTTTTCGACGCTCCGACAATCGCGGGAAGGAGCTTTTTGAAATTTTCCGCTTCCCCTTTCTTCAGCGAAACAATGGCAATAACCTGAAACATGATAAACCTCCATTTGGTTGAATCTGCAATATAATACACCGGCCTGCCGCCAAAATCAACAGCCGCCGCTGATTTTTCTATGAAAATCAGCCGTCCGCCATCCGGCAAATTCCGCAGGAGAAGTTGAAAATGCGTTTTTTCCGCGTATATTTCAAAAAAACGAAAAAAATTATCATCCGGGCACAATAAAAACAGCGGGATCACGTTTCATGGATATGAATGAGAAAACGGAAGAACTGACAATTACCGACGAGGAGTTGATCCATGCGTATCTGAACGGCAGCAGCGATTCTTTCACCGTTCTCTACGAACGGTATAAACGGCCGCTTTACGCATACTTGAACAGAATGCTCGGAAATCACGCTCTTGCGGATGACGTGTTTCAGCAGGCATGGCTCCGCGTGATCCGGAAACTGGGAGACTACGAAAGCAAGCAGAAGTTTTTTGCATGGCTTACCATGATCGCCCGCAATCTTGCGATCGACCAGTTCCGGAAAGAGAAGGTTTCGGCGGAACTGCCGCTGGACGATGAAAATATCGCCGTCAGCGAACCGGTCAGCCATTCGGAACCGTGGCGGAATATGCATAACCGGGAGCTCGCCAAAGCGCTGCAGCGCGCTGCGGACGGGTTGGCGGATGAGCAGAAAGAGGTTTTTCTGCTCCGGCAGGAAGGGCTCTCGTTCAAAGAGATCGCGGAGGTGCAGAGCTGTTCCATCAACACGGTTCTGGGCAGAATGCAGTACGCGGTCAAAAATCTGAGAAAACAACTGAATGAATGGATCTCTTAACAAAAGGGGGCGCAACATGAAAACAATATGCACAAACATCATGCGGGAAACCGCATCCGGTGCCGCCCGTTCCGCCGAAATGGAACGGCATCTCGCGGAATGTCCGGACTGCGCCCTGTTTCACCGCATCAGCACACTGGAACACGACTCCTCCGGCATACAGGTCCCGGAACAGCTGGATACCGTGATCCTTGCGGAAGCTCGGCGGTATGCCGCACGCCGCCGCTGGAGAGTATGGAAAATCGCCGTGCCGGTCGCGGCCTCGTTTCTGGTCTCGTTCGGAATCGCGTTCTATTCCCTGCTTCCGGCTCCCGCGAGCCCGAATCTCACCGCCACCGCCACGCAGAGCGCCTCGCTGTCCGATTACGACGACAGTCTGATCTCGCTCTCCTGTGAAGTCGCAAGCGGTGCAAGCCTGATCGCCAGCGCTTATGAAATCTCGAATCAAGGAGTACAGACAATATGAAAAAACTGCTCACCATTCTGCTGACCGGAATTCTGCTTTCCGCCGCCGTATTTGCCGACACCCGGCCGGAACGTCCCGGTCCACCGCCGCCACCGGGACGCAAAGGCGGCGTCCATCCTCTGCTCTCCGCACTGGAATCCAAAGAATTCACCGATGCGGAACGCAAAGAACTCCGTCAGCTTGCCGCAAAAGATCCCCGGATGTTTGAACGGGAAATGCGCACTCATTTCTTCAAATGGCGGCAGAAAAAAGCCAAACGCCTGCTCGCGCTCCGCGCCGCTTATCTGGAAGCGAAAACGCCGGAACTCAAAGAAACTGCACTGGCGAAAATCCGCGAAACGACGCGGGAAGATCTGGAAAATCATCTGAATTTCCAGAAAAAACTGCTTGCCGATACGGAAGCCGCAATCAAAGGCATGGAAAAACGTCTTTCCATGATGAAACGGCGCTATGAAAAACAGGTGGCGGAAAAGGAACAGCGTCTGGAACGCCGGACACAGGAACTGATCGCAGAAAACCCGCCGGAGCGTCTGGTCAAGGATGCGGCGGGCGACTTCTCCCGCACTCCGCGCAAAGCGCCGAAAAAGCCCTGATTCCTCCAACGGCGGATACACGGAAACGCCGGAGCTTCCCGGTTCTCTCTGAAACCGGGAAGCTCTGTTTTTTTACCGGAAATCAGCGGAACCGCAATTCCAGCTTTTTCTCTTCTCCCGGATGAAGCGGAATACGAATCAACCCGTCCGCATCGCGCCGGTAAACGGAATCCGCCGGGTTCAACATACTCTCCAGCACCAGTTCGGGAACCGCTCCGGCACGGAAGTCCAGGCACAGCAGCTTCGCCGCGGGATCATAGGAAAAATCCCGGATGTCCAGATCCTTTGCAGTGCGGATCCGTACTTTTCCGTAAAGACGGTACAGCACCGGAGCAAACTGGGAGGCAACCGTGATCCCCGGCCAGTCGGAAGTGAAAGACGACGTTTTCGCTACTTTCTCCATACACTTGAACAAAGCCCGGCGCAGTTCCGCATCGCGAATCGCCGACGCATGGGCAATAATGGCGAGGAGAGCGGGGTTCTTATAGGCAAAAGCGCCATTCTTGTCATACAGACCGGGCAGCACCAGTTTTTCAAAGTACGCGCGTTCTTCCTCCGGGCAGTACTTCCGGTACAACGGAACGATGTCCGGCGGTATCCCCTGACTCATATCGTAAAGATCCACTTCGGAAGCCTTCGTTCCCTTGCTCCGGTAATGGAATCCCTGTTCATGAAAACCAACGCAGAGCATTGCATTGTCCAAATACAGCAATCCGTTCTTCCTTGCGTAATCCAGGAACGGCAGACGCGCAACCGTCGGCACGAGACGCCGCGCACCGCGATAAAGCGCCTGATCCCGCAGCTCATCGTCGCCGAGAATCTCTGCGAGCCGGGCAAGTTTCATCATGGAGGCGTATTCGCAATTCAGCATGTCGATCGTGGCGGAGAGTCCGGACTCCCGGCAGTGGGAAGCCATGTACGCCCAGTCGTCGCTCACCAGCAGCAGCCGCGCCGCAGAACGCAGCCAGGAACCGTTCGCCCGGATGAAATCCCGCTGCCCGTGACGGTCCGCCAGCATCTGGGAGACGGCGAGAATCATGTGTGCGGTCTCGTTGGCATCCGCATAATTGATCGCACTGCCGAATCCCTCCGCAAACTTTATGGAATGTGGATGACGGTTGTTGAAGTAGATCGGATAACGGATGCCGCTGAACGGCTCTTCGCGCCAGCGCAGAGCGCTTTTGTAGCGGTAGAGCTCCGCCGGCTCCATGGCTTTGCGGCGGACACGCTCCATAAACCGGGCGCGGGCCTCCGCATCAAGGGCGAACGGTGCGATCATCACCTGATTGATCCCGTGCAGCCAGCCGTGTGCGTTGACATTGCGGCAATCCGGGAAGTTCGGTCCCGTGGGGTACGCAAGTGACCACGACAGTTCCCGGACGCCTCCGCCCGCATTGAACGGAGCCCCTTTCCGGAAAATCGCATTGGCAAACCGGTGGACTTCCGGCTCGGCTTCGATCCGGGGCAGCAGAGAAAAATCCGGTTCGGGAAGAGGAAGACTCCACTCCACCGTGTCGCTGTTGTCATGGGCGGCATAACTTCCGTAGTTCGTCATCAGCCCCCAGTCCCTCGCCTGTTCAGATTCAAACAGTCTGCCTTTGGTAAAAAATGCCAGCGGCGGGACCGGAGCATAAGGTGCTGCACTCACATTCCAGTCGTTCTCCGTGCGGAGAAATTGATATTTCGTACGGATCTCGACGCGACCGCTTTTCCGGTTGATCCGGAACATCTCCGTTTCGGCGACCGGATAAGCGAATGCTTTCCGCCCCCAGAATTCCGCCTGTTCCGCGATTTCCGCCGGGAGCCCGCGCGTCCACGGTGCGGTATCCACATTGCGTCCGCCGCCCAGCCAAAGCGGAACGATCATCCCGATCCCGCCTCCGCGTTCGAATACAAGCCCGTTCACCGCGGAACCGACCCTGGAAACCGTAATCTTTTCCTGACGCTTTGAAAACACCAGCAGAAGCGGACGGCATTCCCCGTTGTGGAACAGCAGAATCCACGGTGCGGACCAGTTGACCGGAAGCGTATCCGTCTTCGCCAGATCGACAACCTTCCAACTTTTGCCGGACGGGATCGCAGCATAGCCGGCAATGTTGAACACCCCCATAACGATACGGTTTCCGAAAATTTCCCATCGTATCCCCGGAAATGCAAGGCTGGTGTCGAACCGGCGTTTTCCCATGGAATCGGTGATCACTCCCCCTTTGCCAAGTTCATTCGCACGATCCGCGGCAAACGTCCAGCACTCTGCTTTCGACGGCAGGCAGATCAGTTCGGGACAGCTTCCCATTGATCCGTTGCCGCGCAGATTCTCCGCAACGATCCGGATCCGGTTCTCTTCACCGAACTTCAGCAGTTCTTTCGGCAGAAGATACCGGTGCGGGCGGCGCCAGTATTCCGGCATATCCTCCGTCACCCTGCCAACGGAACGGCCGTTGACAAAGACCTCCGCCAGATCGTCGATCCCGCCTTCCACGGTAAAACTGATTTTTTCCTCTTTCCAGGCGGCAGGTATGACACAAGTCGTGTTATATTCAAACTTGCCGGTTTCTGCATAGCAATACGACCAATCCACCTGTTTCGCTTTGACCTCTCCCGCATTCAGCGGCTTGAAACTCCAGTGCGTCAGCGACAGTTTCGGAGCCAGACGGGATTTGAAAGCGTACTGCGCCGAACCGTTGGAAACATCAAACACATCGTTCATGCTCTCGACCAGCAGACCGTCACCGATCAGCCAGCCGAACCGCCCGAAATTCTCCGTGGAAAGCCCCTCCTGCCAGCCGTCTGCACGCAGAACCGGCTTCCGTTCCGTCTCCCGGAGCACTTTGCCCGTCTGTTCCGAAATCACGCGGAGCAGGAGCGGATCCTCCGACGCTTTGCCGGAAATCAGATCCGTTCCGATACCGAGCGCGGACCAGATCACGCGCCCTTTCCCGGCAACCCCCTCCGCCATCGCGGGGGAGCCGTCCGCAAACACGAGCCGCGCCTTGCCGCCCGCCTTCATCCGGACATCGAAATATTGTCCGAATGAGGCGGAGGAAAGACCGGCAAACAGCGGATCAGCGGCGGAAACCGCTTTCAGCGTCCGGCGGACCGGAATTCCGCCGTCCCGTTTTTTCAGACTCACCGGCAGCAGCTCCGCAATCTCCGGATCCGCGACCACGGCAGCGACATACAGCGGCTTGCCGTTCCGAACCGCTTTCGCCACACGTTCCGCCATCGGTTTATCGGCTCTTGCTCCGGCATAAACGATCATATCCGCCGATTCCGGGGAAGCCGCCAGTTCCGCCTGATCCTTCACAGTTTTCAGCAGCAGGGAACGGTAACCGGGAAACTGACAGCGGTCCTGAACGCGCGGATAATTGCCGCGTCCGCAGAAAACGGTCGAAAAATCCTCGTTGTCAAACATGAAAAAGACTTTGACCGGATTTTCCACCCGTTTGATGTTCTCCGCCTTTCTGCCGGGTATGACCAGCACCTCCGGACGCTCCGAACTCATCCCGGCCTCTTCCGGCATGCAGATCCGCATTCCGCTCACATCCAGCTCCACCGTCTCCCCCTCTTTAGCGCCGGAAATATCGGCGGAAAACTTCAGCTGCAAAAACGGAAACGTGGCATCTCCGAGCTTGAAATCGGTATCCAGTCTCAATGCAAACATCTTTTCCGCCTTGCCGGAAATCATCAGCTTCGGACCGAATTTGAGAATGCTTTTCTTTCCGCTGCGGTAACTCAGAAGCGGATGAACCATCACCGGTTTTCCGTTGATGGAACGGCAGGTGAAGAATAAACGGTTCTGGGTATGAAACTCCCGGTTCAAGTCCAGGCAGAGCATCGTCCTCGCGGGTTTGTCTTTCCCGTTACGGTGCAGAACCAGCGAAAACGCCTCCGTGGAGGTCTGCGTCAGCTGATACGTTCCCCCCTCCCCTCTGGAAATAATGTTCCATCTGGCAGGCTTCCGTTTAGGAATACTTTTTTTCACCGCCGGAGCGGCTTTCCCGACCTGTTCCGCACAGATGTACCCTGCGGGAATGCAAAGTGCGATAAGCAGCAGACAAATTTTTTTCATATCATCATTCATCCTTTTTTGAAAAGAGTTTTTATTTTCCGGTCCAGACGGTTGTTCCCTGTGCAAGCCCGCCGCCGACGGCATAAAGCTGTTCCGCCCCCGTTTTTCCGGAAACCGTGGCACGAACCGTCCCTGCATGACCGTCCATGTAAGCGACACTGCAAATCCGCTGTCCCATGTGACGGGGATAAGCGAAATGCGCCTGCGAAGCATTTTTCCGCACGGTAAAACAGGGCGTCAGATCAATGCTGTGGGCGGAATCGGCAAACGCCAAAACGACGGAAGGCCTTTTCAGCTGCGTCAGGCGTGAAAACTCCGGAATCGGATTCTGCGCAAAATCGAAGGAAATAACATGGTTGATCCCGAATGTACCGACCTCCCAGCTGCTCGCGGTCTCATCTGCCGTCATAATCTTTCCAGTCCGCCATACATCTGCTTTGGATACCCGGTCCTGCGTCGCATTCGAATAAAGCGCAGCTTCCCCCTCCGGGCAGATATAATTTTTCGCAGAGCAATACTTCAATGTCTGAAGCAATCCCGGCCAATACCCATACACCCCGTCCCCAACAAGATAGCGTCCGGGCAGCAGACGGTCCTCATGATCTCCGGCATAGGAAATCGCCGCCATACCGGTCTGTTTCAGATTGCTGAGACAATTCAGCGCACGCGCTTTTTCCCGCGCCGAGTTCAAAGCGGGCAGAAGCAGTCCGGCAAGAATCGCGATAATCGCAACCGTTATGAGAAGTTCGATCAGGCTGAACCTGTGCCGCCGGGGGAACAACAGATTTGGCTGTTTCATTATTCCAACTCCTTTGGGTTGAGTACTGTTCATCAGTCTTTTAGAAATAAACATCGAACATCTCCCGATCCAGCTTTGCCATGCGTTCCGCCTCTTCCGTATTCCATGGATCGCGCGGCGCCTTGCTGATGATCTGGCAGACGTAGGAATCATGATCCGTCAGCTTGCCCGCCATGATGTCCGCCTCCGTAAACCGGGAACACAGAATCTCTTTGAAACTCATGCGGCCGCGGTCGTGAACCATGTAAATGGTGCCGTCCTCCGCTTCCACGGCATCGGGATACGAAGTTTCACGGGGGTCGATCACCAGCGAATATTTCCATGAAACGCCGTCGTCTTCCGAAAGAAACGCCGTCATATTGATCCGCTTCCCGGAATCGTTGTTGTTGATCAGCAGAACGCGTCCGGATTTCAACCGGCGCAGATAGAAACGCGACGCAGGATTCGGGATCGGTGTCTGCCTTCCCGGCGACCAGGTCGCTCCGCCGTCACGGGAAACCGTCTCCGAAAGAAAACCGGTATGAGCGTTGCGGGAAAGCATCCACAGCGAACCGTCGAGCCGCTCCAGAATCATCGTTTCATCAAAATCGACCGGAACGGTCTTTTCGCCAGCCTCCCGGCGGATCCATGTTTCGCCGCAGTCGGAGGATTCCGAATAATGATACCGGGTTCCGGTCCAGTCGTAAGCGCAAAGCAGCCATCTGCCGTCCGAAAGAACGGTCGGCTGACAGCGCAGGAAACCGGGCGCGAGACAACGCGGTTCGCTCCACCGGAGAACCGGAGCGTCGGGGTCGTCGCAGACGATCGCCCAGCACTGAAGATGCCGCGGATCTTTCGCAGCGTACTGCAAATGCCGCTGGGTCCAGAACAGCCACATGCGTCCCCGCGGATCAAGCCAGAGCTCAATGTCGATCGCAAGGACTTTTTCTTTCGTAAGGCTTTCAATGACCAGCAGCGGTTCACTCCACGAAAGCCCGCCGTCGCAGCTGCTCACCAGCAGATTGTAATTGAATGCCGACGGTTCGCGCGACCCGCCCGAATACCACCCGGCAAACAGTTTTCCGCCCGGAGTCCGCAGCACTGTCGGACATCCCTGCCAGAGACGCCGTGCCGTCTGATATCCGGTTCCGGGGTTGAAAATAATCGTTCCGTGCATAAAAATCTCCTTTCACTCCTTGACTTTATATAATTATACGATATTTTATCTGAAAACACAATAGAAATAAACGGCAATTTCATTGAAAAATCCGACGATCATGATTGGCACAAAATACGGCAACGAATACAAAAATCATCTTGAAGACTATGTTTCTCCAGAAATTCTGAACCAGACGGCAACGATTCTTTCCACCCGGAATTTCATTGTCCTGAACACCTCGTACTGGAGCATGCGCGTTCCGTGGAATGTCCCCGAACGGAAAATATCCGACAATCTGATCGTGGCTGTCAAAAGCGGCAAACTGGAAGCGCAGACAAACGGGCACTCTGCCGTACTGTCTCCGGGAGACTGCATGATGGTCCCCGAATTTGCATCGCACTCTTACGGCTTCCCGGAGGGAACTGCGGAGGCGGAAACATTCATCCTGCACGTTCTGTGCGATCACCCGCAGAACGGCAACCCGTTCAACAGCCTGAACAGGCCGTTTTTTCATCTGCGCCACTGGGAAGCGAAAGAAGAAGAGCTGCTGCGCATCATCGCGCTCCGCAACAAAAGCAGCGACTTGGCGTTTTCCTGTGCGGAACAACTGGTGAAACGGATTTTCGCGGAATTGATCGAAACCGGCATCTGCCGGTTCTCTCTGCCGGCGGCGCCGGATCCCCGCATTGAAAGTGCGTTGGAATTCATGCGCCGCAACCTGTCCGCCAATCTGTCGATACAGGACATCGCGGAAACCGCACATCTGAAAGAGGTGCAGTTCCGGCGTCTGTTTCATCAGGCGTGCGGGATCTCTCCGGCGGCGTGGCTCCACCGTCTGCGCCTGATGCACGCACTGCGCCTGCTGACCCGCCGTAACGATCCGCTATCACAGATCGCACAGGAAAGCGGCTTCAACTCCCTGACCTATTTTTGCAGTTCGTTCCGCAAATTCTTCCATATCACGCCGGAACAATACCGGAACCGGACCGGAAGCTGATTACTCCGAACATTCGGAGACAATATCAAAAAACTCATCCCTGCCGACGGAATCCAGTGTTTTGCCGCGGGCGGAAAGTTTTTCATTGACCTTGATCGCGGTCTCCGTCATCCGCTCATGCGTCTCTTCGGAACCGCCGACCAAAACAAAATTATCCCCTTTTGTAATACGCTTGTGTTCGTCCTGATTGTCAAGACCGAGCCCGACCATCATGGAACGGGGTGTTTGATTCTGCATGATTTCTCCTGTAAAAAAAACGGTCCCCAAATAACTCCGGGAACCGTCTTGAAACTGCCGCCCGGCAGAAACCGGGCGGCAAGCTGCTGCAAACCGTCAATAGCGGAACGGAGGAAGGCCTCTCATTTCGCGCTCGCGGATCGGCGATCCATCCGGATTGATCAAACGGCAGGTGAGGAAAATCAGCAGATTGACCTTCTGCGCACTCTTCGATTTGGACTGGAAGAGCCGTCCGACCAACGGCAGGGTTCCCAGAATCGGGTACTTGTCGTCGATCGCTGTCGTCGTATCTTTAATGATACCGCCGAGAACAATCGTCTCGCCGTCGTAACACTGAACCGCGGTATTCACTGAACGGACTTCAATGACCGGCATTTTCTGCACGTTCTGGTAGTAATACGGCTGACCGTTGGATTCCGTCGACATTTCATAGCTGTAGTCAACCCAGTCGATAAAGGTACGGATGCTCGGTGTCATCGTCATCGAAATCGTGTAGTTGTCCGTAGTATCGACCACCGGACGGACGCGCAGTTCAATACCGAGACGTTCCGCCTCATCGAATTCCGGGATGGACGGAGTAAGCAGCGGAACGGTTCCGTTACCGGTTGCAAGAGTACCCACCTCGGCTTCCGACCACTCATCCGGGAAGTAACGCTCCGTCACCATCGCGATCACGGCCTCGAAACCGTTCATCGTCGTGATTCTGGGACACGCCAGCATATCGGAGGAATCCGCCTGATCCAAAGCGTTGATCGTCGCCTGAACCTTGTAGCCGTACTTGTTGTAGTGTGCAAAATTGAACGCCTGATCCTGGATCAGAGCCCCCGTGGTGCTGCTCTGCCGGAGACTGCGCACAACCTGGGAATTCTGTTCGAACGATACCGACTTGCTTTGGATCGGCGCCTTCGTGTAATAAAACGAGGACGGCAGATCGGATGCTGGAGTCTTTCCGTTGATGAACGTGGAAGAATAGCGGTACCAGTTCGCAGCCGGCGAAGTCGCGGAACTGCCCGAACTGTTCGGCTGATAAATATTGATCGCATAGTCCGGAAGTTTGTCTCCGGGCTTGTATTCGATCAGTTTGTTCTTGTCCATATATTCCACATTGGAATTCTGTCTGGAGAAGAGATACTGGAATCCGAGTTCTTCCAAATCATTCATGTGGACTTCCACGAACTTGGTCTGGATCAGCACCTGCGGATCGACCACATTCAGCTCTTTGAGAGCCTCCTCGATCAGCTGGAGATTATCCGCAGTGTTGGTGACGAACAGACGGCTGATACCCGGATCGTAAACGATCTGAGCACCGTCATCGAATGTGACCTGCGGGAACAGGGACTGCGGATTGATGATCGTAGAGGAACTGTCCGCTCCCTCGCCTTCCACAGCTTTTGTCAGATGGCGGTCCACAACATCCTTTTCCACCGGATAAATGCGGGTTTCCATCTGCTCCAGCGGCACTCCGGGAGGAGCAATGATCACAGCATAGCGTTCCACTTTGACACGCAGGTTCGCGGTACGGCAGATGTAGCTGATCGCCTCCCCCAGGGAAATGGAGTCTGCGGTCACAGAAATCTTGCGTCCGGAAGACTCATCGCCTTCATCTTCCGCATCGTCCGCGGGGGCATTGTTTCTTCCGGGTCCGCGAGGACCTGCCGGCCCGGGCCTTCCACTCTCGGTATTCCTGGCTGTCGCTGCATTGGGATCGGCGGCAGATTCCGGAAGCAGGAAGATATTGACGCCTTCCTTGTCCGGATCCAGCTCCTTCGCTCTCTGGCGGAGATGACGGAGCACGACCGGAATCTCGATTTCATCAAAGTCAATGCGGTCAATGATAATGTTTTTCAGCTTGTCATAGATCGCATTTTTCTTAGCGTCTTTTTTGATCGGCTCATCCGCGGTGGAGCCTTTGCCGGAGAATGCGACTCTCGTCGGCAGCGGAGTTACCAAAGCCCATTCGGCTTCCGTCTTGTACTCCTCTTCGGTCAGTTCCTTGCGGGAACGGGCAGCCTCGAACAGCTTCAGATTCACGCGCCGGATCGCGTCAATCGCCGTGATATTGTAAGGATCAATGGCGATCACTTCCTCATACTTGTCGCGGGCCTTGTCCCACTGCTTATCCTTGTAGAAGATTTCGCCCTGTTTCAGAAGCACATCAATATTATAGAGACGTGCGGCATTTCCGGGGTCAACGGCATCCGGCGCAACTTTCGCCTGATATTCCGCGGCGTCGCGCAGTTTTGTAAAGCGCGCGATCATCTCATCCATTCTCTTCTTGGAAGCGGGCCAGACTTCCGCGGCCTTTTTGCAGTGTTCAATCGCCTGTTCGTACTGCTTGGCGTCGGCGGAGGACTGCGCATCGAAATACAGTTTTTCCGCCCAGTAATAATAACAGCTGGAGATCGCCTGTCCGCAATTTTCGATCTTCCGTTGAATTTCCGCATCGCCCGGCAGTTTCTGAAGAACGGCACGCGCCTGACGGTAAAGCTCGACCGCCTGCTGATACGCACCGCTCTGGTAAGCCTTGGCGGCGTTCCGGGCAAGCTGATCGGCTTTTGCTTTCATCTGATCGGCGGACAATTCGGTAATATCGAATTCCAAAGCATATTTGGCGGCGGCTGCGCGATAGGTCTTCTGCAGCTCCGTATCTTCCGCCGGAGTAGCTTTTTCCGTCGAAACAGCCTTTGCCGCGGGAGTCTGCGCGGTTACGGAAACCGCAAACAGGAGAGCCGCCGCCATGCAGGCTTTGGAAACGGGAGTCTTAAACATGGAGTCCTCCAAATGGTTCATATATTCTTTCATCATTATCACCTGTTGAAGTCGAAGAGACCGTTGTCGTTTTTCGTTTTCACAGGCACGCCGTCAAGGTTCATGATTCTTGTTGTCACAAAAACCATCAGATTGCGTTTGACCTGCCGATGGGCCTGCGTGGAGAAAAGACGTCCGAGCAGCGGGAAATCTCCGAGGAACGGATATTTGTCATCAAGCTGAGAGGAGGAATCTTCCAGAATACCGCCGAGCACGATCGTTTCCCCGTCATACACTTTCACCTTCGTGTCGATCTCGCGCACGGCAAGTTCCGGCATCTTCATTGCCGCATTCTGGGAACTCGTGTTGCCAATGATAATATCATAATTATACTCGGTCCATCCAACGAGGTCCAGAATCTTCGGAGAAAGCGTAAGTTCAATGGTGTGATTGTTCGAACTGACATACGGCGTCACGGAGAACGTGATACCGACAGCGGTCTCATCACCGAAATCCGGATACGGCGGCGTATACAGATAGGTATTGTTCGAGGTCGTAACCTCCGGCTCATTCCAGGTATCCGGGAAGTACATCTGCTTTGCAAACTCAATCGTGGCATTCACGCCGGAAGTCGCAATGATCTTCGGAGCGGACAGCACTTCACCGCGCTCGCTCTGATCAATCGCATTTACGGTCAGGAACACATTATAAGCCCCGTTGGGACCGAAATTCGGCATGATATTCAGATTGTTGATGAAAGCCGCCGGATTCACGGAGCTTGTGGACGCCGAAGAATCAGCGCCGACATAATGACGCGTCAGAGTCTGGAACATCTGCGCTCCGGTGAACGGGATCAAACCTGTTTCCGAGTTGGCAATACCGGTCATCCACGCCGGATTGCTGTTGTCGCGGGTCATCGTCCAGTCAAATCCGAGCTCTTCCAGGTCGGTTACGGAAATTTCAAGGAACTTCGCTTCGATCAGCACCAGCGGAGTCACAATATCAATCTCGCGCAGCAGATTCTCCATCGCGCGGAGATTTTCCGGTGTATTCTTGACCGTCAGTTTGCTGGAACGTTCATCGTAAGCGATTGAGGAACCGGGCTCGAAACGGATACCGCGGAGTTCAAAATATTTTTTCAGGGCTTCCGTATCGGGCTGTGTCGTCAGCGGTTCGCGGCGTTCGCCGGAAGCACTGCCTTTCGCAATGCTTTCACCGAAATCCTCGCCAGTCCCCAAACCGAGGTCAAGACCGTCATTTCCACCGCCGCTGGAACTCTTCCGTTCCGCCGGTTTGGCTTTCTGATTGGCAAGACGCGCATACACGGCGGAACGCATCTTGAAGTAACGGGTATCCATATCGTCAATGCCTTCCGACGCAATACGGACAGCCTTGTCTTCCACTTTGTATTTCAGTCTGGCATACTGGCAGAGATAGCGGATGATTTCGCCGATCGGCATATTGGTGAAGTTCAGCGTGACTTCCTGAATGTCGTTATCGGAAGGCGAATAAATCAGGTTGATGCCCTTGCCTTCCGGATCGCATTCGCGGCTGCGCTTGTTCAGCTGACGGACAATGCTGGAAATATTGACTCCGCCGAAATCGACTTCCGGAATGATGATCGACTGGAGTTTCTCATACATCTGCGTTTTGCCTTCGTTCACGGCTTCCTGCGGACCGCGCTCTTCCGCGAGCTGATCGCCGCGCGGCAGGATGGAATTGGTCCATCTCCATTCGGAGTCGCTGCGGGCTTCCAGCACTTCATTTTCTCTGCGGAGTTCCGCAATGCGGTAAAGTCTGCGGTAGACTTTCTTCAGGTCATAAACAGCTTTCTCATTATACGGGTCCAACACAAGCACCTGTTCGAGCACATCGCGTGCGCGGGCATACTGCTTATTCTTGTAAAAGACAGCGGCTTCTCTCAGATGAATCGCGATCTGCTCTTTTCTGGAAGCGTTTTCAGGATCAAGGCCGGCAATCGAAGTATCCTGACGGAACGTATTGGAACGGAGCATCTTGTCGCCCATCTGAAGGATCTGCTCGACCGCTTCCTGCGTATCCGGAGACTCGCGGCGGGCTTCCCGTGCCAGTTCAATGGACTGACGCACTTTTGCGGAAGACGCCTGCGGATCCTTGGCAGCTTCGGCATAGCCTTCCTGCATCAGGGTCCTTGCCCGCTGAACCAGAACTTTGCCCCATTGAGAACGTATATCATTGCTCAGCTGAACAACCATGCTTCGTTTCGCCACGGCAAAGGGACCATCTCCGAGATTCAGTTCCCGGATTTTCCGAAGCGCCTGATCGCACTTCTCCACAGCGGCTTTATAATTCCCTTTGTCGCGCAGTTCTACTGCCTCGGCAAGCAGAGGATCAATGGTGTCGACTTTGCTGTCACGCTGCACGGCTTCCCTGTCATTGATATCCGTGAAATCCACGGCATTCAACGCATTGAGGAAGGCGCAGGAGAAAACCAAAGACAACACGAATTTTACCGTCGTGGGAAACGGGGCGTGAAGGCCGGCTCTCAACTGTCTTTTCATAGTATTACTTTCTCTCCAATATGTTTTATTCTAATTTTATCTATTTCTTCTTCTGTTTCTCATTCCGCTTCTGTTGTCATTTCTGCGGAACTCCGGCATACGCATCATCTCTTCCGGCGGCCCTTCGAATATTCCCTCGCTGCCGGCCGGGCGCAGAAGATCCTCCGGAATCGGTTTGATATACTCCAGAGTATTGTTGGCGGTCTTCACAGTAACCGTCTTCTTCACGGGATCCGCATCCTGAACGACAAGCACGTCTTCCCCGCGTTTTTCATCTCCGAGCTTGAACTCATCTCCGACATACTGATCAAAGGATTGGTTGTCAGTGACGAAGTAGAAAGTCACACGCTTTCTCGGATCCACCATCTCTTCAATGACTTCATTGCCGCGGATTTCTCCAAGTTTTGCCAGAATCGGCAATCCGACCGCCTTCTTGTTTTTGGCATCATATTCCCGCACAACGATCATGGAACGGTTTTCCACTTCTCTGGTCTTCGGTTTCACCTTGAAATCCTTACGGATCTCTTCCAGAATATAGGTTTTGGAACCAACGGCAAAGGTCTCTCCGATCTTCTTGCCGTCGTGAACACGCGTCCTCCGGGTATTTCTGCGTCTCAGATCGCGGAAATAACGGATTTGCACCTCCCAGTTCTTCACATCGGAATCATTGGTGGCACTGGAGCCGAACCGGGAAAGCCACATGCCAAGCGGCTCGTTCTCCAATTTTTCGTAATACAGCTTTTTCGCATAATTGGGACGGCTCTTCGGATCTTTCGGATTGGTTCCCGCCTGGTATTCCTCCAAGTTGGTAAATCCATCCTGATCCGCATCCAGAAATGCGTCTTTCGGATCTTTCGGGTTCAATCCCCAACGGAGCTCGAACTTATCCGGCATACCGTCACCGTCCGAGTCATCGGCGGTAACTTTCAGTTTCGTTTTCAGAACCCGGATCGACTTTTCACAAATGGAGCATTTTCCCGGAGCCTCGGCATTCAGAGCGGGATAATCCGCCACGGGGATCATATGCGGACCATACGGGCAGCGGATGATCGGCTCCGCCTGACAAATATCATTTTTCCCGACTTTTGCAGGGTCGGAAAGCCAATGTGATTTTTCCGACTCGAACATTTGCTTTTCCGAGAATTCCGGCTTTGAAAAATCAATCTGGCGCGGATAACCCGGTTTCGGCGGCTTGACTCCAAGCACGGTATCAATCTCAACATCTCTCGCCCGCAGGATCACCATGATCTGGAAACCAAGCAGAAGAATAAATATCAGTAACAGTACTGCAAGAATGACTTTTTCATAATGTTTTTTCAGCATGATAATTTTACCTCAGTTAGTCTTCTGCGAATCAACGCGTTCCAGGCGATTGGCAATGTACAGAATGAACCGGACAGACAATCTCATTTCGATATTGTTGTTTTTGCCGACCATTGGCTGACGGTAAGAGCCGGCAAGCAGATTTTCATCCGTATCTTTGACTTCAAAGTCCGGTGTCTGAAATTGCTGAATCAGCGTAATCGCCGGATCCTTGGTTTCCGCAGCAATCAGCTCCGGGATCTTCTCGCCGGCCGGAGCACGGGACAGCGAAACATCCCGAATGCTGTACACGACATTATCCCGATACGCCTCCTGCAAAATGTTGACCAGCTTGCGAAGCGTATCCATCGGGGCAAGAAGCACAAGTTCATAATCAAAGAACAGGTAAGGGTCCTGTTTCTGACCGATCAGCGGGGTCGAGGTCTCGGTCAGCGATACCAGCTGCACGACACCTGCACGACGGAGACGCCTGAACAGATCTTCCCGCATGACCATCTGCTGTATCACCAGCGGAATCTGCTTCTGCTCCGGCTGAAAATCAGCTTTGAATGTAAACTTCTCCACATCCGCAAGCGTTTCCGCTCCGGGAATGACCGACTTCGTGTAAAACAGATTCTGAAGAGCTCTCAGATTTCCTTTATAGTATGTGACAAACGCGGTACGGGGAAGTCCAAGCGCAGCAAGAATGAACTGATGAACATTGTCGTCCTGCACCGGCTCGACCGTGATCTCCGCCATGGCTGTCCGGAACGCTTCCTTGCCCTTTGCGACTTTCTCCTTGTCGTATTTTTCCAGAAACTTATCCAGAAGTTTCCGGTCATTCTCTCCGCCGATAATATTGCCGCGCTCCTCATTCGGAAGAGAGGAGTAATATTCGGCAAACGCTTTCAGCAATGCCGATTCATTCAGATAATCGCGGTAACGCGACATTTCAAGATCCAGTTTTGCACGGTCCTTGCCGGACAGGAAATCGGGAACCAGTTCTTTGGTTCCGGCGACCTCCAGCTTGCGGTCTTCCGGCAAAGCATTGTAATAATCCTGAAATTTCTTTTCCAACTCTTTGCCGGAAATTCCGATCGCATTCGCCAGAAGCAGCAGCGGTTTCCGGTAGAATTGTCCAAACCTGCGTTGGAGCAGAAACTTTTCCATTTCCACTTTTGCCGCATCCACGGTGATATTTCTGTAATTTTCTATAACAGGCGCGGGCGGTTTTCTCTTATTCGCCTCTTCCAAAACTGTTTTATACTCTTCAAGTTTCGTGTTGATCTGCGCCACCTGGCTGTGTTTCACAATCACAAGATAGATAAGATAAAGAGAAATCAGTACAGTCAATCCAAGGACAATGATCAAAGGAATATTTCGCATCGGAATTTTCATGGTTCTGTTTTCTCCATCCTCATCTCTTTATAGGTGTCAGCAGTTCGGCCTCGATTTTAAACGAGGAAATGTTTGAATCCTGCGGAGCCAATTTGAAATTCTTGATCATACGGTCGCTGTCTGCAATCGTAAATGCTTTGAAAAGTCCTGTTTTTGCCAATTTGTTTTTGAACTCTTCGTAAATTCTGGTAACTTCCCGCGTTTTCGGAGTCGTCCGGATATATCCTTCAAATTCGATCCATTTATACTCCGTGGGAGTTGCCTGTTTTGCAGCTCCGGCAGACTCATTGAATCCTCCGAACCCGCCAAAACCGCCGAATCCGCCTTCGGAAGGAGCATCGGTGGAAATCGTCGATGCAGAAGCAACTTTTCCAAGCTCGGAAATGCCTCTCACGGAAGAAAGCCAGATCTCAGCAGGAATCGCCGTCTGAATCTTATTATAAATGTCCGGCCAAAGATTACGCTCTTTCAACAAATCCTGCGCCTGCCGGAATTCGGAAATTTCCGCATTCAATTTGCGGTAAGCGCCGTCGACCTGTTTCATGGCGAGCTGCGTTTTATCAACTTCCTTCTTCGCCCGCTCTTCATCCTTGGATACGGTATCATACTGCTTGTAGAAACTCCAACAGGTTATTCCAAGACAAAGCAGAAGAGCAAAAGCGGAAGCGTAGAAATAAGGCTGCTTCTGGCGGGCAACCCGTTCCCGGCGCAGAGAATCGGGAATCAGCGAAACTTCAATCGGGCAGACACCGACATTGCGGAGTCCGAGACCAATCACTTCGGAAAACAGGTGCGCGACTTCCGAAAGAGCTTCCTTATCCACGGAATCCATGACCGTAACGATCTGGAACGGATTCAAATAATCAACCGGGATTTTCAATTTTTCCGAAAAGAAACGCGGCATGTACGCCATTACGGAACTTCCGCCGGCGAGATAGAGTTTTTCCGGCTTGTTGCCTTTCTGGTGCGCGCGGTACAGATTGATCGAACGGCTGATCTCTCCGTGCAGACGAGTCATCTGGTTACGCACAATTTTTGAAACGATCGCGGCGACTTCGGATTCGGGGTCTTCATAAGCTCCGCCAAGAGCGACAAAACCGTGACGGCGTTTCAAATCTTCTGCATCCTTGAACGAAATACCGAATTCCTTGCTGATCTGCTGAGTGATCGCATTACCGGCAATCGGAATCGTCCGTTCAAACAGTCTGCCGTTATCAAGGAAAGACAGCGTGGAGCAATGACCGCCGATATTAAGAATCATTTCGCAGCTTTCCTCGCCGACCATATTGGCGCGGCAGGCATTGTAACCGGCAGTCGGAGCGACTTCGATGTTGCCGACTTTCTTTCCGGCTTCCCGGATGATATTCACGATCCGCTCGACTTCCGAACTGCGGACATATACGATCATCGCATCAATTTCCGTCGAATCTTCGGAAACGCCGACGATCTGGGAATCCCAGATTGTCTGTTCGATCGGAAACGGAGAATTCTGCTTTGCCTCAAACTCAATGATCTGATGAATCTTGGATTCCTCATCCGTCAGCGCGGGAATCTTGACAAAACGAACCAGCGCACTCTGCGCGGAGAGCGAAACGTTGACGATTTTTGCCGCAAATGTGTTTTCTGTAAACAAGTTCTTCAACGCGAGCAGCATTTCCACGGAAGAATCGGAATTTTCCAAAGAAGCGGCATCCGTATAGCCGAACTCGGTAAACACAAAATTCACCAGTTCCATCGAACCTTCCTGAGAGTAGGAAAACTCCGCAGCTTTCAGCGTGTCCGCGCCGATGTCAATACATAAAACATTAGGTTTTCTTGCCATGGAATCACTTGCCTTCTACTGCACTTTTGGAAAGATCAAACGAATCAACTTCAACAAGATTCCACGGAGTCTGCTCTTTCGGAAGAATCGCGGAGGGAAGTTTCAGAAAACCGACATTCGCGCCCATGATCTGTGAAAAGCTGCGAATGACATTCTGCTGATTTTGCTTTTTCGGAATATAATAATAACGCGCCAGAAGCACCTGCTCCTTGTTCCGGAACTCAACCAGAGCCGGAAGAGCCGATGCGGTTTCCCGGTTCATCTTGTTAAATGCGCCGTAACGTTTCAAAATCTGCGGAGGAATCGCAAAAAACGCCCGGTGGGTCTGTCCATCCTCCGGCACACTCCAGAAAACCTGTTTTCCGGAGAGCAAAGCATATCTGCCGTACCCCTCACGGGCAGGTACAATCACATGCAGGGTAACGGAAAAATCATCCAGCCAACGGAACTGCTTTGCATTGGAGCGTCTCGATTCCTCATAATTCAGTGTCGGAACATAGGTGATCATTGCAGTAAGCCACTTCAATCCGGAAGAGCTGGTAACCTGAATACCGCCGGTCGTCGGAAGAGACGGAGCTTCAAAGAACTCCATTTTGAACGTTATACTTTTTGGATCAATCACTCGATCCGACTGAGCAGACGCGATAAACGATGCCCCAAGTATCAGCACACACACGAACACCAGCTGAACACTGAACCGCATTTTTTGCAACTCCTGTTTTTTATTGACCTCTGTTTCCCCGCGTCCCGGAAAAAACACTAATATACATTTTCATAAAATGCAAATACATTTTCTCAGAAAAAGCCGGAAAAACGCTATTTTCTTTTATTTTTTTGTATTTGCAGATGTATTTTTCGCCTCTTCCGCCGATTTTTTCACATTGTCCGCTTTCTTTTCCACGGGCGCGGCGGCAGGAGCAGCCTTTGCTTCCACACTCATAACAGCACTGGCGGAGGCTGCGGAAGAGACTTTCTGCTTATGTCCGGAAATCGCGGCAAGAGCCAGCGTCACGACAAAAAACACGGTGATCAGAATTACGGTCAGACGGGAGAGATACCCCATTGTCTGCGCTCCGAACACACCTTCCCCTACTCCGCCGAACGCGGAACCGAACCCGCCGCCTTTCGACGGCTGCACAAGAACCAATGCAACCAAAAGAATTGCGATTAACACTGCAACCGTATAAAGAATTGCGCTGACGATCACTGCCATTTCTACCATCCTGTTTTGTTATTGTTTCATAAGCCGTGCCGGATAAAATAACAGCTGTTTTCTGTTTTTCAACCCTGACTTATCTTTTTTCGCAAAGAATAGGGAAAAATTTATTTCCCTTTCCTTGAATATTTTCAAATAAAAAATCTCCGTTTCACTCCGCATACGGGTGCAGAACATAATCATCATTTTCGAGATCCAACAGGATCAGCCCGGTAAAGAAATCCGCCAGAGAAACCGGATGAATGGAAACTTTCGCGCCGGCAAGGCAAATCGCGCCGAGCTCAATCGCCCAGTAATCCCGGATCTTCTCGCGGTAAAGACGGTTGGACGGACACGGGAAGTTCGATCCCTGCACCCAGAACCGTTCGACATTGCCGTAAACAACCGGGCGCTGCAAGTTGATATAGCTCGCAGAAACCGCCTGAGCTTCAACGCCTTCGGAAAGAGCAAAACCGTATTGACGGTTATATCCTTTCACAGCGGAACCATACGCTCCGAATTCCCCACCCAGCCCGAACGCGCGGGTGATGGAAAACTCCGCCCCGATCGCCGCACCGCTCTTGAGCTCAATCGAAAAAATATCAAGAAAATCAACGATCCGATTCGGAATATACATCAGCAGCTTCCCGCCGATCCCGTTCATTGCACTCCCGGAATCGTCGATTGCGGCCTCCTCTTCCGCCAAAGCCTCATCCGCAGCAAGATTCGCAGCCTGAAGTTCAGCAGCCGGTTGCGAAGTTTTTTCCTGAGCTGAAACTTCCAAAAAAGCAGCAGCGAGCATGAATACACAGAGCGGAATCAGTTTTCTCATAATAAATCACCTTGTTTTTGAATTTGACATTTCAACACTTTTAGCGCAATATATATCCGTTACAGCAAAATGCAAAACAAAAAAAGAGATTTTTCAAAAAAATTTCAGACCGTTGATAAAGCTCCAAGATCATTGCAATTCAAGAGACTTATGAAACCTGTCGGCTCCGGACGGAAAAGCCCGGAACAGTTGTTACCCGTTTCACAGCAATCCGCAGCTCCAACACTGCTTTTGAGAAACGGCTTTCACCGTAAACCGTAAAAAACACCCATTATAGCAGAAATAAAATCGTTTTCCGAATTGACAAACAGAAAAGAGAATGTTATATTACCTGCAAATGGGTTCCGCAGTTGCCTGAAATCCATTTGTTTGACTGTAAAAACCAGCTATTAACCTTAAACAATAATAAGGAAGGGAAAAAAATGGCTATTAAAGTAGGAATCAACGGATTCGGAAGAATCGGACGCATGGTTTTCCGCGCTGCAGTGGAAAACTTCTCCCAGGACATCGAAATTGTCGGAATCAACGACCTTCTCGATCCGGATTATCTCGCGTACATGCTGAAATACGACTCCGTCCACGGAATCTTCAAGCATGACATCAAGATCGACGGCAACTACATGATCGTCGACGGCAAGAAGATCCGCCTCACCGCGGAAAAGGATCCGACCCAGCTCAAGTGGAACGAAGTCGGCGCCGACATCGTTGTCGAATCCACCGGTCTCTTCCTCGAAGACGCCAAAGCCCGCATGCACATCCAGGCCGGCGCAAAGAAAGTCATCATGTCCGCTCCGTCCAAGGACTCCACCCCGATGTTCGTCTATGGTGTCAACCATAAGACCTACGCCGGCCAGGACATCATTTCCAACGCTTCCTGCACCACGAACTGCCTTGCTCCGATCTCCAAGGTCCTCAACGACAAGTTCGGCATCAAGCGCGGTCTCATGACCACCATCCACGCTGCCACCGCCACCCAGAAGACCGTTGACGGTCCCTCCAAGAAGGACTGGAGAGGCGGACGCGGAATCCTCGAAAACATGATTCCGTCCTCCACCGGTGCTGCGAAGGCTGTCGGAAAGGTTCTGCCCGAACTCAACGGCAAACTGACCGGTATGTCCGTCCGCGTTCCGACCTCCGACGTTTCTTTCGTTGACCTCACCTGCGAGCTCAACACCGAAGCCAGCTATGAAGAAATCTGCGCTGCCATGAAGGAAGCTTCCGAAGGCGAACTCAAAGGCATCCTCGGTTACACCGACGAAGCGGTCGTCTCCACCGACTTCCGCGGCGATGCCCGCACCTCCATCTTCGACGTCAAAGCCGGTATCCAGCTTGACAAGACCTTTGTCAAAGTCTGCTCCTGGTATGACAACGAATGGGGATACTCCAACAAGGTCCTCGAAATGGCTCGCGTCATTGCCAAGTAATCCTGCTTGACGGACACAGCAATTTGAAAGGGCGGGCGACATTGAAACGCCCGCCCTTTTTCATTCACTCCGATCCAATTTTCAGAATAAGGATAAAAAAACATGGATAAAAAGACTCTTCGCGATGTCGATCTCAAAGGCAAGCGCGTTATCATGCGCGTTGACTTCAACGTGCCGGTCAAAGAAGGCGTCATCAAAGACGATACCCGTATCAAGGGCGCCCTCCCCTCCATCAAATACGTTCTCGAACAGGGCGGAAGCCTCGTTCTCATGAGCCATCTCGGCCGTCCCGATGAAAAAGGAATCACCGCCGACACCTCCCTCAAGCTGGTTGCGGACTACCTTTCCAAACTGCTCGGCAAGCCGGTCGCGTTTGCCGCCGACTGCGCACAGGCGGACGCGGAAGTCGCCGCAATGAAGCCGGGCGACGTCCTGATGCTGGAAAATACCCGTTACCACAAGGAAGAACAGGCCAAACTCAAACAGAAAGACGGTCAGTCCGATGAAGAGTTCAAGGCTGCGAAAGCCGCTCTCAAAGAGCAGCAGAAAGAGCTTGCCAAAAAGCTCGCTTCCTATGGCGATATCTATTGCAACGACGCGTTCGGCACCGCGCACCGCGCCCATGCCTCCACCGCTGTCATCACCAAATACATCCCGACCTCCGTTGCGGGCTTCCTGATGGAAAAAGAGATCGCGTTCCTCGGTAACGCCGTTGAAAAACCGGTCCGTCCGTTCGTTGCGATCCTCGGCGGCGCCAAAGTCTCCGACAAGCTCGCGGTCGTCAGCAACCTGCTGACGAAGGTCAACACCCTGATCATCGGCGGCGGAATGGCTTACACGTTCCTCAAAGCGCAGGGACACAATGTCGGCAACTCGCTCTGTGAAATGGATCAGCTCCAGTATGCCAACGACATGATCGCCAAGGCAAAAGAGCTCGGTGTCAACTTCCTGCTCCCCGTCGACAACGTTGCGGCGGACAAATTCGATGCGGAAGCCAACACCCAGATTGTCGGCGACGACATTCCGGAAGGATGGATGGCGCTTGACATCGGTCCCAAGACCGTTGAGCTTTACAGCAACGCCATCAAGGGGGCGAAAACCGTTGTCTGGAACGGCCCCATGGGCTGCTTTGAAATGGAGAAATTCAGCAAAGGCACATTCGGCGTCTGCGAAGCGGTCGCGGAAGTGAAAGCCAACGGCGGCGTCTCCATCATCGGCGGCGGCGACTCTGTCGCGGCAGTCAACAAGAGCGGACTCGCAGACAAGATGTCCCACATCTCCACCGGCGGCGGAGCCTCTCTCGAATTCCTCGAAGGAAAAGCTCTCCCCGGCGTTGTTGCTCTCAGCGACAAATAAGAGAGATTTCCCGTTTTACAGAAGACGGAACTGCCCCGCGCGGTTCCGTCTTTTTTCATTTCATTTAAGGAAATATTCCATGAATCAACTCAAGTCCGTCTGCGTTTACTGCGGATCAAACGCCGGAAGAACTCCGGACTACGCCCGGAAAGCTGCCGAACTGGGACATTTTCTCGCCAATCACGGCATCCGCCTCGTTTATGGGGGAAGCAACTGCGGCACCATGGGAATTCTTGCGGAGAGCTGCCTGAAACACGGCGGAACGGTGCTTGGAATCATCACGGAACAGCTGCACCGGAAGGTTGGCAATCCGGCTCTCACCGAATACCGCATCGTTGCCGATATGCCCACCCGGAAGCGGATGTTTCTGGAGGAATCCGATGCCCTGATCGCCCTGCCCGGCGGGCTCGGAACCGCTGAAGAGCTGATGGAAGCCATGTCATGGCAGAGCCTCGGACTGAACCGGAAGCCTGTGGCATTGCTGAACGTCAATCACTTTTTTGATCCGCTGCTGACGTGGCTGGACCGGATGCTTTCCGACGGTTTTCTGCGCAAGGAACAGCGGGAGCTGCTGATCGAAAGCGCCGATATAGAAAAACTATTTGCCGAACTTGCACAGTTTGAATACCGCGCCGTCAATAAGTGGAACTGCAAATAACGGTTCCGACGGGAAAGCTGCTGCGGCATCATCCGGGATAAACGCGCAGAACTTCAACCGCGGAGTTCCTTCCGGTATTGCGAGGGAGACATTCCAACATAACGGCGGAACGCGGTCGAAAAATAGAACGGATTACTGATCCCCAGCAGATCGGCAATCTCCTTAATCGAATGCCGCCCTTCGAGAATCAGCTGTTTTGCCCGCTCCATGCGGATACGGGTCCAGTACGCATGGGGCGACATACCGAGGTATGCATGGAACAGCCGGTTGAGCGTGGAACGGCCGATTTTCAGCTCCCATGCCAGTTTCTGAATTGAAAACGAGCTGGTGTGTCCGCTCTCAATCATCAGAATCGCATTAGTCAGGAGCTGCGGACATTTCGCATCATTCCGCCGGGAGAAACACTCCGCCAAAGTTAAAAGCAGCTCGAATCCGGCAAGCGCATTCTGTTTCGCACTTTCGGAACTCCGGTCCGCAAAGAGCGGGAAAAAACCGTCCAGCATCGCACGAATCCTTCCCGACTCCTCCGGTTCCGTCAGAGAAAGAGAACGGCATTCCGCCAGTCCGAGACTCTCCAACGCCAGTTTGACCATCGCCCCGGAAACGCAAAGCTGAATAAGACGGCAGAACTCGCTTTTTCCGGAACTCATAAGGACGCTGTCTCCCGGATGTGTCAGGAAAATCATACCGGAAGTCAAGGTCGATTTCTGATGATTGAATTCATAAACGATCTCACCGTCCAGAATAAGCTCCAAACTCAAAGTCTGCGAATTGCACCGTCTGTACCACCACCTGCCGCAGTACGAACTTTCCGCGATCCGGTGCGGCCACAGGGAAACCGAATACGGAGCCACGTCATACCATGAATATGCCCGGATGATCTTCCGGGCGTTGTGATAACCGGGCGAAAACTCGTCATAACTGGTTGACGAACGCGGATAGCGGTTATTTGCAAAGGCCCCTTTTCCGGAATTCACCTGCTCCAACCACTTCAACTGCGTCCAGTTTTTTCCGACGAACAATGATTTTTCCATATTTTACCCTCAAATCGAGATATTTCACTATACCACACCCACGGAAAATGTCAAGGAAAAAACGCTATTAAAACCAATCTTTCGCAAATAGCACAAAATAGAATGTTTTTTACCGGAAACAGGATGTTTTCTCCAGAAAAAGCTATTGTCAAAAAACGAATCCTATGTTATAATTAATAGCAGAAGACAAATCTTATCAACAAAAAAGTAAACTTCAAATCAGGAGGTTTTTCATGAAGCCCGTACCAGAAAACGACAAGCTCCGCCGGAACAGACGGAAACACTCTCTCCATAAATTCACTCTCGTAGAACTCCTCATTGTAATTGCCGTGATCATGATCCTGACCGGTCTGCTCCTTCCCGCCCTGAAATCCGCCAGAGACAAGGCGGCGAGCATTCAATGCGGCAACAATCTGAAGCAGTCCGGATACAGCTTCTTCCAATATGCAGGCGACTGCAATAATTTTATTCCAAATACCCGCAGAGACTCCACCAACACCCTCATTACAGCTCATCAGAAAGAACTGATGGAAGATACGAATTATTTTCTCAAGACAAGATACAAAACCCCTTACGGGAACTTTCTGTATCCCAAAACGATGGTTTGTCCGTCACAACGCCCCCCGATCAGAAGCAATGTACAATGGCAGAATTCCGTCTGGCAGTACAGTTACGCACAACCCGCTTACTACCAGGCGAATGTTTATGACAAGATGGGAGGAAACGGCATCTATTCCACAGTGAATTCCGAATACGGCGTCTATCATTTTCTCGTTCTGCCGAGAGTGAAAAACAGCTCCTCGACCCCGTTTCTCTTCTGTGGTGAAATGATTGCCACGGGTTCCGATACGAATACGAACGACAACTACAGTTATGGGCTCTCGCGAATAGCGGATACGTTTTCCACTTCAAACGTCCGCGATCGGACCGGAATGTCTCTGCGCCACTCCAGGCGGGGAATCGGCATCATGCTGGATGGGCATCTGAACATACAGAACCCCGCGGGCTGGAGGACCGGAACGGTTCCCGTCAAACGTTTCGTCCTCGCCCGTGAAGCGGTCTATTTAGATTAATGACGAAAGGATAATCCTCATGAAATTTCTGTTTCTTCTTCTCTCTTTTCTCACGCTCGGCGCATTGTCCGCGCAAGAAACTCTGCCGCCGGCTCTGAAACTCCGGCAGGACGGCACATTTGAAATCAACGGAATCCATTTTCTGTGGTCGGTCGGAGATCGAAAATGGCGTTTCCAAAGCAATCAAACCCTCCAGGACCGCGTCTCTGAAATCCGGAAAACCGGAGCGAAGATCTCCGGAACAATTCTTCCGGGAACGGGAAAAGGCGCCGTCGCCGAACGGCTCGCTCCGGTTTCCGCTCAGTCGTTCGATCTGGATTTCGCGCTGACGATGGAAAAACCCGTTCCGCTGAACCGTATCAGCTGCGACTTTCTCCTTCCCGCCGACACATCCCGTATTGAAATGGACGGCAAGTCCGTCGCAATCCCCCCGGAACCGGGGAAAGACATCCGTCTGTATTCCGGCGGAGCGAAAACAGCAACCCTCCGTCCGGCAGGAGCCCGGGAACTGGAAATCAAAGTTTTGGACGGCGGAAGAATCATCGTCCAGGACAACCGGAAATTCCGCAGCGGGGAGAACAAAGTCTGTGTCATGTTCTGCGCAACAAAGGAACAACGTCTGAAACTGCGGCTGACCATCCGCGACTTGAAAACACAAGCGGTACCGCTGGAACGGTTTATCAACCGGGCCTACTCGGATTACGAGGGTAACCGGCTGCCGGTCTGGACTCTCCAGGGACCGGAAGAATCGCTGTTCATGTTTCAGCCCGGCAAACACCGGCTTCTCGGCATTCCGTTTCTCACATCGCAAAAAGGAGCGGTCGCGACGGGGGGAACGCAGCGCGGCGGAGTGCCGTCCTCGCTCACGATCCCCGTCACGCCTGACATACCGGTCCGTTCGCTGAATCTGCTTCACACCTCCGCCTGGACTCCGTACGGCACATTCGGAACGGTGACGATCCGCTTCGCCGACGACACGGAGAAAACCTATCCGGTCTCCGGACGCTATGACTGCGGAAACTGGGTTTCACCACGCCCCAAGGCAAACGCATATGTTGCCTGGTCCGGAGAACGCGCGGACAACTCCGTCGGCGCCTATCTGTCAACATTTCCCGTTCCGGCTGGCAGAAAACCGGTCTCCCTCACCTTTTCGACAAACAACGATACTGTAATCTGGTTCATCATGGGCATCACCTTTGCGGAAAAAGAAATTACACTCCCCGGCAGAAAAGATCATCCGGTGAAGATCAGAGCCGGAAAGGAGTGGCATCCGCTCGCATTCCGCAACAATACCGTTCCGGACAGCCCGTTGGATTTCTCGTCACAGCTGGATGCTCCAGCCGGGAAATACGGTTTTGCCCGCCCGAATCCGGATGGAACTCTGCGATTTGAAAAAGCGCCGGAACGCATTCTGAAACTCTATGGAACCAATCTCTGTATGAGTGTCAATTTCCCGCCGAAAGAGGAAGCCGGAAAAATCGCGGACCAGATTGCCCGCAACGGTTACAATTCCGTCCGTTTCCATCATCACGACAACGGACTCGTTGATCCCGAATCTCCGAACTCCGTCACACTGAATGCGGAAAATCTCGACCGGTTCGAATATTTCTTTGCCGAACTGAAAAAACGCGGAATCTACGTTACGACCGATTGCTACAGCAGCCGCAAGTTCAAAAAAGGCGACGGGGTTCCCACCATGAAAAATGAAAAAGGACTGTTTCAAATCGGCGAACCGTCCGCCGTCGCGAATCTGAAGAATTTTCTCCGGAACTGGCTCACTCACCGCAATCCCTATACGGGGCTGACGCTGGCGGAAGATCCCGCGCTCGTCTTCGTCAACCTGATCAATGAGGACGACCCGCTGAATTACTGGTACCGGGAGAAAGAAGTCCGAGAACTTCATATCAAAGCGTTTGAAGAGTGGAAAAAAACGAACCGGTGCCCCGATGCCGTTGCGGACACCGGCGACCGCAGATTTCTCGATTTTCTGTTTGAGCAGAAAGCAAAAACACTGTCCGAACTCTCGCGGTTCGTCAAAGAAGAACTTAAACTGCAGGCTTCCGTAACCAGCCAGAATCAGCATCAGGGACAGCATTTCACTCTGCTCCGCAGCCAGTTCGACGTCGTCGACGACCATGGCTATCACGATCACCGGGCGACAGTTACGATCAACGGGCGCAGCGGCAACAGCCACAGCCAGACTTCCGCTGTCATGACGCTCGCCTATATGCCGCGCATGATGATGACTTCACGCAACCCGGCGAAGCCGTTTTTCATGACGGAATTCAACCATTGCCGCCCGAACCGGTTCCGGGCGGAAAGCGGTCCGATGATGGGAGCCTATTGCGCTCTTCAGGGCTGGAGCGGATTCTACCGGTTCTGCTATGCACACTCGATCAACAGGGTTCTGAACAACTCACCCGCCAACAGCTGCTTTGATTCCGTCGCCGATCCGGTCATGCAGTTTTCCGACCGGATCATCGCCGCCATGTTTCTCCGGGGAGATGTCCGCCGGGCGCAGACGGGCTTCTCGTTTGAAGTCCCCGCTGATGTGCTCAAAACGGATGCACCGCTGAATTTTCCGCTGAACTTCCAGATGCTGGGCTATCTCGTCCGGATCGGTTCGCACAAAGCGGGAACCGTTCTGCCTCCCGGAATCCGGGCGGTAAACAGCAGATTCGGTTATGCCGAATCCGGCGTGCTCGCACAAGCCTGGAAAACTCTCGTCGAAAAGAAGCAGGCAATCAGTTCGACCGGAGAGATCAGGATCGACGCAAGAAACAATCAGCTTGTCGTCCGCACGCCCCGCACAGAATCGCTGACCTTTTCCCGGGGAGAGCTTTCCGCCGGTGTTCTGTCGGTCAAAGAAATGTCCGTATTCGGCACGGTCGCGGCAATCTCCCTCGACAGAAAGCCCCTGCCGGAAAGTGGAAGCATCCTTCTCCTGCATCTGACCGACACCGCCAATTCAGGAGACTCCTTCCACGATTCCGAACGGAAATATGTGGACCGTTACGGGAAACTGCCTCTGTTGGTCCGCCGCGGCAAAGCACAGGTAACCTTAAACCTGAAAGCTCCGTTCCGGGTCCGGGCGCTCTCTGCGGACGGCGATCCGCTGGGCAGCGTCCGGACGCAAGGCAATACGTTCACCATCGCCACGGACCTGTTTCCGCAGGGGGTGATGGCCTACCACATCACGCGGTAAGTCCGTTCCGCCCGTCGGCAGAGACGGAACGGGATAAAAAACGGCGGCTTACTTCAGAATCATCACCGGCCAGAGATGAGGCTTCCGGTCGACCGTTTTCCCGGTCCGGGTTCCGGTGGAAACCCCTTTTCCGCCGGTTCTGTCAGCAAGGGAATCCTTGTCGTGCAGAAACAGGGCGAATCCGGTCCGGGATCCCCTCTTCAGCTGGAGCGGTTCTATGTAAGCCTGCGGAAAAACGATCTCATAAACATATCCGTTCCCTGTACGGGCAAACCGGCATTTCACATTTTTTGCGGCATCCTCCGGCGTCGGCATGTCGAGCCCTCCGGCAAGCTGCATGTGCGCGGCAACACGGCGATGAACCAGACCCGGACCGCTTTTTCCCCGCGGATTGCCGGGAGCGAAATCATAACGGTAATCGTCATCGTCATAGCCCTCAATCCGGCTGCCAAGAGCATTCGCCCCGCAGTCAAAATAGACTTCCAGACAGCCGTCGAACCAGTAGAGATCCTTTTCAAACCCGGCCTTTTCAAACCGTTCCGGGTCCGGGACAAAAACATCATCTGCGGCCTCCACCCTGAGATAGATTCCCTTCTCGTTCCACGCCGCCCGGAACACGGCGTTCAAATCCGCTTTTCCCTTGAACGAAACGCCTTCCGCCGCGAATTGATTGTCCAGAGGAATCGCCGCAATCTCCGCCCAGTCCGGTGCACCGGAAACATAAGGGACATAAAAATAATTCATATCCCACCGTTTTTCCAGACGCGATCCGTTTTTCAGGGAAACCGCCAGTTTTTCAGAAAAGCGGTACATTTTTCCGAATTCAGGCGGATCCTTTTTCTTCAAAAGCACTCCGGATGTCTTATTCGGAGCAAGCGTAAACGGAAACTCTCCACTGCCGGTTTTCAGACTCCCCGTCTGTGTTTTCCCGGAAAGATTCATCAGCTCGACCCGTAATTCTCCGTCCGCTCCGGGAATCACTTTCACATCGGCATTGACCTCTCCGCCGACCGCTTCGCCGGCTTTCAAAACCTCCGCCAGCTTCCGGGGATCGTTCAGCCGGATGAAAACCGGGGCAGCATTCAGAGGAAGATTCACAATCCCGTTTTTCTTCCCATACGGACACGGATTTCCCATCAGGTCGATGAATTCCGGCGATTCCGTCCCGAAGTTCAGTAGAAGAGACGGTCCGGCGGCAAGCCCCTCCTCCACTTTATTGCTGATGTACCAGACGCCGGCGATCCCCTCCCCTTTCTCATTGCGGAACACATACGCACGGATACCCGCCGCCGGACGGATATCCGCCAGAAACACCGGATTCCCGAACAAATTTCCCAGCGTGTTGACCGCGTTCAGCATGGCATAGGGCATCAGGTGCAAATCGAAAAACGGAGAATGCCGCCAGAAATTCCAATGCTGAACTTTCGGCCAATATTTGAGGGCAATCAGGTATCCTCTGGCGATCCACGCCGCCTGATTGTACTCCCGCAGTCCCCAGTCATACCCCGGCTTTCCGCCGTGCCAGTTGTCGCCCCACCATGTCGCGCCCCATTCGGGGACATAAGCAGCGATCAGGTTGAACGCTTCGATGAAATAGATCGGCTCTTTCTCATAACCGTATTTTTTCAGCATTCCGATGAAATGGGCACAGACATCCCCGTCGAAATCGTCGGGCCCCGCGGCGGTACCATCGAGCGATCCATACGGATGCGTCGCGAAAGCATCCCAGCGCACCTTTCCGAGAGTTGTACGAATCTTCTCCTCCGTCTCCCGGCGTCCCCAGATTTTTTTGTACGCCTGGGTTCCCGCATCGGGAAACAGTTTCGCTTCGGGATTCGCCCGTTTGACCCCGCGGTGAAACGCCGCCAGCAGCTTTCCATATTCCTCATAGCGGTCGCGGCGGAGCATGGCGGAGGCTTTGTCGATCTCCCCGGTCAACGCCCAGCGGGACGCTTCGGGAGCATCCTTCGCGCAGACATACCCCATCTCCTCTATTTTCCGGAGCGCTTCCGGCGTGGCGCTTTCCAGCTTCCGGAAATCGTTTTTCAGGTAGTTCCGGTATTCCTTGAAACGGGGATCCGCACCTTCGTGGCTGTGCACCATGGAAACCAGATTCTCAATCCCGTATTGATCCAGAATGCTGTTGTCCGGGCCGTTGATTCTTCCGTACACGGTCGCCCCGACCCCGCTCACCATGAAAAGCCGTCCGAGGTCGTCCGCGCGGGAGATTCTTCCGAGGGAGCGCATCTCCGTACCGAACAGATTTTTCGTCGCATGTCTGTTTTTCAGGAATTTCATCCGGGAAAAACGGTAATAGTCATAGTAAGGCGCCATTCCGCTTTCGGGCGAGAACTTCGCTTTGAGCACAAAATTACCTCTGCCGATTTTCAGTTCGTCGAACGGCAGTTTAAGCCGGTCACCCCCCTTCACAAGAAATTCCTTTCTCCAAAGTTCTTTCCTGTAATAATCCGTCAGGGACAATTCCACTTTTCCCCTGCCGCCGAACACCTCGAATTCCGCATTGACCGGACTTCCGGCATCCATCAGGCTGTCGGGCGCGGAAGTCCGCAGCATACCGTCAAGCGGAGAATGAATAAAAGGCGTCGCCGCTTTCCCTTCCTCAAGCTGAATATCGTCAATCCGGACATTGCCGTCGGCAATACAGCGGAGCATAAGCCCGACTCCGCCATGATCGTACTGAAAGGTCATCGCGTACCGTTTCCACTCCCCCGTAAGCCGGTGCATCGTCATCCGGAAATTCCGGGAGGAATAGGAATGGGGGAACTGGTTCCCGGAATGGGAAAACGGGGCAAACACCAGTTCCCCGCCCTTTTCCGCCCTCGCATAACAGCTCATCGTGTAAAACGCGCCTTTCTTCATCGGGATCGGAAACGAGACGACCGCCGCGGAATTCTGCTGAACCGGACGCACCAGAAGGCACTTCCCGCCGCCCCGCCCGTTTTCCGGGTCAATGGAATAACGCGGCAGTGCGGAGGGCGTGTACTTCGCCCCGCCGTGAATCCAGCGGAAGTAACGCAAATCCTGATCGAACCGTGCGTTCGGCATCAGATTTCCGGTCGGACTCCGGGGAACGTGCATGGCATCGTTTTTCCAAAAATCAATTCCCGCAACCGGCGGGGGCGCCGCTTTTTTCACGGAAACGGAACCGAAATCAATCAGAATGCTCCGCTTCGCCATCCCCGGATCGCAGCGGAACTGGAAAACCGCCTGATGACGCCGTCTTCCGCTTTGATCCTCATAAAAGGATTCAATGAAACTTCCCGGCACGGGCTCCGGAAGATGAAGAGTGATTCTCTTTTCAGGGGAAAAACGGTCGAACTCGACCGTTCCGGCTCTCCCCTGAAAACTCCTGACGCTCTTTTTCGCGCCCGTCCCGGAAAAACGGCTTGTCTCCGCCGGAACGAAATCCCTGCCGTCGATGGTGATCTTCCGGTTCCGATATCCGGTTGAAACAGGGAATTCGAGCCACGGGGAAAGGAAAAAGCCTTTTTCTCCGGCGATTCTCTCACGGGATACTCCGGGATCCCAGAAGACCTCAATCCTGCCCGCGCCGACAGGACGGAGCGTGAAGGAAAAGCAAGCCGTCTCCCCGTTGGAAAGCAAATAAGGTTTGCGGTAAAAGATCACCTGTTTCTCCCTGTCGGTACCGAGTTCCGCCTTTTCCGCAGTGTCGCGGAACGGCCAGCCGGAATTCCCGCCGGGGAGGCTTCCCCAAAAACGGATATGGAAAATCTCCTCTCCGTCCGCCTGAATCCCGATGATGAAATCACGGTCCGCACGGTCCTGACCGTAAAGACGGCGCAGTCCGATCCGTTTGTTTCCAACGGCAAAATACGGCTGATCATACGTTCTGCCGTTCTGCAGAAAAGAACCGGTTTTCAATTCCGGCGGCAGACGCTTCAACGCTTCCGGCTGAAACGGCGGCTTGTATTCCGGAAGATCTGCCAGCAGAACCGCGGAAAAGAAAAAGTAAACGAAGAAACGAAGCATAAGAACCTCCCTGACGGTTGTTTATTGTAAAAGAGTCCCGGACTCCGCATCGAATCCGGTCCGCAGAGCGGCGTTGGAAGCGGCAGACGCGCCATCCGGCCGCGGCATGGCGAGGAGCGTCGAAAAAGCCACGGTCTGCACATGACCGTCGAAATACAGCAGATTCGTTTTCGAGGGTCCCGGCGACGCCGTACTGTATTGAGCGGAAGATGCCGGATCCCCGTCGTCGCGCAGATCGTAACCGTCGTGCCGGTATGCAAAACGGTAGATGTTTTCCCCCGAAGTTCCGCCTGCGTTGGCGGCATCTCCGGCAAAGATCGTCACAGACGGCGACTTCACATTCCCGCTTTTATGCGCCAGAAGATAGGAGCTCCCGAAACTCCCGGCAAGGATGGCGTTCAGCGTGAAATGCGTATATTTATATTGCTCTATGCCGTACTTCGCCCCCGGACAGCGGAAAGTCGACAGCTTCGCCCGCTTGTCGGAATACATGAAATACCGGACACCATAAGGCGGAACTCCCGGCATATCCGGGTTGCCGCTGATCTCCTTCACGCCCGTCAGTCGGCAATACCATACGCCGTAAGGATGCGAACTTGCGCGCATGGGAACAATCCAGTCCGCATAATCCCCCGAATACATCGCCTGAGCGGCCCCGATGGACTTCAGATTGTTCACACAGGAGAGCTTTCCGGCTGTCTGTTTTGCCTTGTTCAGCGCCGGAAGCATCATTCCGGCAAGAATCGCAATTACAGAAACAACGATAAGAAGTTCCAGAATAGTGAATCTTTTTCTCATTGTTCCATCCTTTCCCGACGTTTTTGTTTTCTGCCCGTTGTTGTTTTTATTCATAAATCCTCCTTCAATGTGTCTAATGGAATGCGGCTGCGGTAGAATCTCTTTTTCAGCTCCATGCGTTCCAGGGTCTCCTCTCCGGACGCATGATAAAACTTCCAGTTCTCCAGCAGAAGAGAAAACATGGCGACCTGCTTCATGGAGAAGAAAAGACGCGGATACAGCACCTCCCCGTTTTTTTCCGGAAAGAAATCCGCGTGTTCATTACGGCGGTTCCAGTAATATTCCGTCGGCAGAATGTCCCTCGCGGCGGAAATCGTGCCGGAAGCGGAACAGTAATCCATCTGGAATTCCCGCGAGACCATGATTTTCATCAGCTCCCAGACGCGCAGACGTTCATCGGGCAGAATATCATGCCGCAGATACGCTTTCAGGCAGTCCTGATCGAAAACCGTGATTCTGTTTCCATCGACATCCCGGTAAGGCAGGAACGCCAGTCCGTCGACCGCTTTGTCGGGCCGTCCCGGCGCATGGTTTTGAACCGTAAGCCAACTTCCGCACCGCCAGCAGAAAACGGCGCCGTTCCGGTAAAAACTGCGGGGATCGTCAAGAGTTTCCGTGATCGTTTCCGTATCCCGGACGATTTGCAGATAGCGCTGTCCTTCCGGAGTACGGAAGAGCGGAGTGCCCCCTTTGTATTTCGCATCGCTGTAAGGCAGAAGAACCGGCAGGAGGTTCTGGAATTCCTGAAACAGCAGAGTCCCCGTCCGGACGTAATCCGCACTCGCGGGAAGAATGCCGGATCTCCGGCAGTCCTGCACAAATCGGTCCCACCACTTGAAACCCGGCGTCAGATCCTGTTTCTTCCACCCGAGTTTTTCCAGAAGTTGGACATTGACTCCGATCAGATAGGAATTCTGCGTAAACGGAAGCGCGCAGTCATAATTGACCCCCTCGATGGCATTCAATCCGTTCAGGATCTTCCTGTAATCGGCGAACTGGGAGAGCGGTGTCGGAGGCAGCTGATCGTCCTCCACACAGACAGGATGGACGGAAAGCGCCGCTTTGAATTCCTCCGCCGCACGGCTCCGCATGACGGGGTCCGCCAGATTCTGAACCGGACGGATCTCAAATTCCAGATGCAGATTTGCGTTTGCCAGATGCTTGTTCAGGAGCTTTCTCATGCAGGAAACGGAAATCGTCGTCGGGTGAATATTAATCAGAACTTTGAGAGAACTTCCGCCGGCAAGATAGGTGCCGCTCCCTTTGCGGGTCTCGACAAGCCCCTCTTTGGAGAGTTTGCCGAAAATGGAGGAGACCGTCTGATAACTGACCTGAAACATTTCGGTAAACTCGTTGTACGAGGGCAGCTTGTCTCCGGATTTGAGCTTTCCCTGCTCTTTTTCCCGGATGATGTATCTCCTCACCCGCTCAAGATTCGTCATAGCCTCGACCTTTATCTAGATTTATTTTCAAAAGTTATCCATATATCTCTTCTTTAATTATAAGCTATTTCTTGAAAAAGTCAATAGACAAAAGGAAAAAAAACGCTTTTATTTTATTGATGCCGGCTGCAATTCTGTCACAGCAACCAGCATGAAAGGACCTGCACGGTTTGAGTGCCGCGCCGTCAATAAGAGGAACAGCAAATAACGGAGTCCGTCAGCGCCGTTCACTCACGGCACAGCTCATACCATACCGTCCGGTCGCGTACCGTATCAAATTCAAATCCGGAAATTCCCTGCGCAACCCGGCGTGAACGCTTTCCGTGCTCATCCAGTGTCCAGACACTCCAACATCCGTTTTTCAGATTCAATATCCCCCTGACCGGGAGAATACGCACGGGAGCGGTTCCCGGCAGGCTCCAGCCTTTTTTCTTCTCTCCGATATTGCCGGAATTGATGCTGCTGTTGACAGCGGTAAAGAGCAAACGCGGCGCCGTCCGGATGGAATCACTGCCGCCCGCGGAAAGGAAACAGACTCCGAACGACGAATTCATCCGCAGCACGGCATCGGGCAGCTCAAACAGTTCCCCCGGCTCAAAGAATCCTTCCGCGCCTTGGACTTTCGCGGTCCGGATGACAAAGTATCCTTTTTTCCAGTTGCGGACAAATTCGCCCGTATCGCCGCCGATTATCTCTTTTGTATAACGCGGAAGCCTTGCCGACCCGGCAAACGGAACAGCGCCGGGAATGTCTTTCATCCCCGGATACAGAAGACGCAGTTTATGCTGTTCCGGGACAGAAAACAGACCATCGTGCAGAAAGCTGAGCGCACGGGGTCTGCGGAACACGTCCTCCTCCGAAAGACGGTAAACGACGGTCTTCTCCGCCGGGCGGATCACTCCACCGCGCAGCAGGTACGCACTGAGCGGAAACGTCGCCAGATAAGCGGTATCATATTTAACATCCAGCCGGTGCCCGATCCGGTTTCCATTGCCGCCCTGGGAAGCGAAAATGTAGAACCCGTCCCACTCCTGAAACGCATGAACCGTTGAAAAGAACGGCAGTCCCGCCGTCCGGAATGCAGAGCGCCGGAAATCGGAAATACTGGTGCGGTGCTCACTGGAAACCAGCGGCATATCCGGAGTGGACGACATGGAAAACCGCGCGAACAATTCTTTTGTATAGGACTTTTCGTTGTACGGCGGCTTCACGAGGTCATTCCAGCGGTTTCCGGGCAGAATGCGCGTTTTCGCATCGACGCCGTCCATATATCCTGCAAACCCCCAGTACAGATGAGCGTCCATGAAATCCATTTCCGGACCGGCGGAAGCGGAGTGATGATAGAAATTTTCCCCGAAATTCGAGCCGGAAATCAGGCCTTTGTAACCGAGCTCCCGGACGAACTGTTTCCATTCCGCAAACGCCGTCCGCAGCAGGTCGTGAAAATAGCGCGCGGATTCCGGCTCCCGAAGCTCAAAATCGAACTGCCGTTCCGGCAGTTTCCGGCACGCCCGGTCCTCCCGGAACTTCCGGTTCAGAATCTCTTTGGCCCGCTCCGGAAGGTTGCGGACCAGAGCCCCGTTGTGATAGCCGATACTGATCTCGTTGACGATCCCCAGGCAAGCCAGCTGAGGATCCCGGATCAGCGGAATCCCGGTATAACGGTTCGGGCGGCAATAGAACCCCCGGATCCATCGTTTCACATAAGCCTTGACATCCGGATCAATCATCATCAGCAGCTTGATCTGATGAATGCTTTTTCCTTTGGAAGTATACGGGATTTCTCCTTCCGCCGGGCGCAGCGAAGCATCCACAATCTCATTGGTTACATAAATCCCCTGCTTTTTCAGGGCTTCCAGCAGATAATCCAGTTTTTTCAATGCTTTGTCGCTGAACTCCAGCGTGCTCTTCTTCCCATCCACAAACAGCGGTTCACTGTTCTGCCAACCCGGCGCAAGATGATGAAGCCGCACCATATTGATTCCCAGCGCGGCGAGCTTTGCGGCAAACGCATCCGCCTCTTCTTCCGTCTTCCAGTCAAAAACCCGCGACGCCACCAGATTGATACCGAACCAGCGGACCTTTTCCCCGTTCGGAAAAACAAAATCCCCGTTCCGGACCGCCGCCCAGCCGAATTTTCCGGCAGGCTTGTGATTGAGAAAACTGTAATTCGCCACAGATTCCGGCGCGATGGAACGGATCGTAAACGGAACTCCTTCCGCGGCGGAAGGCTCCGTGACAGAAGCCCGGATCCCATAAACATTCATCATCACAGGAACCTGACTTTTCACTCTCACGTTGAGAAAACGCGCATTCTCCGGAATCCGATAGGAACAGGAAAACGTTTCCCGCTTTCCTCCGGTATGCCGGAGCGTCACCGCTCTGCCATCCTCGCCATCCGCAAAAACGTTTTTCCGCTCCGCATCCAGAAAAATCAACCGGAGCTGAGTATGCTTCGCGTCCCTGCCGGACGGATCATCCAGTTCGATTTCCGCAGAAACAGTCACCGTTCCGCCCTGCTCCAGTTTTGCGGGAACCGTTCTGGCAACATGATAATAGGAACCGCTCCCCCTGCGGAATTCCACCCGTCGCTCCGCCGCATTGAATCGGGTCCTGACCAACTGCCAGTCCGCTCCGTTCTCTCCAAACGCAAGATCAAGTTCCCCTGCCGGCAGAACGAAGCCGAAAAAGAGCAGAAACAATACCGTATATTTCATCGCGGAGTCCCTCACTGATAAACTTTCCACAGAGGGAGAAAGGTTGCTTTCGTCTCGGATGTCACATGGGAATCCACATAGAGAACATTGACTTTCAAATTGCCGTGACGCAGAAAATCAACACTTTCGTGCCCGGAATCATTATAATTCCAGTTGGTATTGTCCGTGGCGAGATTGGACTGCGCGGGTTTCCGGATCCGCGTAACCGGCGCACTGGCACAGATCGTATCGCTCCACGCCCCGCTTCCGCCATAGACGGCGTAATCTGCCACCCGACGGTTCTGCGCATATCCCGGCGCATTCGTATTTCTCTTCTCATAAACCCGGTCACTGAACACACTCCGCAGCAGCATGGTCGTGTTATCCACATAGTGCTCACTGCGGGTCACATAGAGTTTCAGAAGAATCCAGTACCAGTAATCCCCTGCGGAACCGGAAATCGTGCGGGTCTGAACCATGCGGTCATCAAAGTCCCCCTGATACAGAGAGTGATAAATGCCGATCTGCTTCAGATTGTTTTTGCATCCGGACATTCTCGCCATGCCGCGCGCCTTCCCGAGAGCCGGCAGAAGAACGGCGACGAGGATCGCGATCACCGCAATTACCACCAGGAGCTCTATGAGGGTAAACTTTCTGCGGAACCCTCTGTATTTTTGTCTTCCATGCATTGTTTTGTTTATCATCTTTTCTCCTTGTTGTTTTATGATAAAAGTCTGATTGTTTCGCCTTCCTGCAGCTCCGGCTTGAAAACCCGGACGACCGGCGACGAATCGGATGCCGGATTCCGGATCAGACGGATCAATTCTTCCGTGCCGGCATATCCCATCGCCTCCAGCGGATGCGACAGCGTGGAGAGCCGCGGGGCATGTGTCACCGGAAGCACGGGATTGTCCACCGACAGGATTCCAAGTTCCTGCGGGATCTGCATCCCGCTCCGCACCGCTTCCTGCAGCATTGCTTCACCAACGAGAGAATTATAGGTGATGACCGCATCCGGCGGCTCCGGCAGAGAACGGAAATAATAAAGCGCCTCGCGCCCTTCCGCCTGACAGAACGCGGTTTTCTCGTCAATCCCAACGGGACAGTTCGCGGTATGGAAAACAAGCGTATCGGTCAATCCGTATTCCCGGACGGCTTCCAGAAAAAAGAGTTCCCGCCGGAGAGCATCGTGTTCCGGCGTCGGAATACAGCTTCCGGCGAACGCGATCCGGCGGTATCCGCGCTTGACCAGCGTCCCGACAGCAAGAAACAAAGCCGCGCGATTATCGAACTCGATCCGGTTCAGGCGCGGATGTTCCTGATCGTTATCCAGCGCCATGACATTGGAGCTGATATCCAGAAGCGGATTGACCCATGCGGCATTCGGATCGCAGTGCAGAAGCAGCACCCCGTCGATCCGGCGTTCTTTGAGCCTCGCTCCGCACAGCTCCGGCAGGGAATCAAGGCTGATATTCAGCAGAAGCAAATCGTAATTGGCTTTCCGTGCCGCTTTTTCGATTCCCCGGAACAGTGTCATTTCATATTGATTCGCCAATCCACTCCACGGCTTCGGCTGAACATAGATTCCCAACGTCCGGGATGAATTCGCTTTCAGGCTCTGGCTCGCGTAATTCGGCGTATAATCCATTTCGCGCGCGATTTCCAGCACACGCTGACGGGTTTTGTCGCAAACCTTGGTTCTTCCTTTGGCGGAGTTCAGAACCGTACTTACAACCGCAATGGAACAGCCGACCCGTTCCGCAACCATTTTCAGTGTAACATTCTTTTTGACAACCGCCATTTCCGCGCCTTTTACTAAACGTTTAATATTTTCGTTAAGTTAAATTACAGCAGAAGTGTCAAAAATCAAGAGCCGGAACGAAAAAAAAACGGAAAAAATATGAAACCGTATGATCAAAGCCTCTGCTGAACGCCATGAATGAAGTTTCCTGCAATCCGTTTTCTTGCAGGAAGGAACAACCGGACGACCGGATGGTCTAAACCGGATAACTTCGGTCCCCATTGGCAGGTTTTTTCATTTTTTTTGAAGAAACCATTAGAAATTTCGATAAATAATGCTATTATAGGGATCGAGGGTGTTTCAAGGAAAAGGAAATTTAGTGATTATGGAACGTAAACGTATTTTTGTCGATGGTATGGAATCGGTCAGCCTGACGGATGGAATGATCCGTATGGAACTTTATAACGTACTGCTGAATCCAAGTCATAATCCGCAGGCTCCCAACGCCCACGAGGTCACCGGAGAACTCATCATGACGCCGCAGGGGTTCGTCAAAGCATTCTCCACCATGGAAAATCTGGTCCGCAAACTGGAACAGGCGGGAATCATTCAGCGCAACAACGAAGAATCCGGAGACGCCGGGGAGCAGAACGATTCCGTTTCCCCGAACTTCCAGTAACCGCAGCCATTTTCCATACGGAATTCATCAATCATGTCAGATCAGCATAAAGAAACCTTGATCTCCTGCCTGCGCGAAATCGCCAAAATGCTGCCGCGCGGCACGGAACTGGACGCATTCGTACAAAGCTGCGACGCCAGTTCCGCAGACTCCATGGAGATCGGCGTGGAACTCGCCAATAAACTGCGTCTTTCGCCCGAACAGCGGAACGATGCAAACGCGGATGAACTGGCGTCCTACTTCGGCGCACCCGTCCTTCTGCGTCTCAACAACGGGAACTGGGTTCTGTTCCTCGGCCTCCGCTCTCAGGTGACCGAAGGAGTGACGGAAGAACGGTTCGCCGTATTCGATCCCCTCAGCAAAACGCAGGGAAAAATGATTTTCCTCACCCGTCCGCAACTGACTTCCGCCTGGAACGGCGAAGCGATCTTCATCAAGATCGAGCTTGCGGGGTGCTCCACCGACGGACGCCACACCACGCTTTACTGTCTTTCCGCGATCGTCAAACATCACGGCGGCGACACGGACGTGAGCCGTCTGATTCACGAATACGCGATCTCCGAAGACGAACCGGCGCGCCGTCTGATCCGGAAAATGGCGGACGATCTGGAGTTCGCCACGAAAATGGTCAAACTCTCCTGGAAAAAACTTGCGGGCCTCGGTGCGGCTTATCCCGCGATGGCGTTCAAAAAAGACGGTTCGGCGATCGTCCTCTGCGGCGTGCGCGAAGTCCCCGTGGAAAAGCCGGCGGTTCCGGAACTGCCCGGCAACGCCGGAGAACCGGAAATCACCATTGAAACTCCGGAAGAGCAGAACAAGGCTCCGGAAGAACCGGAATTGAAACAGCAGCTCGCAATCTGGGATCCCGTCGCCAGAAACGGACGCAAACCGCAGATGGAGTTCGTGGAGGAAGAGTATTTCAACAACGAACTCTCCGGCGAAGTGCTGCTGCTCAAAAAACGCTACTCCCTGCTGGAAGAGAATCAGCCGTTCGGACTCCGCTGGTTCGTACCGGAATTCTTCCGTCAGCGGGTTCTGCTCGGTCAGGTTGCCATCGCGATCATCTCCATGAGTCTGATCGGACTTGCGATTCCGATTTTCTTCCAGCTCGTCGTGGACAAAGTGCTCGTGCACGAAAGCTACAACACGCTGACCGTTCTCGGATTCGGCGTGATGGTCATGCTTCTGTTCAACGGAGCGCTCGAATATCTGGAAAACTATTTCCTGCTGTTCGCGACAAACCGCATCGACATCCGTCTTGCCACGCGGACTTTTGCAAAACTGCTGAGTCTCCCGGTCGATTTCTATGAACGGATCTCTTCCGGCGTACTCATCAAGCATATGCAGCAGACCGAGAAGATACGCTCGTTCCTTTCGGGAAGCCTCTTTTTCTCGGCGTTGGAACTGCTTTCGCTGGTTGTGTTTCTTCCGTTCCTGTTGTTTTACAGCGTGAAACTGACCATCGTGGTTCTCGCGTTCACACTCGCCATGGCGTTGGTGATCGCGGCTCTGATCAAACCGTTCCAGATCCGCCTGGAAGAACTCTATCTTGCGGAGGGCAAGCGGCAGGGTATGCTGGTGGAAACGATCCACGGCATCCGGACCGTTAAATCCCTTGCGCTGGAACCGAGTCAGCAGCGGAAATGGAACGATACGGCGGCGTATGCGATCACCCGTTACTTCCGCGTGGCAAAAATCTCCATGACCGCGCGCACACTGAGTAATTTCCTCGAAAAAGCCATGTTCGTGGCGATCATCTGGTTCGGTGCGAAATCCGTATTCGACGGCACGCTGTCGGTCGGTGCGCTGATCGCGTTCCAGATGCTTTCCGGACGCGTCACCGCGCCGCTGGTCCGGATCGTCGGACTCGTTCACGAATATCAGCAGACCGCGCTTTCCGTGAAAATGCTCGGCGTGGTCATGAACTGTCCGGGCGAACAGGTCGGCGGATCGCTGCACCATCAGCTCCGGGGAGAAATCTCCATTGAAAACGTCTCGTTCCAGTACTCGGCGGATGGTCCGCGCGTCATCAAGGACTGCAATCTGCACATCGCGCCGGGCACGACGGTCGGACTCGTCGGACGTTCCGGATCGGGCAAAACCACGCTCACCAAGCTGATCCAGGGACTCTATCCGCTGCAGGCGGGCATCATCAAGTTTGACGGAATCGACATCCGCGAGATCGACCGTTCCTCCCTGCGATCCAACATCGGTATCGTGCTTCAGGACAACTACTTTTTCTACGGAACGGTCCGGGAAAACCTGACTCTCACCAAGAAAGAGGCGTCCATGGAGGAGGTCATCTACGCCGCACGCATGGCGGGCGCCGATGAATTCATCCAGAAGATGCCGAAAGGCTACGACTCCATTCTGGAAGAAAACGCCTCCAACCTTTCCGGCGGACAGCGCCAGCGTCTCGCGATCGCGCGCGCCCTGCTGCCGAATCCGCGCCTGCTGATCTTTGACGAAGCCACCAGCGCGCTCGACCCGGAAAGCGAAACTCTTGTCCGCAAGAATCTGAAGATGATCGCCCGCAACCGCACGGTGTTCATCATCTCCCACCGTCTCTCCATTCTCTGCCGCGCCAACAAGATCGTGGTCATGGACAAGGGAGAACTTGTGGAAACCGGAACACATAAAGAACTAATCGGCCGGAACGGTATCTATGCGGAGTTCTGGCGTCAGCAGATGGGGACCGAAGATGATGAATTCTGATTCTAAAAAAACATTGCGGGAAGCGGAGGAGTTTCAGCCGGATGCCATTATGCTGGAGGCGCAGCGCCCGCCGTTCCCGATGCACATCGTCTGGTTCATCGTCGTGGCGCTCCTCTTCCTGATGATCATCTGGGCGAGTTTCGCCAAAGTCGACAAGATCGTCACGGCGGACGGCAAACTCACGACGATCCGTCCGACCATTACGATGAAACCTTACGAAAGAACCGTGATCAAAACGGTCAACATCCGTCCCGGACAACGGGTCAGGAAGGGACAGGTCCTGTTCACTTTCGACCCGACGCTCACGGAATCCGATTACGGCAAACTTCTGGAGCAGCGTCAAAGCCTCAATGCGCACAAAATGCGTCTGGAAGCGGAGCTCGCAGGCTACGGAAAGCCGTTTGTCCTTCCGGCGAATCCGGATCAGGACATGAAAAATCAGCACGGGATTTTCGAAGCCCGCAAACTCTATTACCGGGAAAAAGTCCGTTCCTACGATGAAAATCTCATCCGTTATCAGAAAACGCTGAAAGCTCTTGAAGAGAGCCTGAAACGTTACGAGGAACGGAAAGAGGCGCTCGGCAAAATCGAGAAAATGATGAGCGATCTCCGCAAAAAGAACATCGTTTCTCTGAAAGACCTGCTGGAAACCCAGATATCGTTCATCGAAATGGCGATCCAGATCGACCAGCAGAACGTGCAGATCGTGGAAAACCGGCAGCAGATTCACACCATCCAGGCGGAAAAGAACGCGTTCATCAAAGACTGGAACCGGCAGATCATGGAGGAGCACGTCAATGTGAAACGCGAACTGATCTCCGTCAACAAAGACATCCCGAAAGCGGCGATGCTGGACCGTCAGAGTGAACTCCGCTCCCCGTGTGACGCGGTTGTGCATGAACTGGCGCCGTTTCAGGAGGGATCGGCGGTCCGGGAAGCGGAAGCGCTCGTGACGCTGATCCCCATCAACGTTCCGCTCGAAGCGGAAGTGGATATTCCCGCCAAGGATATCGGATGGGTCAAGCTCGGCGACAAAGCCCGCGTGAAACTCGACGCCTTTCCGTTCCAACAGTGCGGCACGCTTGACGGTGAAGTCATCTATATCTCGCAGGACGCATTCAACAAAGGCGTTCAAAGCGCGGAACAGATGGAAAATACCGACGACGGCGGCAAACAGAGCAAAGCCTCGATGGGGACCACCTATCAGGCGCGCCTGAAACTTTCCGGGGAACTGGAGGGACGCGGCAAAGGCGCCACTCTGCTTGCCGGAATGCGGCTCAAAGCAGAGATCAAAGTCGGAAAACGGACGATCATCAACTATATTCTGAACCCGTTTGTCAAAGCGCTCAGCGAAGGCATGCGGGAACCGTGATCCGGCGGACAGAATGACGGCATACCGGCAAACGACCTGCATTGTCCTGCGTCAGACGCCGTTTCAGGAATCGAGTCTGATCGTATCGGGGCTTTCCCCCGATGCGGGCAGGCTTGATTTTCTGGTAAAAGGCGCGCGCGGCTGCGGAAAGAAGAAGTTTCCCGAACTGGGACTGTTCCGCGAACTTTCGCTGAAATACCGTGCGCCCGATCAACGTTCCTCCCTGTTCTCCGTCCGGGAACCGGAACTGCTGACCGTGTTCGATTCCGTATCACTCCGCACGGAAAATTATCTTGCTGCCTGTGAACTGGCCGCATTTCTAACCGCCAACACCCGTCCGCTTCTGGACTCCGGGCAAAGCTACCGCGCTCTCCGCACTCTGCTCTCCCATTATTCCACGGAGGACGGGACAGAACCGTGGCTGATGCTCGTCAAACTGGCGTTCCTCAACGAAAACGGCCTGATCCCGGAACCGGAGCGCGAATCCGAAGAAGAACTGCTGGAGCATCTTCTCGCCGCATCCCAAGGGGAGAAGAACCCGCCGGAACTGTCACAGGAGTACCGCGACCGGCTGATCCGCTGGACCGACGGTCTCCTGCGCCATCACGGATTCCGGAGGTAATATACGATGACGCTCCGCTCCGCAGTTCTTCTGCTGATCCTTCCAGCCGTTCTTTCCGCGGTCAGTCCGGAAGCACGGCAGTTCATCCGCAAAATGCCGCGCGGACTTTCCGCCCGTCAGGAGCTTGCGATCCGCCGGGCAATCGGCGGCGATCTGCGGGATCTGAACGCGGTCCGGAATTCCCGCAACACCCCGGCTCAACCGCCGGCAGGGGTACAGGTTTCAGATTTCCGGATCGGTAGGGTTCCGGCACGTCTTTATCATCCGCTCAACGGCAGAAAACTTCCGTTGGTGATCTATCTGCACGGCGGCGGGTGGACGTTCGGAAGCATCAACAGCTGCGCCCGGTTCTGCGGCGATCTGGCGGCGTCCGGCACCGCGGCTGTGCTGGCGATCAACTACCGTCTCGCACCGGAACACCCGTATCCTGCCGCTCTGAACGACACCGTAACGGCATTCCGCGAGGCTCGACGGCACCTCCCGGAAACGGTCGACCCGGACCGCATTTTTCTCGCAGGAGACAGTGCCGGCGGGCATCTTGCGATCACAGCCGCATTAAAACTCGCAGATGAATTCAAACAGAAACCGACGGGACTCATCCTGTTTTATCCGGTAACAACGTTGGAACCCGGCATCAACGGTTCGTGGCTGCGGTATGGACGCGGCTTCACCAATGATTCCAGGCTTATGGAGGCGTTTCAGGACGCATACTGTCCGAACCGGAATCAACGGCGGGAGCGTTTCGTTTCGCCGCTGACGACGGATCTCTCCGCCCTTCCCCCGTTCCTGCTGATCACCGCGGAATGTGACGTGCTGAGCGATCAGGGACGCGAATTCACAGAACGCGCCAGACGGCAGGGCGTCCGGGTGATTCACGAAGAACTTCCCGGCGCAGTGCACATTTTCATCACAATGCCCGGAATGGAACAGGCATACCGGACCGCCTTCGAACAAACACTTTCTTTCCTCAAACAGTTTCCCGCGCCTTGATTTTCTTCCGGGACCACGCTATATTGATTCAATCATCAGGAGACCATCATGAATCTGTTTCAGTTGAGCGTCGCACACAGAAATTCCGCACACGCGGTATTCGATCCTGCCTACTCGGTCTTCCAGTCCGCACCGGGAACCATCAATCCGGAAGGCTGGCTCTATCCGCGCGCCGAATACGAATGTTTCCTGCTCCGGCAGATGCGGAAAGCCTGCGAACGCCTCAAACTGAAAGTCGGTTATCCCGGCACGTTTCACACACCGGTCTCAAGCGTTCATTTTCGCCGGGTCATGGAGCCCGGTCCGTTCTCCCTCCGGGTCAACGGAACGCTTTCCGCCTCGTTCAACGGCGGAGAACTCATTGCGGAACGACAGGAGAACGACCGGTTTTTCTTTGAGCTGAACACCCCCGGAATCCTGCTTCTGCACGTCTGTGTCAATGCGGTGGAGAGTATGCTTCCCTCGATTCTCCCCGATCCGGTTTCCGGCTGGGAGGCATCAATCGACGGTGAACATTACGAAGCGGCGTGTCCCGGCGGGAATCCGTTCGGAGACCGCTTTCCGGTTCTCCGTCTGAACCCGGCGGAATATGCGCCTGGACGCTACGATGCTGGATGCGAACTGCTGTCCAGGGTCCGCATTTTCTCCCGCAAGAAACCGGTATTCGGGTTCGGCGAATCCAAATTTGAACTGGAAAACACCGATCCGGTTCTCAGTGAACAGACGCTTGAGCTGAACGAAATCCGCAGCGGCGTGTGGGAAACGCCCGATCCGCTGGCATTCCGTTATCTGCGCGCGGAAGCGGAAAACCCGGTCCGCGTGGAGTGCGATGCGGAATTCACTCCTGTCCGCTACACCGGGGCTTTCGCCTCCGATCCCGAACTCTCGCGCATCTGGATGAGCTCCGCTTATACTCTGCGTCTCTGTATGCGCCATTTTCTCATCGACGGCATCAAACGGGACCGGCTGCCGTGGGCGGGCGACCTTGCGCTTTCTCTTCTCGCCAACGCCTACTCATTCGCGGATCCCGAACCGGTACGGAAAACTCTGACCGTTCTCGGACGCGCAGGAATCCGGAAGACGCATGTCAACGGAATTGTCGACTATTCACTCTGGCTGCTGATCGCGCATGATCTGTATCAGCGCTATTTCTCCGATCCGGCATTTCTCAAACGGCAGTATGCGGAAATTACCGATATGGTTCTTGTGCTTCTGGAACAGGCGGGAAACGGCTTTCTGCCTTGCCGCGACTATCCGGCGGACTGGCTCTTTGTTGACTGGGTCCGCAGTCAGCACGCACCGGAACGGGAATGGAGCAATGCGGAAAAACAGACCACGCTTCAAATCCATTTCTTCTGGGCGCTGAATTCAGCCGCCGCTCTCGCGGACCGTATGAACGATCCACTCCTTGCCGGACGCTGCCGGAATAAAGCGGAACAGCTGAAACAGGAGCTGCTGAACCGGGCATTCGATCCGGCAGCCGGACTCTTCCGCGCCAATACGGATAACCCGTCCTGCGGCTTTTACCGTCACGCGAACTACTATGCGGTACTCTCCGGACTGATCACGGGACAGGAGGCGCAAGCGGTCATGCGGCGGCTTTGCAGCCCGACACTCCCGCCGGTCGGCACCCCCTATCAGGAGGCTTTGGAAATTCTGGCGATGATCCGGACCGGCTGTCACGACGCGGCGCTGGCGACGATCCGCCGTATCTGGGGCGGAATGCTCAAACTCGGTGCAACCACATTTTTTGAAGCCTATGACGAATCACTCACGGGCAACAGCATCTATGCGTTCTACAACCGTCCTTACGGGCTGAGTCTGTGTCATGCCTGGAGCGCAGGCCCCGCGGCGCTCCTGCCGATCCTGCTCTTCGGCTGTGAACCGGCTTCGGACGGCTGGCGGACTTTCCGCGTCGCCCCCTCGCCTCTGCTCCGGGACGGCGATGCGGCAACGGTACCGACGCCGCTCGGAGAAATCCGTCTGTGGATGGAAAACGGACAACTTCATCAGGAAATTCCGGCAGGAGCCGTCCGGATTGATTGAAATTTCCGGAAAACGGATTACATTATCCGGAAAACGAGACAGGACATCATGCCGACTCCTCAAATCACCTCCATTCATTTTCAGCTCACCGGGCGCTGCAATCTGCGCTGCATATTCTGCGGGCAGCAGAACGGCATGTTCGACGACCGCAGCAGAAGCCGGGAACTTCCGCCGGAAAAATGGATGGAGATCGCGGAGTCGCTTCGCGCGTCCGACCCGAAACCGCAAATCATCCTGTGGGGCGGCGAACCGCTCCTTTATGAGCAGTTCGATCCATTGGCGCGTCATCTTCACGAATCCGGTTTTGAGCTCGGAGTAATCACCAACGGCACGTTGATCGACCGTCACGCGGAATTGCTGAACCGCTGCTTCAAAGCGATTTACATCTCACTCGACGGCGATGCGCCTTACCACAACCGGATCCGCGGAAACGGGGTTTTTGAACGGGTGAAAGCCAATATCGGACTGCTGAAGAAACGTTCCGGACGGCTGATCTTTCTTTCAACACTTGCCGATGAAAATGTGGACTCCGCACCGGAACTCCCGCGGGTTCTCGGTGCGCTCGGACCCGACCTCATCCATCTTCAGCGGTTGATGTACTTCACCCGCGCGGAGATCAACGCTTACCGCGACTGGCTCCGCTCCGAATTTCAAAGCGACGACCCGACGATCGAAGTCTGGCACCGGGAAGACGACTCCGACTACCGCCGCAAACTGGAAAACGCCCTTGCGGAAGTCCGCCGCCGGGCAGCCGCCGGAGAGTATCCGTGTCCGGTCTTCATCAATCCTCACGGCGGCGGGGAACACTGTCTGGCGCCGTTCCGCCGCGTCCACATCAAATACGATGGACGCGTTCTGTTCTGTACGGATTTCTATGGATTCGATGCGGGAAACGTGCTTGACACACCTCTGCAGGACTTGTTCCTCAGCGAAAAAGCCGACCGGTACCGCCGCGGAATCGTCGCCGGGCGCAATCCGCTCTGCGCCCACTGTTCCTGGAAAAGCAACCGCGACTTCAAACTGAACTGATCTCCGGCAAAACCCGGAATCCCAACGGTCCGGAATCATAAAAAAACGTCCCCCGCGGAAATCCGGCAGGGGACGCAATATAAATCCGATAATTCAGAGGATCAGGTCACTCGAACAGATCCGGCTGAACGGTAAACTGCGGATTCTGCTTCTTGATCTCCGCCGTCGCCTTGATCACGGCGAACGCTTCTTCCGGTTTCACGGGGAACGGGACACCGTCACGGATCGCATCGTACAGATAACGATAAATCTCCGTCATCTTATACCCGTTGGACGGCTCCACCTTGATCGTCTTTTCGATCCACGGCCATTTGTCCGCGTCGCCATACCCGCCGGTCCAGGGGGGAGTGCCCGGACTCGAATGCGTTTCCGGCAGTTTCATGGCGGGATCCAGATATTTCATATGAAGATCCGATTCATCGTGACTGACCAGCGTTCCACGCGTACCGTACACGGAATAAACATCGGAGGGCAGCAGAATGCAGTTGGAAATCTCAAGGTCGACAATGCGTCCGTTTTCTCCACGGAACAGAATCTTGATATGATCGTCCGCGTCGCCTTTGGAGGAAACATGTTTAAGGTCGCTCCAAATGGACTCGACCGGGGATTCCAGCAGGCGCAGAGAGTGGTCAATCAAATGCGGCCCCCAGTTGTTGATCTGCCCGCCGCCGCAGGAAAGAATGGTCTGCCAGTCTTCACGGCTCTGGTAGTTGTGACGGCGCAGTTTGATCTCATAAACATCGCCGAGAATACCGCTTGCGATGATCTCGCGGATATGATTGAACGCCGCTTCAAAACGGCGGTTGTGACGGAAATAGAGTTTTCCGGGATAGTCGCGCACCGCCTGCTCCAGCAGCTTCATGCCGTCGGGCGTGAGCGCAAACGGCTTTTCAAGGAATACGATCTTTCCGGCTTTCAGCGCTTTGAGCGCATAGTCGACATGTTCGGTCGAACGGACGGCAACCGCCACCAGTTCCACGTTCGGGTCGTTCAGGAATTCCGCGCCGCTGGTATAACCCGCACAGTGATAGCGCTCCACAAGGTTGTTGACTCTGGATTCATCAATGTCACACGCGGCGACGATCTGAAAACGATCGGGATACTGATCTATTTCCGAACAATGCATATTATGCCCGGCTCTTCCGATACCCCACAGTCCGACTCTGACAGGATTCATACCCATTTTCTGTTTTATCCTTACATAATTTTGCAGATTTGTTAATATAAACCCCGTTTCCGGAATTTAAATGGAGAAAACCGCGAATAAACTGGATTTTTTGATAAAATCGCCGTTTTCCCCGAAAAACGGACTCTGTGGCGTTTTGTGCTGTTTTATTCTCCATTTCTGAACAAACCGGGCATTGCATTCCGTGCCGGAACAGGATATAATACCGAAAACGAAAGGAGTTTTCATGCAGAAACATATTATCCTCGATACCGACATCGGCGGTGACATCGACGACTGCTGGGCGCTCGGAATGCTTCTGAACATGCCCGGTCTCATCCCCGAACTCGTACTTTCCGCATCCGGCGACACCGCGTACCGCGCCGCCGTCGCGGCAAAATTCCTGAGCGACGCCGGAGCGTCCCATATTCCCGTCGGAATCGGAATTCCGCGTCCGGATCAGGATGTACCGGAAAGCCTGCACGCATGGCTCGGAGGCTGGAATCCCGAAGAATATCACGGCACGATCGTAACCGACGGTGTCGGGGAAGCGATCCGCCGGATCGAAGCGGTCGACGAAATGACGGTCATCGCCATCGGTCCAACGACCAACCTCGCGGAAATCTGCCGGAAGCGTCCCGATCTTGTAAAGAAATGCCGTCTCGTCGCAATGGCGGGCTCCATCCGCAAAAATTTCCGGGACCGGCCGGGAACGATTGCGGAATACAATGTCAAAATCGACATTCCCGCATCAAAAACAGTTTTTTCCGCCGACTGGAAAGAGTTCACCATCACTCCGCTGGACCATTGCGGCAATATGATCCTTGACGGCGAACTCTATCAGCAGGTGCGGAATTCCACGTCAAAAATCCCGCAGACGATCATCGACAGCTATCGCGTCTGGCAGGAATTCTATGGACGTCCCGACGAATGAAAAACGGAAAGCAGCATCCTTTACGATACCGTGGCGGTTCATCTTGCGGAAACCGACCGGTATGTTGAATTCGAGAACATGAATCTGACCGTGGACGACACCGGAACTCTGCGCACATCCGCCGACGGCAGAACGGTTCGCGTCGCAATGGGATGGAGCGATGTAAACGCCTACAGGCAGGAGCTGGTCCGCATCCTCACAGGATCGCCGAAATGAGCGGAAGCGCCATCTCTCTTCCGTATTTTTCCTATGCGCACCGGCATTGCGCCACGGAGACTCCCGTGCCGTTCCACCAGCATGGCGGCTGCGAAATGCTGCTGATCGTCCGCGGACGCTGCCGGGTGGAAAGTTCTCTCGGCACGCTGGAGGGCAGACCCGGCATTCTGATCATCATTCCGCCGGGACTCCGCCACAATCAGCTCAACGAACCGGGAGAACGCAATCTTTTCTGCGTGTTTCAGGCAAGCCCCGAACTGTTTCCGCAAACCTGGCGGAGTATGGACGTATCCGGTCTCGGTTGGGTACGGCGAACGTTTCTGGAGCTGAAGCGCATGACCGACCGCGAGGATTTTACCGGAGCCCCCGCTCTGCTCTGTTCCATGCTCCAGAGACTCAATGCTCAGACGGAACCGTCCGGGCAACTTCATCCGGGACTCCGCATCGCGCTCCGTTATTTTCAGGAGCATTTCACGGAGCCGGTCACCGTTGCCGACGCCGCACGGGAAGCGGGAGTCTGTCCCAGTTTTCTGCGGCGTCTGTTTCAGGATTTCTGCAAAGTTCCGCCCCGGCATTACCTGCAGAATCTGCGGCTCGAACGGGCGCGGGTCCTGCTCCGCAATCCTTATTTCAACATCGCGGAAGCCGCCGCACAAAGCGGATTTGAAAACAGCAATTACTTCATCCGTCTCTATAAAAAACGGTACGGCGTCACGCCATACCGGGACCGCATGAACCTGCACCGTCAGGACTGAACGCTCAGGCGGGCGGCAAGCAGCGGAATGATCTCTTTCACATCGCCGGCTCCGATCACGGCGATCAAGTCGCCGGCACGCACCGCTTCCGTCACCGCACACGCCATCCGCTCCCAGCTGCCGGAAAGCGGATGCGCATTTGCTCCGACCGCCTCCGCCAGAGTCGCGGAATCCACATCCGAACGGTCCGTCCACGCGGCAAAGACCGGCGGCAGAAAAACGGGACCTTCCACCTCCCGCAAAAGCGCCGCGAATTCCGCCAGATACCGTTTCAAACGGGCATAACGGTGCGGCTGGAACACAACAACCAGGCGACAATCCGGGTTCGTTTCCCGGAGAGCCGCAAGCGATGCACGGAGCTCCGTCGGATGATGCGCATAATCTTCCACAATACGGAAACGGTCGTTGTCAAAACGCAGGGACATGCGCCGCTCGACTCCGGGAAAACGGAACAGGGCACGGCGTATCTCCTCCTCCGGCCGTCCGGTCGCAGACCGGACGGCGGCAAACGCGGTAACGGCATTCAGACGCTGAAAACCGCCCCAGTGCGCGGGAAAAGCCCAGCCGGGAAGAGTCCGGGAAAGCCGTTCGGAAGCAACCGGAAGCGGAGCAAGCAGACGGTCCGTCTCCCTGCCCCCGACGTAAATCAGGTTCGATGATTTTTCCGCGAATTCGACAAAGCTGCGGTACAGATTCTCCGCTCCGCCGACACTCCAGCTGTGATCGTCCTCAATGTTGGTCACGACGGCGGTTCCGGCACGGAACAGCGCATTCGTAGAATCGCTCTCATCGACTTCCGTTACAAACAGTCTTCCGCTTCCTGCACAACCGGCGGAATCCCAGCCGGAAACGGTTCCGCCGATCAGAAATCCCGGTTCTTCGCCAAGCTCCAGAAAAGTGTGTGCGATCATTGCGGAAACCGACGTTTTCCCGTGCGATCCGGCAACGGCAACCGTATGTTCAAACAGAGTCCCCAGATGCGCCAGCGCCTCGCCCCGCCGCATGACCGCCGCGCCGCGTCTCCGTGCTTCCGCCAGTTCCGGATTATCGGGAGCCGCCGCCGATGTATGAACAACGAGCAGCGGCGAACTCTCCGGCGGAAGGTTAGAAGCGGAATGTCCCTGAAACGTCGTCACGCCGTCAATCCGGACCGGCAGCAGATCCGATCCGGAACAGGAGAAGCCGAGCTCCCGGAAAATCGCCGCCAGAGGACGGGTCCCCGCCCCCGCACAACCGATGAAATGAACACGTCCCCCGCGGGACCTGAAATCGCGTAAATCAAATTGCATGTCGAATCCTCTGCTGTATCGTTTTTCCGGAAATATAAAGTCTGTATGCAAAGAATCAAGAACCCTTCCGGAAAAATCCCGTTGAAACATTATGCTTTGCGGAAGCGGACGACCATGAACAGTTCCGCCCGGGAATCCGAAAGATTTTCGATCGCATGTTCAACATCGGTCTGAACGATCAGGAAATCGCCTTTTTCCAGAACGGCGGAACTTTCCCCCGCGGTGATCCGCACTCTGCCGTCCAGCACGTTCACATACTCCTCCGTCCCCTTTGCATGAGGCTGGGAAGAGTGAAGACAGCCGGGCTCCATCGTCATCCGGTAAAGCTCCAGATCTTCCGCCATCGAAGCGGGCGAAAGCACATCGAACCGGGTCCCGGCACGGTCGGTCGCCAGCGAAACGATCATCTCTTTCCGGATCACCTCGAACCGTTTTTTCCGTTTGTTCCCGCCGGAAATCAGCGACTCCAAATCCACATGCAGAGCGTGCGCAATCTTCCAGAGCGTCGCAATGGTCGGATTCACTTTATCCGCTTCGATCTGCGAAAGCCTGTCTCTTATACACATCTCCGAGCCCACGAGACGGAGCTACATCTCG